>NZ_JBTMXB010000032.1:0-50840 GCF_054489405.1 Mesorhizobium sp. A623
CACACCAAAGGAATGCGAAAACATGTTCGCACATGCTGGCTATGATACGTAACCGCAATTATTCGGAAAACGCACTAGGCGCTTAGCCGTCCCCAATCCTGGGCAAAGTCGCTAGCGGCCTGGTCGAGAGCTTCTTCCGAAAGGATGCCCCTGCTACTGGCAAAGCGTTCGAGTGCCTCCCGCGCGTCTTCGGCCGTTCTCTCACCACTGAGAGCTTTGCGGCAAACCGCAAGCGCACCGTGGTAGTCCAAGTCCGAAATGCCATTCCATTCCAACAACAGGTCGTAGGCGTCCAGGACGGTTTCCACGTCACGGGGAAAGCCGAGGCCGACGAAAACTGATACGGGCTGAACGAATGTGAGATTGGCCATTGATACCGCTCCTTTGTGACGACGCTGTTTCAGCGGCAGAAATAGGCGACACCAAGATTCGCTCCGTCACAAATGGAGAAAGAGGCAGGCGTTTCCGTGAGGATGTGGCAGGACCGTTCTGCCACAAGCCACGAGTCCACCGCCCACCCGGACCGGGATTAATCCGACTGGATGGGGAAAGAGCAGCTATTCCACCGTTTCGATTTCCTCCGCAGATGACCACCGTTTCCTGCCAGCCGAGCCTGCATGTCCTGCGCGTGATGGCGGGGATCGCGATCCATCTTGCTGATCATGGGAATGCTCCATCGCTTCGGTTTCCATTTTGACCCTCCGGCGGATTGTGGATTTAATCAACAACCATATAATCGGCTTCCGATATCGATATTCGATTTTGAGATTATATTGGGGCAATCAGGGCATGGAGCACCAGGAGCTATTGTCAGGGTTCATCCGACTGCACGTCCTGCATCATGCCGTCGAAGGCGATCTCTACGGGCAATGGATGATCGAAGAGCTGGCGCGGCATGGCTACCGCGTCAGTCCGGGCACGCTCTATCCAATGCTCCATGCCATGGAGCGCAAGGGCTATCTCCAATCGATCACAGAACGCGCCGGGCGATCGCATCGTCGTGTTTATCGCGCGACGCCCTTTGGGATCGAAGCTCTGGCGATTGCTAAGGACAAGATTCGGGAGCTGTTTCGGGAGGTCGTATCCGAAGATGGCGGTCGCTGAGAATGTGCCTCAGGGAACAGCAGGCGAAGTGTTTCACGCCTTTTTCAAACTCGGCCTGACATCGTTCGGCGGGCCGATCGCCCATCTCGGCTATTTCCGCGATGAACTCGTGGTCCGCCGCAAATGGATCGACGAAGAGGGCTATAGCTCGTGCTCCGATCCGTTAGAGCGGTCGCTTGAGATTCCGAGCCTCACGAATGATCGATGCCCGATCCGGGCCGATAGGGCAGGATGGCAGCCAAGCCAATTACATTGACGCCAGCACGCGTGCGGCGGACTTCAGGTCGGCTGTCTCCAAGCCTTCCGCGAAACCATCGAAGACCGGCTGGAGAAGTGCTCGGGCGCGCTCATGTTGCCCGCGGGCGGCCTGAAGGGCGGCCAGGTCGGTGGCGGTGCGCAGTTCCCATGCCCGCGCGCCTTGGCGGCGACTGAGTTCGAGCGCTCGCTTGAAATACAGTTCCGCCTCGTCGGTAGCGGGTTGTGGTGCTGCAAGGACAAGGCCGCCTTTGACGCGCAGCAATTCCGGCAGATAGCAGAGTTCCCCGTTGACCTCGACCAATCGGGTCGTCTCGTCGACCAGTGCCAAAGCTTCAGGGAACCGGCCTGTTGCGGCAAGGCCCTGAACGAGCGCGATATTGAGCGGCGTGGTGTGGAGTTCGTATGGGGCGGCGTGAAGCTCCGCCAAACAGTGCTGAAGCATGCTGACCCCGCTATTCGCATCACCTTGGCGAATCAGGATGCCGCCAGCGTAGCCGCGCCCCAATGCGAGGTAAGGGCCGAACGAATTGTATTCGGCATGGGAGAAAAGACGATTGATATGCTCCTCAGCACTCTTGAGGCTTCCGGTCCAAAGGAACACGGTGGCCGCCCAAATCAATGCAATGGATAAACTTAATGGGTGAGCCAACTCTTCTGCATCCCTGGTCGTCAGCAGAACGCGCTCTACCGCCCGATCCGGATAGCCTTGCAGCCAAAGTGTCCTCGCCAGAACCGCGCCGGCAAGAATCCTGCCGTCGAAGCCGAGATAGTTTGTCGTGGTCCGGTCCGAACGCGGTCCATGTAGCACCGCCGCTTCGAGCGCGGTCTGGGCACGGCCCAGCTCTCCGCTGAGGTGAAGCGAAATTCCCGTCAAGGAATGCGCCAATGTGGTGGAGACGGCGTCCTCAAGCGTTCCGGCGATGACGGAACAGCGCTCCGCGTACTGCAGCGCAGTCCTGAACTCCCCGGTGCGCAGGTGAAACATCTGCAGGGGGCCGAGTATCTGAAGCTGATCGAGCGCATCGCCAGATCGTTCGGCAATGGCAAAGCTTCTGTTCAACGCCACGCGTGCTGCATCCCTCCCTCCGCGCGTGAACATCAGTGATACCCCCAGGGCCGCCTGAAGATGCATCTCTTCCAATCCGCCGCGCGTGGTGTCGTCGAGGGCAAGAACCGCCTGAACCGTCCAGCGATGGCATTCAGTCAGCAAGGACATCGACAGAAAAACTGGAGCAGCAGCGGCCGCCAGCCGGACGCCGACTTCAATATTCCCGTTGGGTCCGAAGCACCATTCCAGCGCCGAGCGCACATTGGCGAGTCCGGCGAGATGAAGCGACCGTTGCGTCGCGCTCGACAGGGTCGGCCATTCGGCTCCCGTCTCCTCCAGCCAGTGCAGATAATGGGTCGCGTGACGTGCGGCCAGGCTCACGAGTTCGGCATCGTCGACGTCGCGTTGGAGGGCATAGGCCCGGGTCGTGTCAAGCAGGCGATAACGCATCGTTGCACCGGCTGGCCTCGCCGCAAGCATCGATTTGGCGATGAGGCTATCGATGGCGCCAAACACGTGCGCATCGTCAACGGTCGCGCTCGTCACGACCTCCAGGGCGGCCTCGATCGAAAAATGGCCGACAAACACGGCTAGCCGGCGAAGCAGCCGACGTTCGAGCCCCGACAAGAGTCCGTAACTCCAGTCCAAGGTAGCCTGGAGCGTTTTCTGGCGCGGCGGCGCGGTGCGTTGCCCTGGCCACAACAGCGTCAGGCGCTCGTCGAGAAGTACCGCAGTTTTCCGCAGACCGTAGCTCGCAACTCGTCCGGCAGCCAATTCAATCGCGAGCGGCACGCCGTCGAGCTTCCGGCAAATGTCTGCCACGACCGCGGCATCCGCATCGTCGAGGTCCAGATGCGCGCCGCTCGCCGCGGCGCGCTCCACAAACAGTTGGGTCGCCGGGAAGGTTTGCGCAACGGTCGCGGTGAGTTCCAGAGCGTCCGGCGCGCAAGCGAGCGGCGCCAGCTTATAGACGTGTTCCCCTTCGACCTGGAGGGGTTCGCGGCTCGTCGCCAGTATGTGAACCTGCGGTGCAGCGGCGAAGATGCGGGACGCCAGGTCTGCCACCGCGTCGATGACATGCTCACAAGTGTCGAGGACCAGGAGGATGCGCTTGTCCGCCAAATATGAGATCAGGGCGGACGCAGGATCGTCGGATTGAATCGACAGCCCGAGCATTGAGCCGACGGTTGTGAAAACCAGGTTCGGATCGCTCAGCGCCCCGAGATCGACAAAGTGGACGGCGCCGGCGAACGCTTCGATTAGATCGTGCCCCACCGCCACCGCAATGGTGGTCTTGCCGACCCCGCCCGTGCCGACGACCGTGACGAAGCGCATGGCAGTCAGCTTGGTCGATAGCGCGAGAGTTTCATCGATGCGCCCAACCATGCGGGTCAGACGGCTCGGCAGGTTGGCATGCGGGTAGCTGGTGGCGAAATCTTCTTGTACTTCTCCCCCACTGCTCGATTGCGAGACGGGCGCCACGAAGCTGTAGCCGCGTCCCGTCAAGGTCGCGATGTAGCGTGCGCCATCCTTGCCGTCCCCCAGAGCCTTTCGCAGATTGGCTATATGAAACCGCAGGCTGCCTTCCTCGACGGTGACATCGGGCCAGACACCAGCCAGCAGATCCTTCTTGCTGACGATCTGGTTAGGTCGCGCAGTCAAAATTGTCAGCATGTCGAAAGCGCGCGTTCCCAGATAGACGGGAGCGCCCCGCCGCAGGAGCAGTCGTTCCTTCGCAGTCAATGTGAAAGGGCCAAAATTTATCGTCTCACTCGCCTGCACCAACGGCCCTATCATGATGTCTACTTTCGTTGTGCTGGCGAGCGCTAACATCCCATCACAATGCATAACGGGTGCTTCAGGCGATCTCTCTCTATGTGTTTCCAGGCAGCAGGAAGTCTCTCTGCCGACCGAACAAAGGAGAATGATCATGCCCGCATCGTCGATGCTGTTCAACCTCCTACAATTCCATGAGGAAGTTCGGGTCGCTTGAGGCGGCGTCGCTGCACGACCAATGTTTCATCAAGAAGGATTTCAAAACCATGACGGCCAAAGAGAAACTGGTTTACACCGCCAAGGTCCGCACAACCGGCGGCCGGGAAGGAGCGTCCCGCAGTTCCGACGGTAGGCTGGACATCAGGCTCTCGACGCCCGGCGGCCCCGGCAGCGGCACCAATCCCGAGCAGCTCTTCGCAGCCGGCTGGTCGGCCTGCTTCGAGGGTGCGATGGCGATCGCCGCCCGCAAGATGAACGTCAAGCTGCCCGCCGAACTGGCGATCAATGCCGAGTTGGATCTGAACGTTGCGGACGACGCCTATTTCCTGCGCGCTCGCCTCAATGTGAGCCTGCCGAACCTCGACCGCGAAGTTGCGCGAGCCGTCGTGGACGCGGCGCACCAAACTTGCCCGTATTCGAAGGCCACACGAGGCAACATCGAAGTCGCGATCAATCTGGTCTAGCCCAAACACAATTGGGCAGTTTCATCTCACTCACAACACAACCACGGGGACGGTTTACCAATGGACACGACCAACATCCCGGAAGAAATCGACGATCGTCGCCGGCGCTTCTTTGGCGCGGCGGCCGCGACCATCGCCGCAGTGCAGTTCGTCGGGATCACAGCGGCGGGCGCGCAGACGGGCGGATCAGGCCGGCGCACACCATCGGGCGGTGCGGGCGCCCCGTTCACCTCGCTGAAACAGATCGACGCGGGCGCCGTGAACATCGGATATGCGGAGACAGGCCCAGCCGACGGCCCGGCTGTCATCCTGCTGCATGGGTGGCCCTACGACATCGACAGCTTCACCGAAGTCGCCCCATTGCTGGCATCGGCCGGCTATCGCGTGATCGTCCCCTATCTGCGCGGCCACGGTACGACGCGCTTCCTCTCCGGCGATACGTTCCGCAACGGTCAGCCCTCAGCGGTGGCGCTCGACACCGTCGCTATGATGGACGCGCTGAAGATCGAAAAAGCGATCCTTGCCGGCTATGATTGGGGCGCCCGTTCGGCCAACGTCATTGCAGCGCTGTGGCCTGAGCGCTGCAAGGCCATGGTCTCGGTGAGCGGATACCTGATCGGCAGTCCCGAAGCCGGCAAGACGCCATTGCCGCCGAAGGCCGAACTGCAATGGTGGTATCAGTATTATTTCGCGACCGAACGCGGCCGGGCCGGCTATGACGAATATCGGCACGATTTCGCTAGGCTGATCTGGGAGCTTGCCTCGCCGAAATGGGATTTCGACGACGCAACATTCATGCGCAGCGCAGCGGCGTTGGATAATCCCGATCACGTCAGCATCGTGATCCACAACTATCGATGGCGTCTCGGGCTGGCCGATGGCGAGGCGAAATATGACGAGTTGGAAAAGCGGCTGGCCGCATTTCCTGTCATCGCCGTGCCGACCATCACCATGGAAGGCGACGCAAATGGCGCGCCGCATCCTGCTCCTGACGCCTACGCCAAGAAATTCTCCGGAAAATACGAACACCGGCTGATCACGGGCGGCATTGGGCACAATCTGCCGCAGGAAGCGCCGCAAGACTTTGCTCAGGCCGTCATCGATGTCGACCGCTTCTAATGTCGGCAGAACGGAGCCATTCAATGAAACCGTCACACCTCCTGCCCTCCGGGATCATATTGGCGTCAGTTGCAATGGCTGCGTCTCTGGGAGCCGAAAGCGGTGCGGTTGTGAAAGACGCATCGCCGATCTACGGCGTCACGATTCCCGAGGGATATCGGCAATGGGAACTGATCGCGCCCGCGCTGGAGGCAGAGCCTTTGAACGAGCTTCGGGCGGTTTTGGGCAATGCAACGGCGATCGAGGCATACGGTGAAGGGACGCTTCCGTTCCCCGACGGAACCGTTCTTGCGAAGCTTGCCTGGAAGCACATCCAGTCGCCCGAATCCGAACCCGCCTCCATCCCGGGTTCCGCCACCACGGTGCAGATTATGGTCAAGGACTCGGTAAAGTACGCCGAGACCGGCGGCCGGGGTTCGGCCGATTTGTCGGCGGCAAGCCGGTCGACAAGGCGCAGCACCAAACCTGCTTCGCGTGCCACGAAGCTCGCGTGAAAGGACATGATTTCGTGTTCACGCGGTTCGCGCCTTAGCGGGATCGCCGATATCCACGGGCGGTTCGGCCGAGGGGAAGCATATCATGACGCAACGATGGCTCATCACCGGGCGTTGGCGCGGTATCGGTCGCGCACCCTGCCGGAAGCAGTGCTCCACGCGGGTCACTGTCATCGGCGGCCGACAGCCGTCCGTCCGTACAGGTTCACAAACTTTCAAAGGAAATCACAGATGAAGAGAGTGTTGGTAGGATTGGCAATAGCGGGAACCATATTCAGCAACGCATATGCGCAAACTGACAAGCCCACCATCGTCCTGGTTCATGGTGCGTTCGCCGATGCATCGAGTTTGAACGGCGTCATCGAAGTCCTCGAGAAGGACGGCTTGACGCGGCCTGGTGGGTCGATCCGATACCAGTCACCGTCATGGTCCAGAAAATAGCGGTAGGCGTCGACGTTGAAATTCCCAGCCATGTCGTTGAACAGCAGTTCGCCGACAGTGCCGTCCGGCTTGGCCTCGGACATCGGACATCGGCCGCCATGGGTTCTCGCGGTCGTAGGTTTCACGCGCCTTGCGCTCGGCGATGGTCATGCAACCTCCCCCGCGCTCCGGCGTTTTAGTTCGCGTGTTGCATGAGAGGTAAGCCCATGAAGAACTTCAGCGCGAGTATCTGGGCCAAGGATGGTGAGTTCGGCATTCGTCCGATCGGCTCTGTCGAAGAAGCGCAGATATTTCTCGAAGGCTGGCCGCAGGCAGGGCGAAGCCCACTCTATTATGTTGCCACAAACAGCATCGAATCTGCCAAGGCAGGTTCGATCCCGCCCGACGAAGCCAAGCATGCCCTTTTCGAGCTTCTGGAGGACGCCAACGCTCTGGCCGAGGAAAAGCTTGCCACTTAAAGTCATGCCTTCCGCTACGAGGACTATCGCCGCGACAGCGCTGACCGCCAGCAGATTATGACGCTGGCCACCGACGAGTTCATCCGCCGCTACCGGTGCCAGCGCCTCGGGAACGATGGCGCAGGTGCGCACCCGCCCGTCTTTTAAGGTGGCGATCAAACCCGCCTCCTCCAGCACCGACAGATGATGGCGATCGTGTACAAATTCGACGATCATGTAAAAGAACGACTGTCTATGTACGATACTGTCATCTTATGGAGCTTATAGAAGAAGTTTCTGGTCCGTAGAAATTTCCACAAGAGAGACAGCTGCTCGAACGGATCAAATTGCTAAATACACGCCAAAACAAAGCGGGAATAAGCTAAATAATACTGGCCTACGGTGAAGATATTACCATGCGGTTCCCGTGTCATCCCGAAATTGTCCTTCTGCCGGTAAACCTCAGGCGATAATTTCTCATCAACTCGATCGTCGGTAAGGCGATCCGACAACCTAAAGGATCATACCATGCGTATTAAAGCTATTTGTCTAGGTGCGGCACTTGCCCTCTCCAGCGGCGGAGCGTCAGCTGGCGCACTTGATGCTGCTGACTTCCTGGAATCTTTCTACACCGATAGCAGCATGAAAGTGCTGAAGCCTATGCCGGAATTCAAAACTGCCTTCATGGCCAGGCCCCAATCCGACCGCGAGATGATGATGAGAGAATGCCAAGACGCGGCTCAGAGCAAGCCTTATGCCGAATTCTGCGCAAACGTAAATGCGCTACGCGGCATGCAATAGCCCTGCTCGTCCCATCAGGGCTAGCTTAACATTGGCCTGCCCGCGCGTGAATGATGGCGGTTAACGTGCCCGCCATCATCAGGAACGTTTGAAATAGAGATGTGTGGGCATTCATAACAGCGCTTGCGACTTTGGATGCCAGGCCCACAGATATATTGTTGAATATCTACAGCCGGCGGCAGATCCTCAGAGGTTGTAATCAACTTTGGGGAATCTTTCGGCGCATCGCGCCACCCTATACCTACGACGAATACGGTGCCGCTAATCACCGACCGGCAATGCGGCCTGACATTGGAAATACGCCTTGATCGGGCGCATCTGCACCTTGGACAGCCACATCAAATCACTCGTGACGGCACCTTCCTGCGCCACCAGTGAACTGCGGTCATGCCGCGTAGAAGGAGACGGATATGAACTCGAACAAGGGCGTTGCCTTAATCACCGGAGCGTCGTCGGGCATCGGCGCGGTTTACGCGGATCGCCTGTCGCGTCGTGGCTACGATCTGATCCTCGTCGCCCGCAACCGTGATCGTCTGGATGCGCTGGCAAGGCGCATAGGCGAAGACACCGGGCGGGCGGCGAAAGTGATCGCCGCAGATCTCGGCGACAGAGCCGACCTTGGGCGTGTCGCAGAAGCCCTGCGCCGCGACCACAGCGTCACCATGCTTGTGAACAATGCCGGGATCGGAGCGACGGCGCCACTGCTCGGATCGGATGTCGACAAGATGCAGGCGTTGATTGAACTGAATGTCAGTGCGCTTACCCGCCTGACCTATGCGGCAGCGCCAGGTTTTGTTGCGCGGGGCGGCGGCACGATCATCAACATCTCATCGATCGTTGCCATCCATCCCGAATTGTTGAATGGCGTCTATGGAGGCGCCAAGGCCTTCGTGCTGGCTTTCAGCCAATCCCTCGATCACGAACTCAAGGGCAAAGGTGTTCGGGTACAGGTGGTCTTGCCAGGGGCGACAGCCACAGAGTTCTGGGGTATTGCAGGAACGCCGGTGGACCACCTTCCGAGCCAGATCGTCATGAGCGCTGAGGATATGGTCGACGCCGCTCTGGCTGGGCTTGATCAGGGCGAATTGGTCACCATTCCGGCACTGCCGAATGCGACTGACTGGCAAGCGTATGAAGTCGCTCGGCAGAAGCTCATACCGAACCTGTCTCGCAGCCGGTCCGCTCCACGTTATATCCGTTGAGCCGGCACTCGAAGCAATCAAATTTTGCCAACTGATCTACGGCAATTTGATCTGGTTGGTATGTACGTCGAACTGATGGGCCAGCTCGACCAGGGTCTTTTCGACCTTGATGGCGGTAAGAGCCACCTTGGCCTTGAAAGCCGGCGTGTGATTACGGCGCGGTCGTCTCGTCATGGTCTCTCCTGTCCGAACAATATTGGCCATCGCCAGGCAGAAAATCCACTTAACCCGCTGTCCAATCTTCCCGAGCTAGCTTTGTCTTTGGAACAACGACGACTAGCCGATCGAAATTGGTGGCCATCTACAAACTCGACAACTGCGTAAAAGCTTCCATCGTATCCAACCGTATAATGATGAGATTACGTGGTGGCTCTCTAATGAACTGACGGATTACCAGACACGTTCATTGGAACTTTGGATCGCTTCGAGAGCAGACCAGCCTTCATAAAGCGAAACCGGCCACGGAGCGGCGCGATTTAGTACCGCTCTTCTCAAAGAGGCGGCGCGAAACAGGTTTCGTATCCGTCCGTTCTTAACCCAATACGCAAGGAGTCTAATCCATGACAAAGATCGGAATCATCCTCGGCTCGACGCGCCCAGGCCGCAACGGCAAAGCGGTCGCCGACTGGGTTTATCAACTCGCCTCACAGCGCGATGACGCGACATTCGAACTGGTCGACCTGCTCGACTACCCGCTGCCGCATCTGGACGAGCCTTATCCTCCTACGATGCAGCAGTATCAGAACGAGCATACAAAGCAGTGGTCTGCCAAGATCGCATCCTTCGACGGCTATGTGTTCGTCACCCCGGAGTATAATCACTCCATCTCCGGTGTCCTCAAGAACGCGATCGACTATCTCTACGTTGAGTGGAACAACAAGGCCGTCGGGTTCGTCTCCTATGGCGGCGTTGGTGGAGCTCGCGCTGTGGAGCATCTGCGACTGATCGCTGGGGAGTTGCAGCTTGCTGATGTCCGTAGTCAGGTCACACTTTCACTGATCACGGAGTTTGCAAATTTCAGCGTCTTCAAGCCCGGCGAATATCAGCAGCCGGCGTTGCAGTCGCTGCTTGACCAGCTCATCGCCTGGTCGAATGCGTTCGCTCCCCTTCGCCGCAACACCGCGGCCTGATCCACGCGCAGTTCTGGAGTATGAGCTATGTCTCTCAACGGTAAGAATGCGCTGGTGACCGGCGGCTCACGTGGGATCGGCAGGGCCATCGTAGAACAGCTGGCCCGTGATGGGGCCGGTGTGGTCGTCGCCTATTATCCGCCCGAACGGGCCGATGCCGAAGCGGTCGTTCAGGGCATCGAGGCCAACGGCGGCACGGCAATCGCGCTCGGCGCCGATGTGGCCGATGCAGGCGAGCTACGCGGCCTGTTCGACCAGGGGATCGCCCATTTCGGCGGGCTCGACATCTTCGTCAACAACGCGGCCGACGTGCGCCATGGCACGATCATCGACACCACGGACGCAATGTTCGATGCCCAGTTCGCCACCAATACGCGCGCCGGGTTCATCGCCCTACGGGAGGCCGCTTTACGCCTGCGCGACGGGGGGCGAATTGTTTCGATCTCGGCCGGGCTTACGGTGATGCCCAGAACAGGCACAGGCGTCTATGCGGCCAGCAAGATTGCAGTCGATCATCTCGTCCGTGTGCTCGCGCACGAGATCGGGCATCGCGGCATCACCGTCAACAGCGTCATGCCCGGCGCTGTGCTGACGCTAGCATTGAAGAACGCAGGCGAGGCGATCATCGCAGCGGAAGTGGCGAACACGCCACTCGGCCGTGTCGGTCTGCCCGAGGATATTGCCGACATCGTTGCGCTGCTGGTTTCCGATGATGCTCGCTGGGTCACCGGTCAGGTCATCGGCGCCGGCGGCGGAATGTTCTGAGAGTCTTCTCTGATTGGGGGTCGTCGCGGTCAAGATGCTCCTGCACTTTTTTGCTGGAGCGTTCCGCGGGTCACTCACTTCTCTTCGCGGTCGGCGCTTGGGCCGCCGCATGATGGGTCAGGAGAGCGAGACGTCTCAATCTGTTTCACGACCTTGCCATGGTTTTAGTTGGCAGGTTCGGGACACTCAACGAGATCGCCTCGCCCGTCGTCCCCGACGGAACGATCTGGACATCGCCCTTTCGGGCAAGAACTCTGGTAGTGTTCCCTGCTCCTTCTCGTCGGCCCGGTTCACGCCGCCAGCGCGGCCGGCTCCTTTCCAAAGCGCAATCCGGCCCCTCGGTCCACATGCGATGCAGGATTACCGCCAGCTTGCGGGCGACCGCCACGCGCGCCCGCGCCATGCCGCGGCGTCGGGCGATGTTCATGCCCCACGCTCGGAGGCTCGACCATTTCTTCGAGCGCACGAGCAGCGAATGCGCCGCTTCGTAAAGGGCGGTGCGGGCGAGTTCGTCACCGCAGCGGCTGACCTTGCCCTGGATGTCGGTCCGCCCGACTGGTAGCGCGTCGGCGTCAGCCCCAGATGCGCCCCCGCTGCCCGTGACGAGCCGAACCGCTCCGGCCGGTCGATGGTGGCGCGGAAGGCGAGCGCGGTGATCGGCCCGACGCCTGGTGCGCTCATCAGTTGCCGGCAGACCTTCTCCGTGCGGGCAATGTCAAGAACCTGCTTTGTCAGCCGGGCGAACTCCTTCAGCATGACGGCGAGGATGGCGAGCAGCGGCTCGACCATCGCCATCACCTCGGCGTCGGCGCCGGCCAACTCGCGCACTCGGCCGGCACTGCCGGCTCTTCACATGCACCTGCCGATACCAGCCGGTGCGCATGATCTGCGCTAGCACACGCGCGTCGTTGCGATCGGTCTTTTTGGGCATGGTTCTCATGGTTGCATTGGCAGCCCGCGTCTCGATGCAGATCGCAGGCCAACCTGCGGCGCGCAGCCCATCGTGAAGCCAGGCCGTCAGCGAGCAGGCTTCCAGACCGATCCGCTCGAGCGTAAGCCCAACTTTGCGCAACGCTTCGCTCAACGCCTCCGACTCGCTCGCCGCACGCGTTTCCGTCACGATCCGGCCGTCCTCATCGACAATGCAGATCGCGGTCTCTTCCAAAGACACGTCCAGTCCGGCAGAGTACGTCATGGCTGCTCCCTTCCGATGTTTGTGGCGCTCCAAAGCGACTACGTTCTAACATCCAACAGGAGCAGCCGGCCGCTTCCGGGCTCAGCCGAGACCCCAATCACCCCATCTGTTTGATAATGCCTATTGGTGAGAGATTCTCCTGAGGAGGAGACTTCCGAGGGCGACATGGATCATGGCTTGCGAGCAGTCGATGCGCTCTTCATAATCGCGCACGAGGCGTCGCCATCTTGTCATCCACCCGAAGGTGCGTTCAACGACCCATCGGCGCGGCAGGACCTCGAAGCCGACGGCGGCATCGGAGCGTTTGACGATCTCGATTGTGAAGTCGAGGAAGGCGGCCTTGTCCATAAGCTTCGTGCGATCATAGGCGCCGTCGGCGAAGAGGTGCTTGAGCCACGGCCAGCGCTTGCGCACGGTGTCGAGGATCATCTGCGCGCCTGCACTGTCGGAGATGTCGGCGACCGTGAGGTTGACCATCAAGAGGCGGCCATCGGTGTCGACCGCAATGTGTCGCTTGCGTCCGACGACTTTCTTGCCCGCATCGTAACCTCTTGTTTTCGCTTCCGGAGCCTTGACTGACTGGCTGTCGATAACGCCACCTGTCGGGCTCGCCTCGCGCCCGACCCGTTCGCGATCCAGCATCAGCGCCACGTCGTGGGTCGTCTGGAACATGAAACGCCGCACGAAGCGGCGGAACCACCGGTAGACGGCCTGCCATGGCGGAAAATCCTTCGGCAGCATGTGCCAGCCGCCGCCCGAGCGGGCCAGGTACCGGATCGCGTTCAACACCTCACGCATACCCGAAGAGGTGCTGCGCATGCCCGGCGGCGAGCAGATCGTGATTACCGCCGGCAACGCCCCCGCAGTTCGGCTACCGCAGCCGTTGCAACCCGTATTTTCCCATCCAGGCGTGCCCCATTGATTGGCCGGCAGCAACGTATTTAGCGGCGGTGCAACCTTGGCTTGTTATTCGCCGCTAGGAATAGTGGAGCGATCAAGGCTCTTCAGCTTTCGTGGACACGCTTAGCGTTTAGCGGCGTTAAGTGACGTTAAGCATCGTGTAATTCGCTGGAAAGGATAGCACCGGAACCCCAGATCGGAGCTGTCCGAACGACGCATCCTCCCGAGCACGTCGTCTGATGGACACCACCTTAAACTGGAGAACCGAAATGAAGACAATTGCTTTCGCCCTCACGGCGATCATCCTTTCCGCAGGTAGCGCTTCCGCCGGGAGTGACAACTTTATGCCCCCCTCTGAACTGTACGCGACTGCGGGCACGGACGCGTCCCAGAAGGCATCCATCAAGAATGCCCCGAAGACGATGGCCCAGAGTGTCGTTTCGACAGGATCGCCCTACAACCCGGCGGACTCACACGGGCGGGGTATCTGGGGTCGCTGACAGCATAAAATGACGATGAACGGCACCCCACTGGGCGCCGTTCATCGTGTATCGAATGTTGGCACCGTCCTCGCAAGAGCCTCGGTCCGGATGTCTGCGGGGAAACGACAGCTAGATATAAGCGGCGATCATCTGCAAATCTGACAAATACGTAAAAGAAAGGTGCGGATGTCTACCGTACTTTTGGAATATTACCTAGGCGCATCTCATGTTATCGCCTATGAAATCGACTAATCATCATAAGAGAGGCCACTATGACAGAACAATTTCTAACGACCAATCGGCGTCGTTTTCTTGTCAATTCGGCAACTGCAGCCCTCGTCACTTCGACGATTGTAAACTCAATCGGCATGGGTTCTGCACAGGCCTCTGCCTCCAACGAGCCCGCAATCCAGCCGTTCAGCGTGCATATTCCCGACGAAGACCTGGCCGACCTGCGCCAGCGCGTGCTGGCAACCCGTTGGCCGGCCAAGGAGACTGTCGCGGATCAATCGCAGGGCGTCCAACTGGAGAAGCTCCAGGATCTCGTACGCTACTGGGGGACCGACTACGACTGGCGCAAGGCAGAGGCAAAACTGAACGCGCTGCCGCAGTTCGTCACCGAGATCGACGGGCTCGACATCCACTTCATTCATGTCCGTTCGAAGCATCCGGATGCGCTTCCGCTGCTCATCATCCATGGCTGGCCGGGCTCGGTGCTGGAAATGCTGAAGGTCATCGATCCACTGACCGACCCGACGGCACATGGCGGCAAAGCCGAGGACGCCTTCGACGTCATCATCCCCTCGATGCCCGGCTACGGCTTTTCAGAGCAGCCGACTGAATCCGGTTGGGGCCCCGACCGCATGGGGCTGGCTTGGGACGTGCTGATGCAGCGCCTCGGCTATGAGCGCTATGTGGCGCAGGGCGGCGACTGGGGCTCCGTCGTTTGCGACAGGATGGCGAAGCAGTCGTTGCCGGGATTGCTTGGCATCCACGTCAACATGCCGGCCACCGTGCCCGCCGATGCCGCCAGGGCGATGAGCGCGGGAGATCCGGCACCGGCTGGCCTCACCGACGAGGAGAAGGCGGCTTACGATCAACTGAGCACCTTCTTCAGCAAGAACGGCGCCTACGGTGCCATGATGACCACCCGTCCGCAGACCGTCGGCTATGGGCTGTCGGATTCGCCTGCCGGTCTCGCTGCCTGGATGTACGACAAGTTCAACCAGTGGACCTACAGCGGCGGCGATGCCGAGCGCTCCCTGACCAAGGACGAAATGCTCGACGATATCTCGCTCTACTGGCTCACCAACAGCGCGATCTCGTCGGCCCAGCTCTACTGGGAAAACAACGCCAACAACTTCAACGCCGTCGATATCGATATCCCGGCCGCGGTGACGGTGTTTCCGGGCGAGATCTATCAGGCGCCGCGCAGCTGGGTGGAAAAAAGCTACCACAACCTCATCTATTTCAACCAGGTCGACAAGGGCGGCCACTTCGCAGCGTGGGAAGAACCCGAGCTGTTCAGCTCGGAAATCCGCGCCGCGTTCAGGTCGCTACGGTAGCTCTCAACTTTCAGCCAAAAAAGCTGGAGCACCATCCGTGCGCCGCTGGGTGCACGGCGCTCCGGCCGATACCAAACAGTAATTCAACAAGGAACATACGATGTCCGAGAAAGTCCTTTACACGGGCAAGGCCCACACCTCGGGAGGCCGGGATGGCCAGTCGCGCAGTTCCGACGGCCGCCTCGACATCAAGCTTTCGTCTCCCGGCACCGCCGGCAGCGGCACCAATCCGGAGCAGCTGTTCGCGGCCGGCTGGTCCGCCTGCTTCATCGGGGCGATGGGCCTAGCAGCCGGCAAGCTGAAGATCGCGCTGCCTGCCGACACCGCGATTGATGCCGAGATGGATCTGGCGAAGGACGATAGCGGCTATTTCCTGCAGGCCCGCCTTAATGTCAGCCTGCCTGGTCTGGAGCGTGGCGTTGCCCAGAGCCTTGTCGATGCGGCGCACGAGACCTGCCCATACTCCAAGGCCACGCGCGGAAATATTGGCGTCACGATCAATCTGATCTGAGCCGGACCTACGGCAAAGCCTGCCGCGAGACGAGCAGGTGGCGCACCCGAAAGTCGGCCGGCAGAGCGCCTCCCCCCAGCGCCGAAGCTTTGGCTAAGCACCTCCCTCTGACGCCAGACCGCCGGCCGAATACCAACCCTCATAGATAATGATTGGAACGATGCAATGACTGACCCCGTCGATGACAACCGGCGCCATTTTCTCGGCCTCGCGGCCATGACGATGGCGGGTGCACAGCTACTCGCCACAGGACGAGCTGGCGCGCAAGCTTCCGAGGAAAACTCCGTTCATGCACTGCCATCTGGTGCAGGTGGCCATACGGCATTCGGCTTGCTGAAGCAGATATCCGCCGGCGATCTCGATGTCGGATATGCTGAGGATGGCCCTGCTGACGGTCCGCCGGTCATTCTTCTGCATGGCTGGCCCTACGATATTCACAGCTTCGTCGACGTCGCCCCCTTGCTGGCGTCGGCGGGCTACCGGGTGATCGTGCCGCATCTGCGCGGTCATGGCACGACACGTTTTCTCTCGACTGAAACATTTCGCAATGCCCAGCAGTCGGTGGTTGCGCTCGACATCATCGCCTTGATGGATGCACTCAAGATCGAAAAGGCGATCCTTGCCGGTTACGACTGGGGCGCGCGCACGGCCAATATCATTGCCGCGCTGTGGCCCGAGCGCTGCAAGGCGATGGTGTCGGTCAATGGTTATCTGATCAACAATCTCGAGCGCAACAAGTTGCCCCTGCCGCCGCAGGTCGAGCATGGCTGGTGGTATCAGTATTATTTCGCCACCGAACGCGGCAAGGCCGGCTACGACGCGAACCGGCGTGAATTTGCGAACCTGATCTGGAAGGTCAATTCCCCGAAATGGGACTTTGACGACGCCACGTTCGATCGTAGCGCGGCTTCCTTCGACAATCCTGACTATGTCAGCATCGTGATGCACAATTACCGCTGGCGGTTGAGCATCACAGCCGGCGACCCGCGCTATGACGCGTTGGAAAAGCGACTGGCGGCTGGTCCGGTCATCGCGGTTCCCACGATCACCCTGGACGGCGATTCGGACGGTGTCGCACCCGCGTCGGACGGCACCGCCTACGCCAAAAAGTTCTCCGGAAAGCGGACGCATCGGATCATCAAGAACACCGGCCACAATCTACCTCAAGAGGCCCCCAAGGCTTTCGCCGAGGCCGTCATCGAAGTCGATGGATACTGACCCCATCCCGGTGACGTAGACGGCGCAGGTAGACCGCCATGCGCTACGCCTTGGTTTTCTATCTTTCAGAAAGGAATCTTTTCCATGCTGGAAAAAATCAGTCACAATCGGCGGCTCTTTCTCGGAGCCGCCACTATTGGGCTAGCAGCTTCCCAGTTCGCGAGAGCGGCAGAACCCGCGTGTGTCCACGCTGCCGGAGCGAGCAACACCATGGGTACAGCATCCGCTCCCGGTGCGTTCTCGCCGTTGAAACGCCTTGAACCGCTGATGAAAATCGATGCCGGGGTGCTCAGTATCGCTTATTATGCCGGTGGCCCCGCCGAGGGGCCGGTCGCGATGCTGATGCATGGCTTTCCCTATGACATTCACAGCTATGCCGACGTTGCCCCGCTTTTGATGGCGCGCGGCATGCGCGTCATCGTTCCCTATTTGCGTGGTTACGCGCCGACGGAATTTCTCGATGGATCGACGCTCCGTTCCGGGGAGCAGGCGGCACTCGGTGCCGATCTGATCAATCTGATGGACGCGCTCGATATCGAGCGGGCCGTGGTCGCCGGTTATGACTGGGGTGGCCGCGCCGCCTGTGTTGCGGCCGCTCTCCATCCGGAGCGATGCATCGGGCTCGTCTGCGTCAACAATTATCTCATTCAGGATATCGCCAAGTCACAAAAGCCCGTCCCGCCAAAAGGCGAAGTCCCACTCTGGTATCAGTACTATTTTCACCAGGAGCGCGGCCGTGCTGGCTTGGAAGAGTACCGGAACGAAATTGCACGCATCCTGTGGACGCAGTGGTCGCCTAACTGGAAATTCGACGACGCTACATTCGAACGCGCGGCCATAGCCTTCGACAACCCCGACTATGCCGACGTCGTCATTCATTCTTACCGTCATCGCTTCGGTCTGGTGGCTGGCGATCCGCGCTATGCCGATATTCAAAGCAAGTTGGCTGTGTTGCCTGCAATCAACGTGCCCTCCATCACTCTGGACGGAGACAATGACGGCGTGGTTGCGGCGACGGATGGGAAGTCCACTGCCGTCCATTTCAAAAACAGACGTGATCACCGGATCGTTCCCGGCGTCGGGCACAACCTGCCGCAGGAGGCGCCCGAAGCCTTTGCCAACGCCGTAGCGGAACTGGCCGGCGTTTAATTGTGGCCCATGAGCCCTGCCGGCAAGCGGCTGGCCATAAACACAACACAGATGAAAGGAGGCCAGTATGAGGGCGGTTGTGGTTGGACTGTGTGGAATTGTCATGGCGATCGTTCTGTTTTCTCTTGGACCAATCGTCGCCGAGGCGACGGTCGAAGAAAGAGCCTCGCCCATATTCGGCGTCACGATCCCCGAGGGGTATCGACAGTGGGAATTGATCGCGCCGGCGCTTGAAGCCGAGCCCTTGAACGAGTTGCGCGTCGTTTTGGGAAATTCAGTGGCAATCGACGCCTATCGGGCCGGGACACTTCCCTTTCCCGATGGAGCTGTCCTTGCCAAGCTTGCCTGGAAGCATGTCCCTTCGCCAGAATTCGAGCCAGCCCTTATTCCCGGTGCGGCCACCACAGTCCAGATAATGGTCAAGGACGCGAAGAAATATGCGGCAACCGGCGGTTGGGGCTTCGGGCGTTTTATCGACGGCAAACCCGCAGATGCGGAGCAGCACGAAACATGCTTCGCTTGTCACGAATCCAGGGTGAAAATGCACGATTTCGTGTTCACCCGATGGGCGCCATAGACGACGAAACGCCGCCCGTCATGCCGATCAACCACTGTGCAGGAGATTTCGGCCGGTTTTAATGGCAGGCACCCTCGAAATCCCCCACGAAGAGGCCTTTTGAAAAGATAGCAGCGGTCGGCCGGTGGCGATCATCCCGCACATCGCACTGGACAAATTCCCTCATGCGACATAATTATTATTGTAATAATCATTATGTCGATATTTTTTAGCGAAAGGACCCCCGCTAGATGACCCTTCTGATCATTGCCTATTTCGGTGGCGTATTGACGATACTCAGCCCGTGCATCCTGCCGGTGCTGCCATTCGTCTTTGCTCGCGCGCAACAACCTTTCTTCAAGGTCACGCTGCCGATGCTCGCTGGCATGGCGGTCACTTTCGCCGCGGTCGCCACGCTTGCGGCATTCGGCGGTAGCTGGGCGGTTCATGCCAATATATATGGCCGTGCCGCCGCGCTGGTCCTTCTGGCCGTGTTTGGGGTGACGCTCATTTCTCCACGTCTGGCCGAGGTGCTGACACGGCCGATCGTTTCCTTTGGGAACCGGCTTTTGAACGCGACCGGCGGGCCACGGGCATCAGCGACGATCTGCAGTTCCGTGCTCCTTGGTGTGGCAACGGGACTTCTGTGGGCCCCCTGCGCCGGTCCGATCCTCGGCCTCGTGCTAACCGGCGCGGCCCTTCAAGGCGCCACAGCGGGAACCACTTTTCTTCTCCTTGCCTATTCGGCGGGTGCTGCGACGTCGCTCGCCTTGGCAGTTCTCGTTGGCGGACGCGTGTTCGCAGCCATGAAACAATCCCTGGGTGCCGGCGACTGGGTCAGGCGCGGACTGGGCATCGCCGTTCTTGTCGGTGTGGCCGCAATCGGAACGGGTTCCGACACCGGCTTCCTCGCCGGCATCTCCAGTTCCGGTACCGCCAGCATCGAACAGACACTTCTTGATGTTTTCAATTCGAACGAGCAGAGACCAACTAAAGATCCTATCGCCAGCAGCCTGTCGGCGGTTGCGGTGGATGGCAGAAGGGGCGTTCGCAGCGGTCTTCCCGTCGAGGGTCATTTCCCGTCTCTGGATGGAGCAGTCGAGTGGTTGAACTCTTCACCCCTGACCACCGAGCAGTTGCGCGGCAAGGTGGTTCTAATCGACTTCTGGACCTACTCCTGTATCAATTGCATTCATACGGTCCCTCATGTCCGCGCTTGGGCCGAGAAGTATAAGGATCAGGGGCTTGTGGTCATCGGCGTGCACGCGCCGGAGTTCGCCTTCGAAAGGAAAGTCGACAACGTCAAGCAGGCGGTCGAGCGCTTCGAGATCACCTATCCGGTGGCCATCGACAACGACTACAAAATCTGGCGGGCGTTCGGCAACAATTACTGGCCGGCCCACTACTTCATCGATGCGAAGGGGCAGATCCGCTATCACTATTTCGGCGAAGGCGCCTACGACAAGTCCGAAAAGGTAATCCAGGACCTATTGGCGGAAGCGCGAACGTCCAACGAAGCGACGCTGCCGGAAGCAACGACCAAGCCGCGCGGCTGACGGAAGCGTCACAGTTCCCCCTTGCTGGCCTTGATGAGATTGTCGCGAAGGTTGACGATCGCTCTTTGCAGCAAGGGGAATTCCTCGGGCGAGAGCCCGGTGGCCTTCATAGTCAGTTCGCCGAAGCCAAAACCCTTTTCGCGAAGCTGGCGGCCGGTATCGGTCAAGGAGATGCGCACGTTGCGTTCGTCCACCTTGTCTCTTTTGCGCGTGAGATAGCCCATGGCCTCCAGCCGCTTGAGCATCGGGGTCATCGTGCTCGGCTCGAGAAAAAGCTTCTCGCTCAATGCCTTGACCGTCTGCTGGTCCTCCTCCCACAAAGAAACGATGGTTATATATTGCGGGTAGGTGAGGCCCAGCGCATCCAGCACGGGCTTGTAGACGCGCGAATAGGCGAGGTTGGCCGAATAGATCGCGAAACACATGAAATCTGCCAGCTTTGCCGTTTCGGCGCGGGCAGGCTTTTTTGATGACATCGGTGGCTCCGCAAAGGCAGGAAATGATTATGACACCAATCATTCGGCACTTGCAAGCGTTGGTCAAACTCCTATATGATTATCGTAATAATGATTATCTCGACAATCATACAGGAGTTTGACATGCGATTGGCCATCATATGCCTGGTCGGCGCTGCCGTGTTCGTATTTCCTTGCGCATGGGACAGTGACCCGCACGCGATCGCGCCGGCAGCCTCGATCATCGCCAGAATTTCCACGGCAAGCGTCCCAGTGGGTCTCCATGTGTCGCAGGATACTTTTTCAACGGAAGTGTCTACCGCCAAAGAATATTGAAGATTTTTGGGCGGCAGGTCGCCTCCCACCCGGAGATCTGCTTTTGCTAATAGCTGCTAACGCCGCCTCACAAAGCCTAACTGGCGCCACCCTCCGAATTCCGTTTTGGATATGGGCGAGCTGAACGCGCACCACGGCCGGACCGCATGGCATGCGCCAGGCGGCGCTTTTGTCAACGGAAGCAATTGTCGAAGCCACACAGGGCGGAAGAGCGCTCCCGGCGATCCAGATCGCCCATGCGTACGGCTTGGCGGGCATCCCCGTCCCTCGAGCACCTCGCAGCGACAATTTATTGACGATGCTCATAGCGGTGTCGGATGCGCAGTCAATTGGAGAGAGAAATGGATATTGATGGCAGGCCTGAAAGGAACGCCGTCTCATTTGGGCCTTTCTGCCTTTATCCAGGCGAAAGACTACTCGAACGCGACGGCAGGCCGGTGCAACTGGGAAGCAGAGCTCTCGATGTCCTGGTTGCCCTGGTCGAACAAGCTGGCGAAATCGTCAGCAACAGGGAACTTATCGAGCGTGTCTGGCCGAACGTTACGGTTGACGAAAGCGGGCTTCGTGTTCACGTCGCCGGGTTGCGAAAGAGTCTTGGCGACGGTCAGGAAGCAGCAAGGTATGTGACCAACATCCCCGGACGCGGCTACTGTTTTGTCGCTCCGGTTTCAAAGATCACGCAGCGAAGAAGCCCCCACGGCGCGCCTAAGAAGATGGCGCACATGGATTCTTGCCTGCCAACCTCGTTGACACGGATGATCGGCCGCGACGATACGGTCAAAACCATATTGGCGCAGTTGGTGACAGATCGATTCGTCACGATCGTCAGTGCCGGCGGCATGGGCAAGACGACCGTCGCCATCGCCGTCGCTCATGGGCTCCGGCGGGAGTTTGGAGAAGCGGTCGCATTCGTCGACCTCGGATCGCTCACCGACCAGCGCCTCGTCGCAGGCACGATTGCAGCAACACTTGGCCTGACCGTGCAGGCGAGCGACCCTGTCCCCTCGTTGATCGCCGCGCTGGCGGAGAGAAAGCTGCTTCTGGTCCTCGACAATTGCGAGCACGTCATCCAGACTGTCGCCGTGCTGGCCGAACTGATATTCAGCGCGGCTCCCGATGTACACATCCTGGCGACGAGCCGGGAAGCGCTGCGCGTCGAAGGTGAGCACATCCATCGCCTTGACCCACTCGAAAGCCCTATCGAAAATATCAGGCTGAGCGCGGTGGAAGCCATGAGATTTCCGGCAGTGAGGCTCTTTGTCGAACGGGCCGCTGCAAGCGGAGGATCGCTCGAACTGACCGATCTGGATGCACCTGTCGTCGGCGATATCTGTAACAGTCTGGGTGGCGTCGCGCTCGCTATCGAGCTTGCCGCTAGCCGCGTCAACGCCCATGGCTTGCATGAAACCGCGGCGCTTTTGGGAAGCCGCTTCGGATTGCATTGGCGAGGCAGGCGTACCGCAGTGCCTCGACACCAGACGCTGAACGCGATGCTTGACTGGAGCTACAGACTTCTTGAGGAGCCGGAGCGAACGACCCTCCGCAAACTTTCCATCTTCGTCGGCGTGTTCAGCCTCGACGCTGCCGAGGCGGTTGCGTCCGACCACGGCGAAACTGATACGCAGGTTGCCGATGCTTTAGCCAGTCTCGTGGAGAAGTCGCTTATATCCATGACTGTCGTCGAAACGCGAACGACCTATCGCCTGCTTGAAACGACCCGCGCATACGCTCTCGCGAAGCTTGCTGAAGCCGGAGAGGTGGATGTGGTATCAGCACGTCACGCCAGCTATTTTACACGCTTTCTGGTGCACCTGGCAGGGCCCGATACAACGGTTCGTGTCTCCAGCACCGTCGCCGTCTCCGAACATCTCGGCAATGTACGCGCAGCGCTGGCATGGAGTTTTTCCGACCGCGGGCAAACTTCGATCGGCACCACGCTCGCCGCGCTGGCGGCACCGCTGTTTCTCGATCTATCCCTGCTGGGCGAATGCCTGGAATGGAGCGAACGAGCGCTCTCGGAACTGGCCGATGCCGATCGTGGAACGTCCGTCGAGATGGATCTCCAGGAAACGCTGGCGATATCGTCGATGTTCACCAAGGGTAACGGCGACGACGTCCGCGCCGCAATCCTGCGGGGTTTGGCGCTAGCGGAGACGCTGGGCGACAGCGAGCATCGGCTGCGGATGCTGGCTGGTCTGAATATCTTTCTCACCCGGATTGGCGATTTTCGCGGCGCATTAGCCGTAGCCGAGCAAAGTGAAACGACGGCCCGCTCGGTCGCTGATCCGGCCGGGATTATCATGGCCGACTGGATGCTTGGCGTCGCCCAGCATCTGGTCGGAAACCAGACGGCCGCCCAAAACCATTGCGAAGCCGGCCTCAAGCAAGCCGCCGCTTCGCCAAATGCGAGTATCAGATTTTTCGGCTACGATCATCGGATTCGAGCCCTCGTCGCCCTGACCAGGGCACTCTGGCTAAGGGGCTTTCCGGATCAGGCGCTCGCCATCGCGCAGCAGGCAATCGACGAGGCGGCAGAACACGACCAGCCGGTGAGCACTTGCATTTCGCTGATCTACACCGCACCGGTCTTTATCTGGTGCGGCGATTTTCGAAAAGCCGCCGACCTAGCGGACCGTTTGGTAGCGCATGCAAAACGGTACTCACTCACACCTTACCACGCGGTCGGCCTTGGCCTGCAAGGCGAATTGCTCATCAGGGGCGACGATGCCGAAGCCGGATTGGAACTGCTGCATCTTGCACTGGATATTCTGAATGCCGAAAAGCACAACATACAGACTACGACATTTCTGACGGCCATCGCTGAAGGACAGGCCGCTCTTGAACACTACGATGCAGCCCTAGCCACGATCGATGAGGCCCTTGCCTGGGGCGAGCACCATCAAGGCTCCTATGACATGCCCGAAATGATGCGGATCAAGGGAAGCATTCTCGCGTCGATGGGACGATCGAGCCTCGCGGAAGCAGAAGCCTGCTTTTCGCAATCACTGGATATCGCGCGCCGCCAGGCCACGTTGAGTTGGGAACTACGCACATCATCCAGCATGGCGGATCTGTTGACCAGACAGGGACGGACCGAGGACAGCATTAGGCTGTTAGGCGAGGTATATACCCGTTTCAGCGAAGGGTTCGAGACGCGCGATCTTCAAAATGCCCGCCCATAATCGGCCCATATCTTTCGATTTGAAGTGACGGAAACTGCTGGCGGCGGTCTGGGGCGAGTTTTGGCGCGGGCCACCCGAATGCTTCTCCGGTCGGTGCATGACTGCTTTACAGACAGGCATACACAACCGATCTGAAAGCCGGCGCCCGGTTGCTCGCCAGGCTGGCGTAAAAACTTCCTATAGCTCCAGCCAAGGCGTCTCTGAAGGCGGTGCTCGCCTGCTGGTCCCCGCTTTGACTTCCGCAAGGGTCCGCCGGCGCCAAGCGCTCGGACTGTCACCCATTTGACCGCGAAACAGTTTCGAAAGATGGGCCTGGTCCGCCAGACCGCAGGCCAGCGCGATCTGGCTTAACGGGTCCTGCGTGGCCAACATCAGCCGTCGGGCGAGTTCCAGCCTCATGCGAATGATCAGCATGTGCGGCGTTGTTCCGAAACTTTCCTTGAAAGCCCGGCAAAAGTGACTGACGCTCAGTGAAACCTGCTCGGCCAGTGTCTCGAGGCGCAGAGAGCTGTCCAAATGCTCCTTCAGATAGTGCTCGACCTTGCGCTTTTGCCACGGAGCCAACCCGCCCTGCATCCTCCCCGATCCGGCTGCCTCCATGGTCAGAAGATCGACCAAACGGACTGCGGTTGCTCGCGCCACTTCAGGGTTATGGGGGATCGACCGGTAGACGTCCTCGAGCAACGTCGTTGCCCTGGCGGCAGATTCTTGAGACAGAGGCCCTGCGCGGCGACCTTTACCCAAGCGACTTCCTTCTCTTGATCCCTCTGGCGCTTTCGCAAAGAAAAAAGCACGCCTCTCGCTCTTTCCCCCCCATGCCGGCCCGCCTTGCGTATCGGGCAGATTCATGGTGGGGGCCGCATCATCCAGACTGGTGTCCGGAGACTGCGGCGCTGAAAAATCGGTGTTCCGATACTGATAAGCCTGCGAATCCATCGTATGCATCCCCTAAACGTGCAATAAGCTGCACTCCAAAATCACTTGCCGGGATGTATCCAAACAGACGCTGCGCAGAAGCGCTCGTTATGCATTGTGAAACGTTGTTAGCGGCTGCGAATGGCGCGTTTTCGAGGCCGAGCTTAGCCCGCGACCGGTCGAAACGACGTTCCTCTGCAAGTTCGGCAATTGCGTAAAATTACCGCTCGCCACCAAGCGTATAGGCCGATGGATCCGGCTCTAGGGCGCGGGATTTGATTTTCACGCGAATTGTTCCCACTCTGCGATCCAGGTGTCGTTGCTCTCTGAGCCACGTTCGAATGTGCCGTTGATGATCAGTCGAGACGCATGCCGCAAAAAGGAGAAACAAATGACGATCCAGATCAAAACGCAGTCGCGGCGGGCGTCGCGGACGGTTTTTGTCACTGAACTGACCAACGGTATTCTCGATCCGGAAGCGCCGATGCTCGGGCCGGTCGCTGATGGCGGCATTATTATTGCCAATACATCGCCCGGCTGCTGGGGACCGATGATCACCCCGGAGATCCGTGGCGGCCATGAGGTCACGCGTCCGGTAGCCGTCGAAGGGGCGGAGGTCGGCGACGCCATCGCCATCCGCATCCGATCTCTCGTCGTGACTTCGGCGGCGACCGCATCGGGCAACGACACCGTCATGGAAGGGCGCTTCAATGGCGACCCGTTCTGCGCGGCCGTCTGCCCCGGCTGCGGCACCGAATGGCCCAAAACGCGGGTCGAGGGCATCGGGCAAACCGCCATTCGCTGCGAAAAGTGCGGCGCGGACGCCACGCCCTTCACCTTCGCCAACGGCTACACCATCGTCTTCGACGAAGGCCGGCAGGTCGGCCTCACCGTCGGCAAGTCGCAGGCGGAAGCCATGGCGCAGGATGCCGAGCGCCTGATGGCCTTGCCGGATGCCTCGATCCAGCACCCCATCCTGACATTCACGCCGGCCGATCTTGTCGGCGTCGTGACACGGCTGCGGCCGTTTCTCGGGCAACTCGGCACCACGCCTTCCAAGGCGATGCCGGATTCGCACAATGCCGGCGATTTCGGGGCGTTTCTGCTTGCCGCGCCGCATATCTATTCCCTGACGCCGGACGAATTGGCGCTGCACAAGACCGACGGCCACCTCGATGTAAATACGGTCCGGGAGGGTGCCATCCTGATCTGCCCGGTCAAGGTTCCGGGCGGCGGCATCTATATGGGCGACTTGCACGCCCTGCAGGGAGACGGCGAGATAGCGGGGCATACCTGTGATGTGGCCGGAACCGTCACGCTGGAAGTCAGCGTCATCAAGGGCCTGAATATCGATGGGCCGATCCTGTTCCCGGTTGTCGACGACGTGCCGCATCTGGCCCGTCCGCTCAGCGACGAAGAACGGCGCAGGGCGCAGACACTGGCGCGGAGCCATCGCGTCGCCGAGATCGAAGAGGACGCGCCGGTGACGTTCATCGGCACGGGAGCCAATCTCAACGAGGCGACGGAAAACGGCCTGCAACGGGCAGCCGATGTACTTGGCCTCAGCATTCCCGAGGTGAAGAACCGGGCAACGATCGCCGGGGCCATCGAGATCGGCCGACATCCAGGCGTCGTGCGGGTCACGTTCCGAGCCCCGATCAGCCTCCTCGAGGCAAAGGGGATCGGCGCCTTCGCAAGAAGCCTTTACAACCTCTGACGCATCCGGCGGGCGATCACGGCGCAAAAGCCGGATCGCTCGCCCGTCGCCCAATGCGCTTGCGCACTTCGGGCCGAGGCGGACTTGTGCCGCTGGTCGACGTGAAACGACCAGCGGCTTCACCTCGTCGCTATATGTCCGACAGGTTGCGCAGCACGATGAGTTGGACAATTTTTCCCGCAGCAGTGGAAAAATAGAAGTTGAGGACCAGGGGTTCGGGCAGGCCGCGCTTGTCGTAATCGCCATCAACATTGGCGGTCACGATGGAGTGCCCATAATGTTCGACGACGCGGACGACGAAGATGGTCACCTTGTCGGCGATCATTTCGCTCTCGGCCCATTCCCTGATGGCGGCCCACCCCCAATGCTCGTTGAGTTGGTCGTTGACGAGGGCGTCGGCGGCGAAGGTCGCAACCAGGCCGTCCAGATCGCAGGCATTGGCCGCATTCACGAATGCAGCGATTGGGTGGGAAAGATTTATAAGGGCCATTTTGCTTCAACCGTGTGATGTTTGCACCCAAACATGCAGCAGCGCGGCGTTCCTGGCTCGTTATTCGTTGCAAAGATTTGTGAAGCGGCAGAAGCCCTATTCCGCAGTCGCGTTGATCTGGACCGCGAGGAAATGACGCCGGCATATAAAACGGCAATCGCCTACAAAATCGACAATCACGTAAAAGTACAGCCAATACATAGGCCGTATCGTCACAATATTACGTGCCGCTGAAGATTTACGAAGGCGCATCTCAGGCCTGGCAGAAATCAACGCCGACGTTCTGGCCTCAGCCAGGCCTGATAGTCACCCTCAAATCAGGCAATATCGGTACTCAGAAAGGAAATTACCATGTCAAAGCTTGCTACTACCATCGCCATAGTCGGCGCTCTTCTTTCGGGCACTGCAGCTGCTCAGCAAGCTAAACCTACCGTTGTTCTCGTCCATGGCGCTTTTGCCGACTCCTCCAGCTGGAATGGCGTCATCAAAATCCTTCAGAAGGATGGCTACCAGGTCGTTGCCGCCGCAAACCCGCTACGCGGCGTCACAAGCGATGCCTCTTATGTCTCCACGGTGGTCGGCAGCGTCGAGGGGCCAGTCGTTCTGGTCGGCCATTCCTATGGAGGGCAGGTCATCACAACGGCCGCCAATGGTCACGTCAACGTGAAGTCCTTGGTCTACGTGGCGGCCTTTGCACCGGACAAAGGAGAGGCTGCCGCAGATCTAGCCGGGAAATTTCCCGGCGGCACGCTAGGCGAGGCGCTTGCGGCTCCCGTCAAACTTGCCGATGGCGGCGTGGATCTCTCCATCGATCAACCGAAATTCCATCAGCAATTCGCCCATGACGTACCATCGGACCAGGCAGCCCTGATGGCGGCGGGTCAACGCCCGATCACCGAGGCAGCGTTGACGGAGAAATCAGGTGAGCCTGCCTGGAAGGCAATACCCTCATGGTTCGTCTATGGCGATAGTGACAAGAACATTCCCGCGAAGGCTTTGGGCTTCATGGCCGAGCGGGCAGGCTCCAAGCGCACCGTTGTCGTAAAGGGGGCGTCCCATGTTGTGATGGTCTCACGGCCACAGGTCGTCGCTGATCTGATCGAAGAGGCCGCACAGTGAGGAGACCGCTTGCACCAGAAGATCGTCGAGTGCCCCCGCCGACTTCGATCCGCACTCGGCACAGCACATGATCCATCGATAATGCTAACGGGCCTCAGGCCGAGCGCGCTGGCTCGGCGTAATGGAAGGCTCGCAGGATTTCACAACGCATAACATGCGCGATGCGGAATCCCGAGATACTTCTGTCGGACACAGGGCAGCTTAATCAGTTGGATTTAGTTCATCGAAGTATTAAATACAATTAACAGGAGAGCCTGCAACTCTACTCCAAACGACAATAACAGGTACGGTAATGCTGAAAATTTCTAAAGTTTTTTTCCGGACTGCGGTAGTCTGGTTCGCCATCGGCATCTCGATGGGGATGTACATGGGCATCTCCCGCAACTACGCTTTGATTGCCGCGCACACTCACATCAATCTGCTAGGTTGGGTATCGAGTGCCCTGTTTGGCATATTTTATGACCTTGGTGCCGCCAGCTCGGCCGGGCGTTGGCCGGCAGCCCACTACCTCATCTACAATGCCGGTCTCTTGCTGTTCATGCCGGGCCTCTTCCTGGAGGGGTTGGGCGTGCCGGACCTGGAGCCACTCGTTGGCGTCGGCGCCGCCCTTGTATGCCTGGGGGTGCTAATCTTCGCCGTTCTCGTGTTTTCCGCGACACGCGCCTCTGTTCGCGGATTTGGCAGCCTGATTCGCTGACCGGGAACAAATCGTCAGTGGGTCTCAATCACGCCTACTGAACTTCCTCAGAGGTCGATGGAAGACTGAGGCCAGACCGGCTTCCTTCCCAGCAGATCCAGCCCAGCAGATACAGAAAGCCCAAATCGAATTTAAGGACATAGGAATATGATCGAGATTGGAATCATCGTTGGGTCTACCCCCCGGGCCGTATAAGGAGGGCCGTGGCCGAATGAGCATACCAAGCCGTTTCGCAGGCGCGTCTGCCCAAGCGAAACTCCGCTCGCTAAACCTTGCGCCTATGCACCAACCGTTACGCCCGCCACCAAGCGGACGCCCGGTCACTCAGGTATTTCGCGCCAGCGTCGATCGCTATGCTACCTTGCAGACAACTCACGGTCGAAACGGCTAATCAACGCTTAGGCTAGTATGAATATGAGCAAGGCCCTTTTCCAAACCAACGTTGGACTCAGGTCCTACGACCGTGCGCACGTTTCGACATCCCTGTCGCTGCCCGACGTCTATTCCGATTACGAAGGATTCGGGGCTTTGCGCCAGCCTCCTCAGCGCAAGCCCATCGAGTTCGACGTTCCTCCGTTGTTGGATCACGTCGTAATCATCTATCTCAACAGCCCAAAAAGCTTCGGTGCGGCGGTGGGAGGTGGGCCAACGCGACCTTTAAGTCCGCGACATGAATACGTCTCAGTGGTTCCAGCGGAATCCGATAGCCGCTGGTACTCAAGTAGCGGCGACGTGGATTGCCTTCATCTACATCTTTCCCCCAACCGCCTGGAGCAACTGTTGGGCAGTGATACCATAGAAGGCCGAGCTGTGGAGCTTGTGCCGAACTTATTGGCGCCGGACAGGGTGCTTGCGAACATGGGCCATCGTTTCGCCGAGGAGTTGCGGCAAACTCAGCTCGGCATCAACGCCATGATGGATAGTTTCGCGCTCGCCGTGGGGGTCAGATTACTTCGTGCCTACTCGTCCACGTACAACGCGCTACCAGATACGGACCACGTTATTGCGCCTTACAGGCTGAGACGCGCCGTCGATTTTATTGAAGCGCATCTAGGAAAAGACATCGGGCTCGCCGAAATAGCAGCTGCAGCGGGACTTTCCGCGTTTCACTTCTCTCGAGGCTTCAAGACCGCCGTTGGATGCTCGCCATACCAATTCCTCATCCGCCGCCGGATCGACAAGGCACAGGAGCTCCTTGCGGGAGACGACCTGACGATTTCACAGATCGCGCTGATATGCGGGTTCTCATCCCAGCAGCACCTTACATCGACGTTCGCGAGACATGTTCAGGATACCCCCAACCGCGTGCGCCGCGCGTTGTTGGGCAGCGACCCAAAACTTGATGTCCCGAATGGTCGGGCCGAATAAGTTGCTTACTGGCCTGCAGACATGGGGGCGAGGCGTGGGCCTCCATTCAGCCGCCGGTTAGTTTGTCGACGAGCGCTCGACATGCTTGGTTCGGTCTTCGACAACAGCGGTCAAGGGGAAGTTGCGACCGGTCGACAGTCTGTTCGGTCGGAAGTGCGGACAGGTAGGTTGCGGTTCCGCTTTCGCTCCCGCCATCGCATTAGCAACGGCCACGATCACCGCCGTTTTGCTATCTTCGCTGAATTGAAAGATAGTGACCGTGCATGACCCGATCGGCTTAGCAGCGACGGCAGCGGTTTCAGTCATGCACTCGATCATCCGCGTGAGACGAGTGCCCAAATCATCTTCTGAAGCTATCGAGGATTGGTCGTCTGTGCTCGCACTGCGCCGTGTGGGAGAAATCGCGGCCACGAAACAATAACCGCGCCCAGTGAGCGTCGCGATGTACCTCGCGCCGTCGACCCCATCACCGAGCGTCTTACGCAAACGGGCTATTTGGAAGCGCAAACTTCCTTCTTCCACGATGACATCTGGCCATACCCGATCGAGGAGTTCTTGCTTGCTGAAGACCTCGTTAGGACGAGACAACAGACAGATCAGTATGTCTAGTGCCCTTGCACCCAGATCAATCTGGTCGCCATCCCGCGTCAGGAGTCGCTCGGTTGCACTCAATCGAAATGGACCAAATGACATCAGGTCGCGTGCGCACGCGGACGATTTCGAGGAGATCCGGTCCGCTCGGCCCGAGGCAAACTCAACTACAGTGTATTGTTCGTCGATGGCGCGGGAAACTGCGGCGTCGTTAAACAGGCGGCGATCATTGTTGGGTGCATCTAACATCTGAGGCCTCTCTTCCAAGTCGCGGCTCGAATAAGACAGATGCGTGCTCGTTAAGCTGGGCGCACAGGATTGATGCCGCGACACCAGACTGTAATCATATTCCCAGACCTGCGTTTTCCAGCATCTTGCCCTTGCACATCGAATCTTGCTGTTGTGCTCAGACTTCGTCTGCTCGACGAACTCGGCTATCGGCCGTCCGCCCAGGCCAGTGGCGATTGCTCTTCCACTTGATCAGCAGACTTTAAGAACGCCGCACTCGGCCGCTCCATAAGCGTAACTTTGCTTTCCATAAGATAAATGGATTTTACTTATCATGGCGACCCCCCAACACTCTCCACTCGATGTTGGCTTGGCCGCGTAAAACCAGCCACAAAAAAGCAATAATAAGATCACGAAGGCACCTGAGTGCAGCCACAGGGAGATATCATGAAAACAAGATTTACGCTGGCCGCAGCCGCAAGCTTGCTGCTCGCAGCGAGCGCCTTGCCGGCTTTTGCCGATGGCGTCGTGACTATCTACAGCGCCGATGGGCTGCATGACGGCGATCCGAGCTGGCTCGGCACCCAATTCGACGCCTTCACGGCCGCAACCGGCATCAAGGTACAGTTCGTCGAAGCCGGTTCCAGCGGCGTCGCCGACCGCATCGCCAAGGAAAAGTCGAACACGCAGGCCGACGTGCTGGTGACGCTGCCGCCCTTCATGCAGAAAGCCGCGGCCGATGGCTTGCTGCAAGCCTATACCCCAGCCGGCGCCGACCAGATCGACGCCGGCAGCAAGGACGCCGGCGGCCTGTTCTATGCGCTGGTCAACAACTACCCGAATTTCATTTATAATTCCGCTGTGCTGAAAGAGGCGCCGAAATCTTACGAAGATCTGCTGGACCCGAAGTTCAAGCAAAAGATCCAGTATTCGACCCCCGGTCAGGCTGGCGACGGCACCGCGCTGATGCTGCAGACGTTTCATGCCTTCGGCAGCAAGGAAGCCGGCCTTGCTTATCTCAAGAAGCTGCAGGTGAACAATCTCGGACCATCCGCTTCGACCGGCAAGCTGACGGCATTGGTCAACAAAGGCGAAATCTATGTAGCCAACGGCGACATGCAGATGAACCTGTCGCAGTCGGAAGCCAACCCGAACATCAAGATCTTCATCCCGGAAGGCCCGGACGGCAAGAAGAGCGTGTTCTCACTTCCCGACTATATCGGGCTGGTGAACAATGCGCCGCACCCCGAGAATGGCAAGAAGCTCATCGACTTTCTGCTCTCGGAAGCTGCCCAGAAGGATATCAGCCTGATCGCCAAGGGGCTTCCTTCGCGCAGCGACATCCATCCTGACGACGAGAACTACAAGAAGCTGCACGAAGCGCTTGAAGGGGTCGAAATCTGGACGCCCGACTGGAATAAGGTGCTTGCCGACCTAAAGGAGGATGTAGCAGCGTACAACGAAGCAATCTCGGGCAACTAATGTCTAAGCCGATTATGGTGAGCGAAAATGTGCTAGGCTATAATAGCCAACCTTGGCGCTCGCTCGCTTGGCCTCCGCGGACTGTTATCGTGTGACCATTGGGTTTTGGAGGCAGCCGTACTGATATACCGGCGGTGATGGATTACTAGTCTTCTATGCCAGTATCCTTTCCATGGGATCACAGACAGCTCCGCGTGTTGTGTGCTGAAGCCATACGCGGCAAGCCCTTAACTAGCTCTAATCGGGAAACAGCATGGCGAGTTACGACCTAGCGGTGGTCGGGGCGGGGATTCTGGGCCTCGCTCATGCCTATGTGGCGGCAAAGGCGGGCAAGCGGGTCATCGTAATCGACCGCGATACGCAGGCTAACGGAGCATCGGTCCGCAATTTTGGATTCGTTACCGTCACAGGGCAAGCAGCCGGCGATTGCTGGAACATGGCGATGCGCACTCGTGACATCTGGAACGAAATTGTTGGACCCGCAAACATTGAAATGCTGCAGCGCGGTATGCTGATCGCAGCGCATTTGCCTGAATCCGAAGCTGTCATCGACGCGTTCCTGAAGACGGAGGCGGGACAGCAGTGCCGGCGGATCACGGCCGCGGAGGCGTCTTCGCACGTTCCATGCCTGCGTACCGGGCCGTTGGCCTGTGCGCTCTACAGCCCTCATGAAATCCGGGTAGAATCGCGAACGGCGGTCGCGCTGCTGGCTCGCTTTCTCGCCGAATGGCATGACGTCACCTTTTTGTGGGGTGAAAGCGTGGTCGCAGTGGAGCCACCGCGCGTCATAACCACTCGAAATATCATCGAAGCCGAAGCAGCAGTGGTTTGTCCGGGCGATGATTTCACGGGTCTGTATTCCGAGCGGCTCTCGGCCTACGGACTTACCCGCTGCAAACTGCAGATGTTGCGAGTCATGCCTGAAAAACCCGTCAAGCTGATGACAACCGTGTTGTCCGATCTCAGCGTTGGCCGATCGGCTGGCTACGCTCATCTGCCGGAAATGGCGGCGCTGTCGGCCCGGCTCGACAAGGACATGCCCCTGCATCGAGAAAACGGCATCCACCTAGTCATAGCGCAATCCGCTGACGGATCGCTGGTGGTAGGTGACAGCCATCATTATGCGCCCACGCCCGATCCTTTCGCGTCCTCCGCGGTTGACGAACTGATGCTTTCGGAGCTCGACCGCGTGCTCGACCTTCCGGGCCGCATGGTCCAGGAGCGTTGGACCGGCACCTATGCGTCCGCGTCGGGCAATTGGCGCCTGACTGATACACCGTCGGACGCCGTGCGACTTGTCGTTGTGACCAGCGGATGCGGGGCATCAACCTGTTTCGGTATTGCCGAAGAAACGATCGATGGGCTCTTCGGATCCTTATCTCGGACAAGGGCCAGAAGCAGACAAGGCGCTACATAGAAATCTTTTGCGAGGACAACCGAGTAGAACGCATTGGCGCTGAACGGCGCACCAGTTCTTCTCTGGCAAGCGAAACAGTGACATAGCGCAGTCAATTGTGATGGCTCGCTAACGTCAGTTTAAAAGCGCCGCAGGCGCATTGGGCGTCCGGATTCACGCCTCACGGCACCGGAATGTTTGCCCCTCCCTTCCATCTCTCAGGCAGCTGGTATGGCGGCAGCCTGAGGCAGCTCGGTAAGAACGGTGTGATCCTTGGAAGGTTCGCTGCTCAGTCGGGCCTCCTCGCTATGGGGCAGGCTGATCCAGTGAGCGTTGAGCGTCATCGAAACCATCGTGTAATATCCGATGACTGCCGTAAGTTCGACGACGCCGACTTCCTTCCAGTGTTGCAGGACGCGGTCATAAGTCTCGCTCGAGACAATGCCCGACATTTGCATCTCCCGTGCAAAGGCATAGACACACGCATCCTCGTCGGTGTCGAGCCGAGGGGGTTCGCCCAGCCGGATTGCGTCGATCGTGTATTCGGGCAAACCCGCTTCGCGTGCGGCACGCGCGTGGACGATCCACTCGAGATCACTATTCCAGCGACGCGCGGTGACAAGAATGGCTAATTCGCTAACGCGCGGCGGCAGACTGGTCCGGTAGCGGAGGATTTCCCCCAACCGCTGCCAGCGGTCGGCCAGTTCTGGGTTGTACAATGCGGCCCGGAGCGGCCCGATCAGCGTGCCTCTTGGACCGCTGACGACCGCGTCGAAAACAGCTTGCTGCGCCGGACTCATGGAGCTTGGATGAGGCAGGGGTATCCGTGCATCTCCGCTTCCCGTGTTCACCATGGCGGGCTTCATCTCCGGCTACGTTTGTTCGTTTCGGCAGCGGCGGCCTGATCCAGGCCGAGTTCGCGCAGGATTTCCGCGGTGTGCTGCCCAAGCAGAGGCGGTGGCGTTTCAAATGCCATCGACGCTTCCTCGAAACGCAGCGGGCTGACGACCTGCGGCACGGTGCCGGACAGCGGGTGTGGCAACTCGCGCAGCATCTGCCGATGCCGCACCTGCTCGTCGGCGAACGCCATCGGGATCGTGTTGATCGGGCCACAGGGGACACCGGCGGCTTCCAGCGCTTTTATCCAGTCGGCAATGTCGCGCGTGGCAAGGATTTCCGAAATCAGGGGATGCAGGCTATCGAGGTTTCTGACCCGTTCCGCATTAAGGGAGAAACGTGGGTCGCTCGCCAATTCCGGCCGCCCCAGCGCAGCAGCGAAAGCCGCGAACTGCCCGTCATTGCCCACGGCAATCACGATGTGTCCGTCACGAACGGGAAAGACGTCCTGAGGCTGGATATTGGGATGCTTGTTGCCGTGCCGGGAAGGCGTTTTTCCCGAAACCAGGTAATTCATCGCCTGGTTGGCAAGAAAGGCGACTTGCACATCGAGCATGCCGATATCGATCGTGTCGCCGCGGCCGGTCCGATCCCGCCGCGCCAGGGCGGCAAGAACCGAAATTGCGGCATACATGCCTGTCATGATGTCGACGATCGGCACGCCGACCTTCTGCGGCCCGCCGCCTGGCATGCCGTCCCGCTCGCCGGTGACGCTCATGATTCCACCCATCGCCTGGATCATGAAGTCGTAGGCTGCATGTTCGGCCCGCGGGCCTGTCTTGCCGAAGCCCGTGATCGAGCAATAGATGAGCCGCGGATTGAGTGCGCGCAGATCGCTGGCACCGAGCCCGTAGCGGTCCAGCGCTCCAACCTTGAAATTCTCAAGGACGATGTCGGATCGGCCGGCAAGCGCTCTAACGACTTCCTGGCCTTGCGCCGTCGCGATGTCGAGTTCGATTGAACGTTTGCCGCGGTTGACACAAAGGTAATATCCGGATTCAGCCGTGGGCAGGCCTTCCTTGTCCTTCAGATAAGGGGGACCCCATTTGCGAGTATCGTCTCCTTGTCCCAGCCGTTCGACCTTGATGACGTCCGCGCCGAGATCGGCCAGTATCTGGGTTGACCAAGGACCGGCCATGATGCGGCTGAGATCAAGCACCTTGATATGAGCAAGGGGACCGGAGCGTTCTGTCTTCGCTACCATTCCAGCGGGACCTTGGCTTGGGCGAAGGGCGACGACCCGACCGTTGCCATGCTGTCGTCGTCGACTTCAGTCGCCACCACCGAGGGGCGGCCGCACATGGCCTGATACCAGGCCGCAGCCTTGGGAAAGCGCGCTTGCCATCCCGTATGCCCGAAACGAAAGTCAAGTTGGCCGAGACCGCAAATGAGTGCGATATGTCCGATACCGAAGGGTGTGTCTTCGAGATCCAGGACTTCGGCTTCGATCCGTTGCAGACAGGCCTGGATCTTCGTTCGATAGGCGGAAATCCAGACGGCGTTGCCGCCTTCTTCGCGCAAAGCCTCGTTACGGTAGACCTGCAGCAATCTGCTCAGCCCGTCACCGATGCTTTGCCAGCGGAGTTGCTTGAAGCGCATCGGGCCGGACGGCGGGAAAAGGCCGGCACGGACGGCGCGTTCGTCGAAAAACTCACAAATTACTGCAGAATCGTACAATGTCGAACCATCGTCCAGCATCAGGGTAGGAATCTGGCAAAGTGGATTGTCCAACAGAAGATCGGGATTGGGCGCTGTCGTCGCCGTTACGATCGTGCGAATATAGTCGACATCGTCGACCTGGCCGGTTTCGTTAAGGACAATCATGACCTTTCGGACGAAAGGCGAGCGCGGCGACCAATGCAGTTTCAATGCGAGACTCCGACTCTTTTGCGGTGTTGCCGTTGGCGCGAGCGTAGAGTGGATGCCCATTAGTGTCAATCATATGGACTAATGTCCTTATGTCGCATTGTTTGAACCTTGAAGGAAGCGATCCAATTCGTCGTTGAACCGATCCGGCTGCTCGACCGGCGGCAGATGACCTGCGTCGGGAATCGCAACAAACCGCGATCCGGCGATCGTTTTGGACATCGCTTGCATGACTGCCGGCAGGTTGCCGTCATTGGCCCCTACGACGAGCAATACCGGAAGCGCCAGTCGGGCCAGCGTTTCCGAATAATCAAAATTCTGTAGCGCCCGCACCCCCGCCTGGAAGCCGTCCGGGCTTGTCGATTGCATCATGTGCACATACTCGGCAACAAGTTCGGGATGCGCGGAACGGAACGTCTGGCCAAGCCAGCGACCGAGGGTGTCTTGCGCATGGGAGCAAAGCCCTATGGCAAACGCTTGTTGCAAACGCTCCTCCCAGACTTGAGCCCCCCCGGGGGCGGTCCTGGCCTGGCCATCGCTCAGCACCAATCGCGCAATCCGCTCAGGCGCCTTGCGATAGAGGGCAAGGCCGGTCGGCACGCCCATGGAAACGCCGATGAAAGTGCAGCGGCCGATATCGAAATGATCGAGCAGACCCAGTACATCGCCGGCCAAATCGTCCATGTGGGCGCTGTTGCCGTGCGGGGGCGTGCCGCCGTGGCCACGCTGATCGTAGCACAGGATTTGATAATCCTTCTTGAACCGGTCGACTTGCCGTGACCAGATACGCATGTCGGTCATCAGCGAGTTGCTGAATACCAGCCATGGAGCTTCCCGGTTCGCCCGATAAACCGAGGTGCTGATGGCAAGCCCGTTGACCGGCACCGAAACTGTTGCATTCATGGATCGCGAATTCCCATCCAAGGTTCGGCATGGCCGAGCATCGCGCTATCGGCATTACTTTGCGAATTGACATCAAGTCAATAATCCATATTTATGACCTAATCAAGCGATGCGTGCCTTGAATTGTTTCAGCGGCGGTGTGCGGGAAGGAGTTTCAATGCCGATTTCGGACGCGGATGTCAGCCGGCTCGCACAGGATCTTTATTGGTGGGCGCTGCGCAAAGTGCCCGACGACACCAAAGCCGCCTTGACCGCGGCGCGCGATCGCGAGGAGTCGGAAACCGCGCGACGCACATTAAACATGATGCTCCAGAGCGCGCATATGGCCGAGGACCAGAGCCGCTATGTATGTTCCGATTCCGGTATACCCGTCTATTTCGTGCGCATAGGCACCAAGGCCGATTGGGGTGCCGACATCAGGGGCGCTATCAGGGAAGGCTTCAACCATCTTGTCGAAACGATCGACCCGCCGCTTCTGAAGCATGTCACCAATCCGCTGACGCTTGAGCGCGGCTATTACGGCAAGGATATGCCGATCGTTACCTTCGATCTCATCGGCGGGGCCGACTATATCGAATTCGTATGCTCGCCCAAGGCGCTCGGTTCCGGCCGCTGGGCAGCGATGGAACTGTTTACCTTTCCGGATCTCGAAACGATCGAGACCTTCATCCTCGACACCGCCATCAAGGCTGGGTCCCAGCATTGCCCACCCGTCATCATGGGCGTGGGAATTGGCGGAACTTTCGATTACTGCGCAAAGATGTCGAAAGAGGCGACGCTGCGCCCGCTGGGCGGCACCAACGAAGAGCCCATCCTGGCCGCCATGGAGGAGCGCCTGACCGACGCCATCAATGCCACAGGCTTTGGTCCGATGGGAACCGGCGGCAAGACGACCGTTCTCGGCGTGCATATCAATTATGCTGCCGGGCACGGCTTTACGCCGGTTGCCGTGAGCTTCAACTGCTGGATCAATCGACGTACCCGCGCCCGTCTTTACAGCGACGGCACGGTTGAGCGGCTGGAATAGCCTCATGGCTGAGCATCGAACCGTAGCCCTGCCAATGACTGCTGAAATCGCGCGCGAGCTGAAGCTCGGCGAAATGATCTATGTCAACGGCCGGATCGCAGCGACCGCCGGTATCCCCACCCATGAGCGGATCATCGATTACCTGGACCGGGGCCAACCGCTTCCCGTCGACCTCGAACGAGCCGCCTTTTTCCATCTCGGCAGCTTCAGCAGGGAAACGAATGGGCAAATGGAAGTTGTCTACATGAATCCGACGACCAGCACCCGGTTCAATTCGGTAATGCCGCGCATCATCCGCTCGCTCAACCTTTCATGCGTGGGAGGCAAGGGAGGGCTCGACCACAAAAGCGCGGCGGCCCTTCGTGAGGTCGGCGGCGTCTATCTTTCCTTCCTGGGCGGCGGGTGTCCCATACTTTCCGATGCGATCCGCGGTGTCGTCGACGTCGCATGGCCGGACATGATTTCCCATTATCGCATCGCCGTACTCGAAGTGAGCCGGCTTGGACCGCTCACCGTCGCCATCGATGCTCATGGCAACAGCCTCTACGACAATCTGAGCCGCAACGCTGAAGCCCGGAGGGCGGAAATTCTCGAAAATCTCGCCCGCGCGCGGGCGCAGTCATCCAACCCCTGATTTCTGTTTAACGGAGCGCCGCCATGGCCGCGATCAAAATTGAAAAATCAAACGGCGTGGCCCGCATCTGGCTCGATCGTCCCCCGGTCAACGCTTTGACCATCGCGATCTACGACGAAATCGGTGACCTCTTCGAGCAGGCCTCGGAATGGGACGAAATCAACTGCATCATCCTGACCGCGCGCGGCGAGCGGGCTTTCTGCGCCGGGCTCGACCTGCACGAGTTCCTCGCCGCGACGCCAAAAGAAGATCCGGCGCGCGCGAAAATCGTCCGGCGCATGTTCTCCGCAGTCCGCAACGCTGCCGTGCCGGTGATCGCTGCGGTCAACGGACCGGCGCTCGGGGCGGGTTGCGTGCTCGCCTCCGTTTGCGACATCCGGATCGCTTCCGAAACCGCCAAATTCGGCCTTCCCGAAATCAATGTAGGGCGTTGTGGCGGCGCTGCGCATCTTGGCCGCCTGATCCCTCAATCCACGCTTCGCCGGATGATCTTCACGGGGCAACCGATCGATGCCCACGAAGCCTGGCGCGTGGGTTTGGTCAGCGACGTCGTATCCGGCGACCGCCTTCAGGCCACGGCCGACGAACTGGCTGCTGTCGTCGCAGCTAAGGCGCCGCTCGGCCTGCGGCTCGGCAAGGAATCGCTCAACCGGGTGGAATTCATGTCTGTCGACGAGGGCTACGCCCTCGAGCAGACCTACAGCACCCGTTTGATGATGTCCGAAGACGCGCGCGAAGCCACGCGCGCTGTGATCGAAAAGCGAGCGCCGGCTTTTGTCGGGCGGTAAGCCACCCTCGCAGCCAGGACTTGTACAGCATGCCCGAATACGCCGAAGAAGACAGTGGACGCCCGATTGACCCGCCAGTTGTCCGCCTGGAGTTTCGCGACAACATAGCGCTTGCGGTGATCGACAGCCCGCCGGTCAATACAAGCACCGTAGCCATGCGCCGCGGCATTATGGCGGCTCTTCGCGAAGCAGCGGATCACAAGGCCTTGGGTCTCGTTCTTATCGGGGCCGGGCGCAATTTCATTTCCGGCTCCGATCTCAGGGAATTCGAGGGCCCCCTCGCCCAGCCGGAAATGCCGGCGGTGATCGAGGCGATAGAAAAAGCGCCCTTCCCCGTTGTCGCCGCCATAAGCGGCGCTGCGCTGGGCGGCGGATACGAGATTGCCCTTGCCTGTGATGCCCGCATCGCCGATTCGACAGCAATCGTCGGCCTACCCGAGGTTAAGCTCGGTATCCTGCCCGGAGCCGGGGGGACCCAGCGACTTCCACGCCTCGTCGGCATTGCGCGCGCGATCGAACTGATTGCAACCGGTCGGCGCGTAACAGCCGATCAAGCCCACAAGCTGGGCATGATCGATCTCCTGGTTCAGGAAAATTTGCTCGCTGCGGCGATGTCGTTGGCACGCGAACTGGCCGGCAAACGGCTCGTCTTGCAGATGGCCCTGCCGCTGGAACCGGACGAGACAATAAGAAAGGCCGAGCGCTCGGCACTTTTGAAGTCTGGTGGCACCCCGGCGACCGCTATGGCCATCGAGATGATCAAGAATGCGGCCACGCTCGATGCGCAGGAAGCGCTCAAGCGCGAACGGGACGCATTCAATCAGTTGCGGCAGAGCCCGGAGGCAAAGGCGTTGCGCTACGGGTTCTTTGCCGAGCGCGCGACGCGCGATGCTTTCGATGCTTACCCGGCAAAGCCCCGGAATATCGAAAAGATCGGTCTCGTCGGCGGCGGTTCGATGGGCGCGGGCATCGCCGTGGCATTTCTTGCAGCCGGGTATCCGGTGACGCTTGTCGAGCATGACGAAGCGGCAGGCGATGCAGCGCGCAAGCGCATCTGCACCCTTCTCGACGCAACGGTAAAGCGTGGTCGGATGGAAGCTTCCGACGCCGTGGGTCACCTGAGGCGGATTACCGTTTCCACAAGTCTTGGCGCGCTGTCCGACGCGGATCTCGTGATCGAGGCAATCGTGGAGGACCTGGGAGCCAAGCAGCGTCTGTTCGCCGAACTGGCGGCTATCGCCAAGCCTGGCGCGATCCTTGCCACCAACACGTCGTATCTCGATATCGGCGAAATCGCGGCAGCGACAGGCAGGCCGACCGACATGATAGGTTTGCACTTCTTCAATCCGGCACAAATCATGCGCCTGGTGGAGGTGGTGAGAACACCCCGAAGCGGAGCTGATTCGCTTGCCGGGGTGTTTCGGCTCGTGCGACGGCTTGGCAAGATCCCGGTTCTGGCCAAGCCGGGCGAAGGTTTCATCGGCAATCGCATCTATGCGGCCTATCGTCAGCATTGCGAGTTGCTGGTCGAGGATGGGGCCGCTCCCGAAGAGGTCGACGCGGCAATGGAGGAATTCGGATTCGCCATGGGACCATTCAAAGTGGGCGATTTGTCGGGATTGGATATCGCCTGGGCCCGTCGCAAACACTTGGCGTCAAAGCGCGACCCGCATGAGCGATATGTCGAATTGCCCGATCTGCTCTGCGAGGTCGGCCGCTTCGGTCGCAAAACGGGCGCGGGCTGGTATGCCTATCCCGACGGCTCCACGCCGCGATCGGATCCCGCCATCGATAAACTCATCCACACCTATCGTTGCGAGAAAGGCATTGTGGCGCAGCCGCTTGCGCCAAGCGAAATCCGTGCTCGCGCCCTTGGCGCGCTCGTTAACGAGGCCAAGCACGCTCTTGCCGAGAAGATCGCCTTTACGTCCAGTGACATCGACGTCGTGATGGTCCATGGCTTCGGTTTCCCGGCCTGTCGGGGTGGTCCGCTTTACTGGGCCATGCGGCAGGACCCGACCACGCTGGAGGCCATGATCGCCGCCGCAGCTGCCGCCGCAGGCCCGGGATTCAAACGCGCGCGTCTGTAATTTAGGGTATGGAACCGGTCGAATCCGAAAGGGTGGCATGGCATCAGCGATGTTGGGCGCTGCATGACAGGGGTTGAAAAAGAACTTAAGCTAGCCCATAGGCATAACAGGAGCGCCCCGGTAACCGTCATGGATGAAAAACCGAAGCCGAGGATGGATTTTTCCCGTAGCGCGATTGCACGGTATATCCAGCTTGCGACTTTCTTTCGCCGCCGTATCGAGTCGGGCCACTGGCCGTTGGGCAGTCAGATTCCGACCGTCGACGACCTGGCCAACGAGTGCGGCGTGGCCCGTGCCACGATTCGCCAAGCTCTCGATATCCTTGAGCAGGAGAAGCTGATCGAGCGCTACCGCGCCAAGGGTACTTTCGTCCGGCGCAGCCCTCTGGAGGAACTTTGGTGCTCGGTAGGGACAGACTGGTCGGGTTTGCTGCGTCCGAGCGACGATGCCCGTATCGAGATCCTGTCTGAAGAACGCGATGTCGAACTCCAAAGCGTCGCCTATCAGATCGGCACCCTGGCACCGAGTTATCGCCATCTCCGCCGGCGGCATTGGCGCAAGAACGCCGCCTTCCTCATTACCGACATTTACATTGATGAAAGACTGCGGGATTTGATCTCGCTCGAGGACGTCAAGACAAAGACCGCGTTGCGCCTGATCCACGACATTGAGGGTCTCGAGATCACCGACGCCCGGCAAACCATGACGATCGGTACGGCCGACATGGATATAGCTCAATCGCTGAGCATGCCGCTCAATGCGCCGGTTGCCTTTGTGCACCGCCGAGTCGTGGACAGCGAAGGCGTTACAGTGCTCGTCGCGGAAGGCATTTATCGCGGCGACGTCGTGCGCTTCGATCTAAAGCTGAAATAGGCAAACCTGCGTCAGACAATCGCGTAGCTGAGCGGGTTGCCTGCCTCGTGCGCTTCAATCTCCTTGATCATGCAGCCAATCAGCTTTGTACGGACCTCGCGGGTGAGAGAGGCGGAATGTGGGGTCAGCACAACATTGTCCAGCGCGGCAAAGCGCGGATCGAGATCTGGCTCCGAGGCGAAGACGTCGAGCGCCGCGCCGGCAATGCGATCGGCTTGGAGTGCATCGAGAAGGGCCGCCTCGTCGATCACCGATCCACGCGCGATATTGATCACGAAGCCCGTCGGGCCGAGTGCTTCCAGAACGCCCGCATCGCATATGTGGTGCGTCTCCGGGCCTCCCGAACACGCCAGGATCAAAATGTCGCTGTCCGCCGCCAATGCTGCCGGATCGTCATGGTAACGGTAGTCGAGATCGTCCTTTCGGCTACGGTTCGTGTAACCGACCGTCATGCCGAGCCCCTTTCCCCGCCGGGCGATGGACCGGCCAATCTTGCCCATACCGATGATTCCAAGGCGCTTGCGGTCTAGACTGGTCGAGACCGGGATCCGCACTTTCAACCAGTGGCCAGCGCGGACGAACCGGTCCGCCTCGGCAATTCGACGGGCGATGGCGTACATGAGCCCGATGGCGAAATCCGCCACGTCCTCCGTCAGGATGTCTGGCGTAATCGATACCCGGACGCCGCGCGCCGACGCTGCTTCGAGATCGAGTTTGTCCCGTCCAACGCCCTGTGACAGTACAAGCCCAATGCCGGGGAATTGTTCGAGATCAACGGCTGTGAGACCGCGCATCGCGGTGGTGACGGCTATCGTGCATTGGTCCGCATCGGCTCGATCTCCGGCAGATACGAGATCGTGACACGCGCCTAAAGCTTCAGTGAGATCGGGAGGCAGTTTTGCAAGTACGAGGAGTTTCGATTTTGTGGCTAGCATGACAATCCGAACAGCTTGACCATGAAAGAGCAGCGGACGCTGCCGTTGCGCCGTCGATGTTGTTGACCCATAGGCCGACTTGAAATGACCCGCCCCGCCCGGCTCGCGGTAGCAGGTGACGTCTCTTTCGCGTCAATCGCCACGACACCATAGGCCATAAGAATGACTATATGGCTTATTGCGCTCCTGTCCAGACTTCAATTGCTTTGGATGATGGCACATCAGCTCTGAAGATTGCGGGGCAATATCGAGGCTCCGGCTGCGGCCTCCGTAACAATATCTGTGCAATATCAAATACATAATATAGATGCCCCGACTTCGATGGCTTCTTCGCTATCCAGACGAACGTATGCCAGCAGCGCCAAAATGAGCGCAGTATCCGGATTTTTTTCGGATTGCCTTCGCCCGAAAGTTCATATAGTTAGCTTTTAGTCCTTTTAGTCAGTTTACGGTCCCAACGGTGACAGCACACATGCAGCCATGGCCCCTGCGACAGCCAGCGCCGCGGTCATCCAAAGCCGGAACGGCGCCGAGCCGGAGCACATCATGAGAGGCGATTGGACCGATCTGTTTTCCGGGCGCGCCCGGGCAATTCAACCGTCGGCCATTCGCGCAATGGCGAAATATCTCGCCGAACCAGGCGTGATCTCATTCGCCGGCGGCGCCCCCGATCCGCAGTTCTTTCCGGCAGACGAAGTCGCCGCGGCGGCGGGCGCTATTCTTGCCGATCCCAAGCGTCGGCAGCAAGCGCTACAATACGGCCCCTCGGAAGGATATCTTCCGCTTCGAGAATTTCTGGCACGCGAGTTGTCCGCAAAGCATGCTCAGACCAGCTTCGATGAAATCATCATCACAAGCGGGTCCCAGCAGGCGCTTGAGTTCGTCGGGAAAACCTTTTTGGATGCCGGGGACCGGATTGTTGTCGCCAACCCGACCTATGTCGGCGCCCTACAGGCGTTTTCATTGTTTGCACCTGAGATCGCGTCCGTTTCGGCCTCCCCCTCCGCGATCGACATCAGCGCTCTTGAAAACGCCCTGAAGCAAGGCGCCAAATTTCTTTACCTCATGCCTGACTACGGCAATCCCACAGGACAGAGCCTTTCGATGGAAGACAGGCTGGCGGTTCTGGATCTCGCGGCACGATATCGGACACCTCTCATCGAAGACCAGGCCTACGAACAGTTACAGATCTCGGGCGAACCGATGCCTTCGCTGCTGCGGCTTGCAAAATCTCACCCCCAGCGTCCCGACGTCCTCTATCTCGGCACTTTCTCCAAATCTCTCATGCCCGGTTTGCGGGTCGGATGGATCGCAGCTCCGACCCAGGTGATCTCCAAACTGGTCGCGATCAAGCAGGCCTCCGACCTCAATTCGGGGTGCCTGAACCAGATGATCGTCCATGACGTCGCACAAAAGATTTTCGACACTCGGGGCGAAACGCTTACGCAGGCCTACCGCCTCAAGCGCGATGCGATGCTGGACGCGCTTTCTGGATACATGCCGCGTGGCATTGAATGGACCAGGCCGGCAGGTGGAATGTTCGTCTGGCTGACATTGCCTGCCGAGATTGATGCGACGGCGATCCAGATGCAGGTCTTTGAGCAGTCGAAGGTCCTCTATGTGCCGGGCGCCTCGTTCCATGCCAACGGTGGCGGTGAAAACACGATCCGCCTCTCCTATTCACTGAACGATCCCGCGCAGATCGAGGACGGAATTCGCCGGCTTTCAAATGCGCTATCGATGGTCGTGTCGAGCGACGCGGCTTTAGTATGAAGGCTAAGCACAACCAATAAAAACCGACTGGGAGGATAATATGAACGGCAGGAAATGGATGATGGCCCTCGGCGCGTTGTCGCTGATGGCGGCTGGAGCGGCACCAGCAAGCGCGGGATTGCTCGACACCGTCAAGGAGCGCGGATTCATAAAATGCGGCGTGAGTGAGGGTCTCGTCGGCTTTTCCGCGCCGAACGACGCCGGTCAATGGGTAGGATTTGACGTCGACGCCTGCCGAGCGACGGCAGCCGCCATTTTTGGCGATCCCAGCAAGGTCGAATATGTGTCGCTCAACAGCAAGGACCGCTTTACCGCTCTGCAATCCAGCGAAGTCGACATGTTGCCGCGCACGACATCGTGGACGCTGAGCCGCGACACCAAGCTCGGATTGGATTTTGCCGCGATCAACTATTACGACGGTCAGGGCAACATGGTGCACAAAGATCTCGGGGTCTCAAGCCTCAAGGAACTCGACGGCGCCACCATTTGCGCCCGTACGGGTGCTACCACCGAGTTGAACCTTGCCGATTATTTCCAGACCCATGGCATGAAATATACCTCTGTCGTTTTCGACAAGAGCGATGAAATCCGCAAAGCTTACGACAGCCGGCGCTGCGATGTCATGACGGGCGACCTTTCGCAGATCGCGATCCGCCGCAGCCAGATGGAAAACCCCGCCGACCATGTGCTCCTGCCCCAGACCATCTCAAAGGAGCCGCTGGCCATCGCAGTCAGGCAGGGCGACAGCCAGTGGACCGATGTCGTGCGCTGGAGCTTTTACGCAATGCTTCTCGGTGAAGAATTCGGCTTGACCAGTGACAATGTCGCCGAACAGAAGGAAAAATCCACTAATCCCAACGTCCGCCGCCTGCTGGGGGTCGAGGATTCGCTTGGTGAAGATCTCGGAGTGTCGCAGGATTGGGCGTACAACATCATTCTCAAGGTGGGCAATTACGCTGAATCGTTTGACCGCAATCTGGGCAAGAAGTCGCCCATCGGTCTGACCCGCGGATTAAACGCGCTCTACCGCGACGGCGGTCTGATGTACGCGCCGCCGGCTAAATAAAAGTCGAACCTCGCGATTGCATTCCATCTCTTGCCAGCGATGGATTTGATGGAATGCCATCGTCCGTGAGGTTTGTCGTCATATCATGAATACAGCGCGCTCTCGTTCCATCCTCATCCAGACAGTGATCCTGCTGATCGTAATTCTGGCTGCCTTGTACTTCGTCCATAACGCCGTGATCAATCTCGCGCATCTCGGACTGGCGTCTGGCTTCAGCTTCCTTGGCAAGGTTGCAGGATTCGACATCTCATTCGCGCTCGTTCCATATACGGTTGGCGTTTCGACTTATGGACGCGTCCTCCTGGTCGGCATCGCCAACACGCTGGCCGTCTCAGCTATTGGCATCCTTATGTCCACGATACTCGGGTTCGCCATTGGAATGGCGCAACTGTCGGGCAACTGGCCTTTGCAGAAACTGTGCCGAAGCTATATCGAAATCGTGCGGAATATCCCGCTCATCTTGCAATTGCTATTCTGGTACACCGTCGCTCTCGCCTCGTTGCCAAGTCAGCGGCAGAGTTGGTCCGTCTTTGACGTAGCCTTCCTGCATGTTCGCGGCCTTAACATTCCAAAGCCGATTGTGACCGCTACCACGATCTGGCTGGTGGCGGCGGTAATCGTCGGCGCGCTGCTGTGGCTTGGTCTTACGAAAATGGCCATGCGAAGGCAGGGGCAAACCGGTCGGCAGATCTCGCACGCGAACTTGCTCGGGTTCGGCCTCTTCCTGGCCATCGTCATCCTAACCGCCCTTGTTGTGAAGAACCCGATCAAGTGGAGCATACCAAACCTGACGGGATTCAATTTCAAGGGAGGCCTGTGGCTTCCGCCGGAGTTTGTCGCGCTGCTGATGGGGCTGACGCTCTACAGCTCCGCCTTTATCGCGGAAATCGTGCGCGGCGCCGTTATGGCGGTCGCGAAGGGGCAAAGCGAGGCCGCGCTGAGCCTCGGCCTGACCCGACGCCAGACCATGCGGCTCGTGATCGTTCCCCAGGCGCTGCGCATGATCGTTCCACCCCTGACGAGCCAGTATCTCAATCTGATCAAAAATTCCTCCCTTGGCGTAGCCATCGCCTACCCGGACATTGTGTCCGTGTTCGCAGGCACGTCGCTCAATCAGACAGGCCAAGCCATTGAGATCATCTTCATTACCCTTTTGTTCTACCTCGCAATCAGCCTGCTCACCTCCGGCTTCATGAACTGGTACAATGCCAAAATCGCGCTCGCCGGAGCGAGCCGATGACGGCGCTACCGGAGTATATGGAACGACCGCGCCCGGTAAATTCGAAGCGAACCTGGATCAAGGAGAACTTGGTCAAGTCTCCCCTTCATGTCCTGTTGACCCTGGGATCCTTTGCAGTTCTGGCCTACGTGACCTATCACGTCGTCCTATGGGCTTTCATCAATGCCACATGGACGGGTAACTCGGCCGGGGATTGCGCTCGCAACGGTGCCTGCTGGCCTTTCATCGCGGCGCGCTTCAACCAGTTTCTCTACGGCTTTTATCCCCAGGATCAGGTCTGGCGGATAAACCTGCTTGCGGCGATCGCCGCCTTGTGCGCCCTTGATCTGATCATTCCGCGCCTACCCTTCAAGCAGCATGTCGCGGTGTTTCTGATCCTGATCTTTCCCTTTCTCGGCTTCTTTCTTCTGTATGGCGGGTTCGGGCTTGAAATTGTCAGCACACCGAAATGGGGAGGGATCACGCTCACCCTCGTAATTGCCTCTGTCGCCATTTCCGTTTCGCTACCCCTGGGCACCTTGCTGGCTCTCGGCCGTCGCTCGCAAATGCCGGTCGTCAAATGGCTTTCGATCTCGTTCATTGAATGCATGCGCGCAGTACCGCTCATTTCGGTACTGTTCATGGCCTCCGTTTTGTTGCCCCTTTTCCTGCCCACCCAGGTGACCGTCGACAAATTGCTGAGGGCGGTCGTCGGCGTGGCCTTGTTCGCTTCCGCCTACATGGCGGAGGTGGTTCGGGGCGGCCTGCAGACGATTCCCAACGGCCAGACCGAGGCGGCAAAATCGCTTGGCTTGTCGATGTGGAAAGTCAATCTTCTCGTCGTTCTACCCCAGGCTCTGCGCGTTTCCGTGCCCGGAATCGTCAACACCTATATTGCGATCTTCAAGGATACCTCACTGGTGATCGTTATCGGCCTCTTCGACATTCTCGGCATGATCAATGCCGCCGTAAACGACAGCAAATGGATCGGGATGGAACTGGAAGGCTATGTTTTCGCCGCTGTATTCTACTTCATCTTCTGCAACGGCATGTCGCGGATGAGCAGGCGTCTCGAAAAGCAGTTTCAAGCTGGACACTCAACCTGACGGATCGGGCAACTACCAGATGACGACACCCTCCAGACACCTCGCCAGAATAGCCTCCTACCGGATTGAAAGGTGCATACAGCCGCAGGAGGACCCCGACTGGACCAACTCCAAGGGCACGATCGCAGCCCTTGACGGGTTGATCGTTAGCCTCACTTCCGAAAATGGCACGGTGGGTGAAGGCCATGTCGAGGCAATGGGATTTTACGCGGACACGCTTGCAGGATCGGAGGCCGCGGCTCACGCGATAGGCGAAGCCCTCGTGGGGAAAAATCCCTTCAATATCGAAGCACTGCTCGATGTCATGGGCCGAACCATCCACGAGCATGACGCCACCAAGGCCGGATTCGACTGCGCCCTGCACGATCTGGTCGCGAGACTGCTCGAGGTACCGCTCTATGTCCTGTTTGGCGGACGCCGGCACGGCGCGCTTCCACTGCAGCGTATCTTACCGCTCAAATCACCCGAAGCCATGGCTGACGATGCCCGTAAACTGGCCGCGCAGGGGTATCGCAGCCTGAAGCTCAAGATCGACGCCGATGGCGATATGGCCGTCAAGCGCGTGGAGATGGTGCGTCAGCAGGTTGGCCCCGGGGTCGGCCTTTCCGTCGACGCCAACCAGGCTTATGGCCCCAAGGATTTCCTGCCCGTCATGCTGGCTCTGGAAAAATACGGCGTCGATCTCATCGAGCAGCCGGTGAAGGCGCACGATTGGGATGGCCTGAAGTTCCTGACGGACCGGAGCCAAGTCATCATTGAAGGCGACGAATGTGCGCGATCGCTGAAGGACATCCTCGACCTCATCAAAATGAACGCCTGCGATGGCTTCAATCTCAAGGTCATGCGGCTCGGTGGGCTGCGCAACGTCCAGACTGCCGCACGCCTTTGCGAAGTAGCCGGCCGCCGCTATCGGGTGGGCACCGCCTTCGGCCCTCGGCTCATTGCGGCGCAGTCGGCACATCTCTCAGTCAGCCTGCCGCGTCTTTCCTATCCGCTTGAATTCGCCGAGTTCGAACACTTCCTGAACGATCCTTATGAAGGCTTGGAGACAACCGGCGGCATGCTGGAGATAACCGATGCGATCGGTTCTGGCGTGCGCCGTAAATGCGGCATCGGCGACAGGTAACCGGGCAGCGTATGTGACAGCCGAAGCTGCGGCGTGTGGCTGGGAGTTGTCTGCCTATCCGGGTGCAGTCCACATCAGCATCCGGCAAAGCCAATACCTGACGGATGTATTTGACAAGAACCGTTCTGCTCTGATGCCCTGGAAGTGTGCTCTCCGGGCGCTCTGTTCCGG
>NZ_JBTMXB010000033.1:0-49319 GCF_054489405.1 Mesorhizobium sp. A623
GAGGTCGAGGTTGTCGGCCTCAACGACGCCAGCGCCACCATTATGGACAAGCTCGCCATGCATGACCGCCCCGACGCCATGGAAAAGGTACTCGGGCATTCAACGCACACGGGCTCTGCCAGTCAGGCACCAGCGCGGGTGAAGACGCTAGTATGACCTGGGGGTCTTCCAAGTCTCTGTTGCGCAGACGCTTATCGCTTTTGTCGATCCGTGCCTCTCTGCGAACAGATATCGCTGAATTCGTTTGTCCCTCGATCGAAATCGTCCACTCCATTGCCATCACAACTTTCGCAACCAAAGAGATGGTGATGGTCCAGGGGCCGGGCGGATCAATCAGAAGGATTTGTGCCGCTTCCAGCATCACGGTTGGACCCAGGAAACGATCGACCAGCCTCAGCCCGAGGTCGGTCCAGGACATCAACCCGCCCGCTGTGATGATGTCGCCATCATCGATCAACCGGTCGGTATCGAGCGTGACTTTTGGAAAGCGGCTGCTGAACGCCTCGGCAAGGGCCCTTTGGGTGGTTGCTGTTCCTCGCAGAAAATATGGGCGGGAGAAGCTGCGCACAGGGCAAAGCCAAACGTCCCAGTCTACCGAGATGGATCGGCCTCCAACCGGAAGTCATAACGGCCGCGATCGTCATCGCGGCCGTGTTCCAAGTCCTGCTTACGCCGACAGATTCTTGACCAGTGGCAGCTTGCGGATGGTCTTGCCCGTAGCGGCACGCAGGGCATTGCCAACCGCCGGACCGATCGGCGGCACGCCCGGCTCGCCGACGCCTGTCGGCGGCTCGTCGGACGCCACGATATGCACCTCGATGCTCGGCATCTGGTCTATCCTCAGCGGCGTGTAGGTGTCATAGTTCTCCTGATCCACCACGCCTCCCGTGAGTGTGAGCTCTTCCTGCAGGATCGCTCCCAGCCCGAAGCCGATGCCGCCTTCCATCTGGGCGCGGATCTGGTCAGGATTGATCGCGATACCGCAATCAACTGCACAGACCACGCGATCAACCGTGAAGTCGCTGCCACCCTTGTAGGTGATCTCGACCACCTCGGCGACGAAGGTTGAGAAGCTTTCATGCAGCGCGACACCACGGAAGCGGCCTTCCGGCAAAGGCGTGTTCCAATCGGCTTTTTCGGCCGCCAGCTTCAAAACGGCGGCATGGCGGGGGTGCTCGTCCAGCATCGACAGGCGGAACTCGACCGGATCGCGATTTGCCGCGGCGGCAAGCTCGTCGATGAAGGTTTCCATGACATAGGCGGTGTGGGTCGAGCCGACCGAACGCCACCACAGCACGGGAATCTTCACGTCGGTCGTCGTCAGGTCGATCTTCAGGTTTGGGATCGCGTAGGGCAGGTTGGCTGCGCCCTCCACGGAAGTCGGGTCGATGCCGTCCTTGATCATTGCCGCCATCGGCGAGCCGCCCATTATGGACTGGCCGACGATGTGGTCGTGAAGAGCGATGATCTTGCCGTCCTTGTCGAGACCCGCCTTGATGGCATGGACATAGGCTGGGCGGTAGCGCCCACCGCGCATGTCGTTTTCGCGGGTCCACTGCACCTTCACCGGTTTGCCGGGGCCGAGTGCGCGCGCCGTAGCGACCGCCTCGACGATCAGATCGGCATCCGAGACCGCGCGGCGGCCAAAGCTGCCGCCAGTCTTCATCACATGCAGCCTCACCTTGTCCGGCGTCGTGCCGCCGACCTGCGCGGCGGCGGCCTGATAGATATCCGGCATCTGGTGTCCGCCCCAGACATCGATGGTGCCGTCCTCATTGACGCGGGCAACCGCGTTGAGCGGTTCGATCGAGGCATGGGCGAGATAGGGAAACTCGTAGCGCCCCTCCACGACCTTGGCGGCATTTGCCAGAGCACCTGCCGCGTCGCCGTCATTGCGCGCGGTGGCTGCAGCCGGGCCAGCGGCGGTCTTGTTGTATTCCACCATGATCTCGGCGGTGCCGCGCTTTTCGGCCTTGGCCTCGTTCCACTTCACCTCCACAAGATCGCGCCCCTTGAGCGCGGTCCACATATTGGTGCCGACCACGGCGATGCCGCGTGGCGTCTGGATCACATCGACGATGCCGTCCAGCGCCTTGGCCTTGGCGGCGTCGAAGCTCGCAACCTCGGCGCCGAATTTCGGCGGATGGATCATGACGGCCGTCACCAGCCCGTCCATTTTCAGATCAATCGTGTAGGTCTGGGTGCCGTTGGTCTTGCCGTGCGAATCGTAGCGCTTGAGCGTGTCCGAGCCGATCTGCCCTTATCGCCTCGTACAACATCCACAAAGGCGTTGGCAGGGATCGCTGCTTCGACCCACATCGAACGGTAAGGGTGATCAACGAGATCAAGCCCGACGTCATTGCCTTGCAGGAAGCGGACCGGCGTTTCGGCGATCGAGCCGGTCTTCTCGACCTCGATATACTCAAGCGTGAATGCGGCCTTGTCCCGGTTCCTCTGGAGTTTTCGCAAGGCGGCCATGGCTGGCACGGAAACGTCATCCTGTACCGGCAAGGCAGCGTCACGGCCGCCCATCAGCTCGATCTGCCGGGTCTCGAACCGCGCGGCGCGCTGGTGGTCGATCTGGACCTGCCGACCGGGCCTTTGCGGATCATCGCGGCGCATCTGGGCTTGCTGCGCCGTTGCAGGGTGCTCCAGATCGCCGCATTGCTGTCCGTTGCCGAGCCCGAGGATGGACGTCCGGTTCTGCTGATGGGCGATTTCAACGAATGGCGGCTCGGTCACAAATCGGCTTTGCAAGGGCTCGCACCAGCTTTTGGTCCCCTGCACGCGCCGATACCGAGTTTCCCGGCACGGTTTCCTATTTTGGCTCTTGATCGCGTTCTCGGTTCTCCACACAATCTCATTTCGAGCGTGAACTTGCATGATACGCCGCTGGCACGGGTCGCGTCCGATCATCTGCCGCTCAAGGCCGTGATTGATCTCTCGGCCACGGGCTCGGATCAAGCTTCGAAACCGGACAGGTTAGCTGCCGCTTAGGCGGTGATCGCAGGGACAGGACGAGAAGAATGATTACCAGTGCTCAATGCCGGGCGGCGCGCGCCCTTGTCGAAATATCACGCGACACGCTCGCCAGACTTGCCGGTACCGAGGTTTCAGTTGTCGAACAGTTCGAGCGAAAGCTGGCAAAGCCGGACGCGGAAACCATTTCCCGCATCCGGGAGGCCCTCGAATCGGTTGGCGCCGTGTTCATTCCCGAAAGCGAGGATGGCAGCGGCGCGGGAGTTCACCTGAAGTTCAACAGCTCATCGACCAGGCGCCTCGCCATTCTCGAAGGCGAAGGCGGCATTGTTCGACCAGATGACGTTCCATGACCGGGTTTGGTGGAGCTTGGCCCGTTCAAGCGCCCCAGCGGCAATATGACTGCGACAAGACAAGCAAGCGCCGACGCGTAAGCGCATGACCCCTTCACGCCAAAGCGCGTGCAGTGTTCAATGCCCGCGCTGCCATCTGACGGTGCTGCTGGTGGCGACATGGCGACCGTCGCCCGGCGTAGGTGGCGTGGTGCTTGCCACCGGATGTCACACCTCTCTCTTAGCGTAGGTGGCCTTCCGTCCTCGCTGTTTGACGTCATGAAACAGATGTCGTCCGCAACGGTTCCCATCCTTCCAACATTCGGTAAGAAAGGTTTCGAAGTACCATGGCGATGTAGGATTTCGCTTTTGCCGAACGTGTCCACAATGACGTGTCAGCGCCGAGCTCGGCGATGCTTTTCGCTCCGAGGTGCGGCGCCGTATCCACCAGCTCCTGGTTGAAGTAATCCATCAGCCCAGCGACGCCGCCGAGGGCTATGGCGGGTCGGTGGGAGTCAACGGACGGCGCGCTATATGATGCAATAATCGGGCTCCCGTAGAGCGTTCTACCTTATGCCGCTGTCCGGGAATGGTCGGAAAGGAGCTCCTATGCAAATGTTCATCTACGAGCCGCTCCCTACCCGAGTCGTGTTCGGAAGGGGAGCCAGGCATCAGCTCAGGGAAGAGGTCGAGCGACTTGGGGGCCGCCGAGCCATCGTACTCAGCACGCCAGGACGGGGGGAACGCCTCGCCGCAGACATCGCCGTGCATCTCGGCTCCCTCAGCGCGGGCGTATGTCCCGAAGCCGTCATGCACACGCCCGTCGACGCGACGGAGCGCTCCCTGGCTATGGTGCGGGAGTCTGGCGCGGATATCCTTGTCGCCATTGGAGGGGGTTCCGCGATCGGCCTGTCCAAGGCGCTCGCCCTCCGCACAGACCTGCCGCAGATCGTGCTGCCGACGACCTATGCCGGGTCCGAGATGACTCCGGTGCTTGGCGAAACGCTCGAAGGACGCAAGACCACCCAGCGTACTCCGAAGGTCCTGCCGGAGACGGTGATCTACGACATCGACCTGACGCTGACGCTCCCGGCGAAGACCTCCGTCACTTCGGGCATGAATGCGATCGCGCACGCGGTCGAGGCGCTCTATGCGACAGACGGCAACCCCGTCCTGTCGCTCATGGCTGAAGAGGGCATTGCCAAGCTGGCGAGCGCGCTCCCGAGGATTATCGTTGACCTCGCTGACGCGGAAGGCAGGGCGGATGCCCTATACGGCGCCTTTCTTTGCGGCGGCGTGCTCGGGGCGACCACGATGGCGCTGCACCACAAGCTCGCCCATGTCCTGGGCGGTATGTTCGACTTGCCCCATGCGGAAACGCATGCGGCTCTTCTGCCGCATACAGCCGCTTACAACGCGCCTGCGGCACCGGATGCCATGGAGCGCGTCGCCCGGGCACTTCGCGTATCGGATGCCCCGCATGGCCTTTTCAATCTGACCCGGTCCCTTGGCGGGGTGATGACGCTCCGCGATCTCGGCATGCCCGAGGACGGGATCGGACCCGCCGTCGAGGAAGCGCTGGCTAATCCTTACTGGAACCCGCGCCCGCTCGAGGCGCATGGTCTCAGGCACTTGCTGGAACGAGCGTGGAGCGGAAAATCGCCCCTCACCTCATGACGGTCGCCCCTCGCGCGCCCTGCTCGCAATGAGCCGCAAAATCTTCCAGGAACCGCTGCAGCCTTGTCCGGGTCTGCTCGTCCGTCAGCTCGCCATCGTCGCTGAAGAGGCCGCCTGCCTGTGCGACCATCAGACGGCCTCTGGTCCACAAATCCGCTCCGAGCGTACGCATCACGGGCAACCATGCGTTCTGGCTCAGGATCGTTCCGAACCTCCCGGGCGACGCGCCGATGATCGCCACGGGTTTCCCGCCCCAGACCCGCTTGATGTCCGAGCCCGGGCGGGTGAGCCAGTCCACCGCGTTCTTGAGCACTCCCGGGATGGAGTTGTTGTATTCGGGCGTTACGATGAGCAGCCCGTCGGCCGCCGCGATCGCGTCCTTGAGTTCAGCCACGGCGGGCGGGATGCCTTCGGCAGCCTCGACGTCGCCGTTGTAGAGCGGAATTTCGGCAATCGACCGGATGTCTAGCTTTGTGCCGTCCGGCATCAAGCCGGGCGCTGCCCTCAGCAGCGCCGAGTTGTAGGAGCCTTGCCTCAGGCTTCCGGATATTCCGATCAGTTGCATGGCCATCCTTTCGCTTCTGCGCGTCCCTCCAGTTAGAGAACGGAAAGGGCTGTGTCACCAAGGACTCTTCCAAAGGGAAGCTAAAGGTGGGTGCCCGGAACTTCTGCGGACGTTGCGAGTTCTATTTAGTTGCTGTCCGGGCAACCCGGCAGCGTTTTTGGGAGGAATGACCAATGCGCAGATTGCCGATGCTGCTTGCTCTCCCGCTGGCCATCGCGGCCTGGACACCCCTGCAGGCGCAGGAGGTCCTGACGGGAGAGGCCGCCTTCGGAACCTGGGAACCTGACTCTCCCGGTGTGCGTCGCCACATAACGCCCGCCGACCTGCCGCCGCCCAGCCTTACCGACAATGATCCTGAGGCCCCGGATTTCGAAAACATGGCCACCGTGGTCCCCGCGCCCGACGGAGCGATGCCAAAAGTTCCTGAGGGGTTCAAAGTCGAGGTGTTCGCCAGCGGCCTGAACCAGCCACGCGTCCTCCGGACCGCTCCCAACGGCGACATCTTCGTGGCTGAAACGGGAAGCGGACGGGTGCTGGTCTTTGCCGCCGACGCATCGGGAAAAACCGAACCAGAGACATTCTCGGAGGGGCTTGACCGACCGTTCGGCATCGCCTTTTTCCCGCCCGCCGAGCCGACGTACGTCTATGTAGCTTCGGCTGACAAGGTCGTGCGCTATCCGTACAAGCCCGGCGATCGCAAGGCTGGCGGCGCGGCCGAAACCATCATCGCGGACATCCCGACCGTTCGGCACTGGACCCGCGACCTTGCGGTTTCACCCGACGGGCAGCGTCTTTATGTGTCGATTGGATCCGCTTCGAACGTCGCTGGCGCGATGCCGAAGATGAGTGAGGAGCAAATCAAAGCTCATGAAGAGACGCACGGCCTTGGCGCTGCCTGGGACGATGAAGAGAACCGGGCGGTGGTTCGCGTCTTCGATCCGGAAGGCCAGAGCATCCGCAATTTCGCAACAGGGCTGCGGAATTGCTCGGGCATGACCATCCAGCCCGGAACGAACACGCTTTGGTGCACCGGTAACGAGCGCGACCACATCGGCCCGAACTTGGTGCCAGACTACCTGACCAGCGTGCAGGAGGGCGGGTTCTACGGGTGGCCCTGGTACTATACGGGCGGCAACGAGGACCCTGCGCATTCCAGCGAGCGTCCCGATCTCAAGGACAAGGTCCTTGTTCCCGACGTGCTGCTCCAGCCGCATTCGTCGACGATGCAGATCGCCTTCTATGAGGGAAATCAATTTCCCGAGGAATATCGCGGCGACGCCTTTGCGACGATGCGCGGGTCCTGGAACCGTGAACTGCGCACCGGCTACAAGGTCGTCCGCGCCCTGTTCGAAAACGGAAAGCCGACTGGTGTCTACGAAGACTTCATGACTGGCTTTGTGCTCGACAACGCCAAGGTCTGGGGTCGCCCGACCGGGCTGGCTGTCGCACAGGACGGTTCCCTGCTCGTGAGCGACGACACCAACGGCACGATCTTCCGTGTCACGGCAGGAAAGCCATAATCCGCTCCTGACGAATCGAGTCTCTGACCAGGGCTGGACTGAGAAGCCCTGCTCTGGTCAGATGGGGTGCAGGTAGGAGCCCTCGACAATCGAGGCTGTCGGCAAGGTAGCCGAGAGACGTGGCCCAATAGAGATGCTCCGGGCACCACGAACAAGGAGATCGGTTTGGCAGGAAGCCTTCCCGCGGTGCCATGGCCCTCGATCCCCTATGCCGAATGGCGCGAGACCTGCACGGCACTGCACCTGTGGTCCCAGATCCTCGGCAAATACCGTCTCGCCCACACACCCTGGGTCAACCACTCGTGGCACGCGACGCTCTATGTCACGCCACGCGGGCTGACTACTGGTCCGGTTCCCGACGCGGGAGGCCTCATCACCATCAGCCTGGATTTCTGTGACCACGTCCTGGTGGCCGAGGCGGAGGGAGGCGCAAGGGCGACCTTCCCGCTGGGGTCGATGAGCGTTGCGGAATTCTTCGACCGGACCTCCCATGTAATCAGGTCCGTCGGTGGACAGCCATTGATGCACGGCTCTCCCAACGAGACCGCCAACCCGGTTCCGTTCGCGCAGGACGAAGTGGGGAGGCCCTACGCCATGGAAGCGGTGCAGCGCTTCCATCAGGCCCTTGTACGTATCGCACGCGTGTTCGAGGGATTCCGCACGAGCTTCCTCGGCAAGGTCTCGCCAGTGCATCTCTTTTGGGGATCGCTCGACCTGGCGGTCACGCGCTTTTCCGGGCGAGACGCACCCTTGCATCCCGGAGGCGTGCCGGGTCTTCCTGACACCGTCTCGCAGGAAGCTTACAGCCACGAAGTGTCGTCGGCAGGATTCTGGCCGGGCGGCTCCGGAGTCGACGAGGCGATGTTCTATTCCTACGCCTATCCTGCGCCAGTCGGCTTCAGCGAGCGGAACGTGGAGCCCCAGGAGGCTCGGTTCGACACGACGCTCGGCGAGTTCCTCCTCCCCTACGAGGCCGTGCGGCGGAGCGCTGATCCGGAGCGTACGCTGATGCGATTCCTTGAATCGACATATGGCGCTGCCGCGGACGCAGGCGGCTGGCCCCGGAGTTCGCTGGAATGCGAGCCGGGCAGGCCGGGGATTCCCAGACAGGTGAAGGCAGCACCGCCTGCCGTCGGGAGGACGGGAGAACTGGCGTGACAACACCATGCATCATCTGCGTTGCCATCACCGGGTCTCTTCCGCAGAAGTCAGACAACCCAGCCGTTCCCATTTCCGTGGCGGAACAGGTCGAGAGCACGCAGGAGGCCTTCGAGATCGGCGCTTCGATCGTACACTGCCACGTCCGCGATGATGAAGGCCAGCCCAGCTCGGACCCGGCAAGGTTCGGGCGCCTGCAGGAAGACATCCGGAAGCATTGTCCCGGCATGATCATCCAGTTTTCCACGGGCGGCCGATCCGGTACGGGAAGCGAACGTGGGGGCATGCTGCCCCTGCGGCCGGACATGGCCTCGCTCGCCGTAGGATCGAACAACTTTCCCACGCGGGTGTATGAGAATCCTCCTGAGCTCGTTGACTGGCTCGCGGGGCAGATGATGATCCATGATGTCAAGCCGGAGATCGAGGTGTTCGATCTCAGCCACCTGTTCAAAGCAGCCGAGATGGTCCGGGACGGCAAGATCATGGATGCGCCCTACGTTCAGTTCGTCATGGGCGTGAAGAATGCAATGCCTGCCGATCGTGAGGTCTTCGATTTCTATGTCCGAACGACACGGCGCCTCCTGCCCAGCGCGCTATGGTGCGGTGCAGGTATCGGGTGGCGCCAGATCGAACTCAACGAGTGGTGCATCGCTACAGGCGGACATGTGCGCACGGGACTAGAGGACAACGTGAGGCTCGACCGAAATACGCTTGCTCCCTCCAACGCCGCCCTTGTGCGCCGTGCAACGGAGCTGTGCGAGCGCCACACGCGCCCGGTGGCGACTTGGGAGGAAGCGCGGATGATGCTTGGACTGAGGCGGACGGGCGCTGTCGCTTTTAGTTAGGTTCTTTCCTCATATGTGGAACGGCCCGGTTGGCAAGGTATTCTCTGCGCAAATCTCCGTCGGACGGTGCAGTCATATGTCCGGCCTGTTGGCGCGGTCATTTGACCGCTGGCCACGATGATATCCGCGATCCGGATCGCCTGATCACTTTGACGCGCTCGACTGAGCGGTATCGAGGTTATCGTCCTCGGGTTCATCACGCTTTTGGCACCTTGCCGCTACATCCCGGCGCCGAGACGCCGGAATTCCGTTTATCCTAATGCCGTCGCCATGATAACCGGCGCCCGGTAGGTACCCCCCCCTTGACGAGAAGCGCCCAGATTGTGCGCGCCATCTTGTTGGCCAGCGCTACGGCCGCGACCTAGTAGGGCCGCCGCACGATTAAGGAGACGACCCAGGCGGACAGCTTCATGCCACGACGTGCCTGCTTAAGGATCGATGTCGCGCCGACGATCAGCAGTGTTCGTAACTGCTTGTTGCCTCGCTTCGATATTCTGCCAAGCCGCTCCTTGCCGCCGCTGGAGTTGGCCCTCGGCGTAATCCCGCGGCCAGTTTGCGGAGAATTGCAACGCGTTGATGAGGCTTGAGCCAACCATCGCGGTCTTTGAATGCACGTTCGGCAGCCTGCAGCTTGCGTTCCAGCGCTGCGGCATCATCGGTCTCGATCTCAGCAATCGGAACGCGATCGAAAGCCTGCACGACCTCTAGCATTGTCAAGTTCCTTTTACTTACAATCCACATCGGGCGTACGGTTGCGCAACTCATCGACGAGTACGCGGATATTCTCGGAATAGTCTATCGGCACATCGACCAGATGAACGCCGCCGCCGGCGAACGCGGCCTCAAGCGTCGGCGCGAGGTCTTCAACCGCGCTTACCCGTGAACCTTTCGCGCCGTAGGCCTCGGCATAACGCACGAAGTCGGGGTTACCAAAACTCATGCCGAAATCCTGAAAACCATCGACCGCCTGTTTCCAGCGGATCATGCCATAGGCGCTGTCATTCAAGATAACCACGACGAGGTTCAGCCCCAGCCGCACCGCCGTTTCCATTTCCTGCGAGTTCATCATGAAACCACCATCGCCGCAGACCGCCATGACACGGCGATGGGGATAGATCATCGCCGCCATCATCGCCGACGGCAAACCTGCTCCCATCGTGGCGAGCGCGTTGTCGAGAAGTAACGTGTTGGCGACATGGGTGCGGTAGTTGCGGGCGAACCAGATCTTATACATGCCATTGTCGAGGCAGACGACGCCATCTTCCGGCATGACCTTGCGGACATCGTGGATGATGCGCTGAGGTGTGATCGGAAAGCGGTCTTCCTCGGCGCGGTCGTTGAGGCGGGCGAGGATCCTTTTGCGAAGCTCGAGCATCTCCTTGTCGGGGGGCAGGCAGCCCTCGAGCAGTTCGCCAAGCGCTTTGACCGAAGCGCCAATATCGCCAATCACTTCAATATTCGGGTGGTAAACCTGTTCGACCGTGGCTGATTGATAACTGATATGGACGACCCTCGGGCCGCCAGCGCTCTGCATCAGGAAGGGCGGCTTCTCGATCGTATCATGGCCGATAGCGACGATCAGGTCAGCGCGCTCGACGGCCTCATGGACATAGTCGCCTTCGGAGAGCGCGGCGGTGCCCATGTAGAGATTGGAGCCGCCGGTCACGGCGCCTTTTCCCATCTGCGTGTTGAAAAAGGGCAGGCCAGTGCGCATGACGAAAGTGGACAGCGCGTCGACCAGAGAAGGCCGGTTTCCCGCCGCCCCGATCATCACGAGGGGCCGCGTGGCGCCGAGAATCGTCTCGGCCGCCAAATCAAGCGAGGAAGGATGGGCAACGGGGCGCTCAAACAGGTGGACCGGAATAATGGAGATGTTCTCGACCTTCTCGGCCGCGACGTCCTCTGGAAGTTCGAGATGGACCGGCCCCGGACGCTCTTCCATCGCAACTCTGAAGGCCTCCCGAACCGTCGCCGGGATGGCCGCCGCGCTGACGATCTGGCGCGTCATCTTTGTGAGCGGCTTCATAGATGCGACGATATCAACGATCTGGAAGCGGGCCTGCTTGGCGCTCATCACGGGCTTCTGGCCGGTGATGAGAATCATCGGCATTGCGCCAAGATGGGCATAGGCCGCGCCGGTCGAAAAATTGAGAGCGCCTGGGCCAAGCGTTGCGAGGCAGACGCCGGGCCTTCCCGTAAGCCGGCCATGGGTCGCTGCCATGAAAGCCGCCGCCTGCTCGTGTCGCGTCAGGATCAGTTCGATGCGCGAGGTCCGCAGCGCCTCGATCATGTCGAGATTTTCCTCGCCAGGCACACCGAAGATACGGTCGACACCCTCGTTTTCGAGCGCGGCGACAAACAGCTCTGACCCCTTAGGCATGATCACACTCCTTCCAGTGGTGACTTCGACGGTATTGGTGGTTACCATCCGCGGGCAAGCCCAATTGCCTCACATCGGCTATGCTGCGTTGTGAGAATGGCATCGTGCACTCGCTCCCGAGGGCAGACTGGCACATTTCGTGATTAGTTCAGTAATAACACCTCCGCTTTCTGTTTTCGCGGCAGCGGTCGATCGATCAGGCGCCAGCTGCCACCTCGTCGGGCCTGAGCGTCATCACGTCCTGCCAGTCAGGATGCTTGCGGTATTGTGCCCGGACATAGGGACAGACCGGCACGATCCGGAAGCCATTCTTGCGGGCATCCTCCACCATGAACGAGACGAGGGCGGCAGCAGCACCGGTGCCCCGCATCGTCTCCGGGGCGCTGGTATGGTCGGCGCTGATGAGTTCGGGTCCCCGTTTGGTGAAGGTGATCTCGGCTTCGCCCTCGATGCTGTCGATGCGAGCCACGTAGCGCCCCGCGCGCGCGTCACGGTCTTCCCGGGTAATCCTGATTTCAGCCATCTGCTTCTCCGCTCTCCTGCATGAACCATTGCCGCGCCAGTACCTCGTCATCCGCCACGATTTCATGGCCGGCATCAACGCTGCGCCATTCCAGCGCCGCGCCGGCGGTCCTGAGCCAGTCGGCCAGCACCGGTGCACCCTTGCCGAATGGGTCGCGCGCACCCGCCAGCATCAGCACCCACGTCCCTTCCAGCCCGGTCGGCGGCAGTTCCTCCAGCACCGGTGTGGCCCGCAGCAGCACCGCCCGGCGGATGGTTTGCGGATAAAGCACCATGACGGCGGCGGCGAAATTCGCGCCGTTCGAATGACCAATGAATGTAATGCGCGTGGCGTCTAGCCGATAGGCGGCGACCGCGCCCTCCACGAAGGCCGCGAAGGCCTCGGCCTCGGCTTTTATGTCGGGCTGGTCGAAGCGGGTCGCGGTCAGCCGGCGAAACCAGCGGGCGTTCCCTTCCTCGTGACTGCGCCCGCGCACGCCAAGCAGCGTGGCGCGCGGGGCGATACGCCGGGCCAGCGGCATCAGGTCGGCTTCGTTGCCGCCGCTGCCGTGAAGCAGCACGATCGTGCTGTCGTCAGGATTGCCCGGCACATGGAAGCGGTGCACGAAGGGCAGGTCGCGCGGCGCCATGCGCGGCTCGCCAGGCATCGAGAATTGCGGCAGCATCACCGCGATGTCCTGCTCCCTGGCCTTATCATGCGGCGGCACCAGCAGCGTCTCGCCCAGATGCCCAGCATCTTCGTCGACCGTAAAGCCCGGCCCATCGGTAGCGAGTTCGAACAGCGTTCCTCCCGGCTCGCGCACATAGAGCGAGGTGAAATATTTGCGGTCGTGCACAGTGGTCGCCGACGAATTGAGGCGCGACAGGGCCTGCTCCTCGGCGGTGACGGCGGCAACATCCGCGGCGCGGAAGGCGACATGATCGGCGGTGCCGGTGCCCGGAATGCCCGGCACATAGCCGGAGACATCTCGGATATCGATGGCGTCGGCGGCGCAGACCATGCGCGTGGTGTTTTCCATACGCGGTCCCGGCCGGTAGCCGAACCGGGCGACAAATGCCGCCGTCTCCTCCGGCGTCTCGGTCAGGATCGTCACCGCGCGCAGGCGGCGCGGGGCCACCGCCACCTCGCCCCAGGGCTGCGCGGCGGCAATATCCGCGCCCACCAGCTTGACGATGAACCCGTCGGGGTCCTTCAGTCGCAGCACCGGTTCGCCGAACTCGCGCGACGGCCCCTCGAACGGCACGCCAGCACGCAGGGCGCGCGTCATCCACTCGCCGAGGCTGTCGGGCGGCACCGCAAGGGCGATCTCCGCGACCTGGCCCGTGCCGACCCGTCCCGCTGCTCCGTCCTCCCAGACGAGGAAGGTGATCAGCGAGCCGGGGGAACCGAGGCGATCCCCGTAGAACAGGTGCAACTGCAAGGCGTCCTCATAGCCGCCGGTGCGCTTGACCAGGCGCAGGCCGAGGAAGCCGACATAGAAATCGACATTGGCCTGCACATGGCGCGTGATGAGTGTGACATGATGGATGCCGCTGGCGGCTGTACTGTTCAAACAGCAACTCCGGGGATGATGCGCGTCGTCGGCAACCGGACAGCCGTCAGGTCGCTCCCGCGCTGGCGGCACTGAGGTCTCGCAAGTGCTCTCACCCGTGCGATGAAGAGTAAGGTGGGCATATCCATAATCCCACTCTCGATCAATTCGCCGCCGCCGGATAGGGCAGCATTACGACGTGGGTCTCGGCATGAGGCAGGCCAAAGGAGCCGCCGAGCACATGGCAAAGCTTGTGATGCAGCGCCATACCGACCTGCCCAAGCACCGTACCGCACGGCCATGCGCCGTAAAGCGTCTCGCCGCGCGCCGTCAGGTCCCGCGGGCTCTCCCGGATTATCGGCAGACCATCGCGGAAGGCGCGCAATCCCTCGATGGCGAACAGCGTCGAAACCGGATTGCGGTCGCGCACGGATGGAGAGGAATAGGTGAAATCGGGCTCGAAGGATGGTCGCTGCACCTCTTGCGGCTCAGAACGAACTGAGATCGGTGATATAGGCTTCGAAAAAGTCGGAGAAGGTCGCGACCTTCAGCGGCAGCCGCTCATAGGGCGGATAGTAGAGCGTGAGCCAGATCTGCGGCGCGCTCCATTCGGGCAGCACTTCCACGAGACGGCCGGCCGCGAGATCGTCATCGATGATGAAGCGGGGCAGAAGCGCGATGCCCTCGCCGTTGACGGCAAGGCGGGCAAGCAGATCGCCATTGTTGGCGCTGAAAGCGCCGCTCGCCTTGTGTACGCGGCGGCTCGGTCCCCTTGTCAGTTCCCACTGCTCCTCGCGCGCGTCGAAGCGGTAGCTGAGGCAGGCATGATCGGCGAGATCATCGGGAGAGGTGGGGGTGTCGCGGGCGGTCAGATAGGCCGGAGACGCGATAAGCACACGCTGCACTTCGCATATCTTGCGCCAGATGGTCGATTTGTCGTCTGGCGGACCGGAGATGCGGATGGCGAGATCGTATTCATCCTCGACGATGTCGACGAATCTGTCGGTGAGCGCCAGCGACACATGGGTCTGTGGGTGGAGCGTGACGAATTGCGACAGCACCGGAGGCAGCACCTTCATCCCGAGCGAGATTGGCGCACTGATCCTTATGGTGCCGGAGGTGATGCCCTGTTCCTCGCGAGTGTCCTCCGCCGCACGCGCCAGACCGTCCGACAGCGGCGCCACCCGCGCCGCGTAGACGGCTCCCGCCGAGGTCAGCGACACCTGCCGCGTTGTTCTGACCAGCAACTGCACACCGAGCCGCCTCTCGAGAGCGGCGATCGTGCGGGTAACGGAAGCAGGCGTCATGGCGAGTTGGCGCGCCGCGCCGGCAAAGCTGCCCTGCTCGGCCACGGCCAGGAATACGCGAAGAGATTCAAGTTCACCCATCGCGGCATTATTACACCAAACGCAACAATCAATGCAAGATTATCACGGTTCTGGTCGAGACCGGTTCATCCTATCTTCAGTCATCAAGACAACCGAGAGCGAGGACACTACCATGCTCACCCAGATCAAGGGCCTGCACCACGTCACGTCGATGGCGGCGGATGCGCAGCAGAACAACGATTTCTTCACCGGAACGCTCGGCCTGCGCCGGGTCAAGAAGACCGTCAATTTCGACGCGCCGGACGTCTATCACCTCTATTACGGTGACGAGACCGGCTCGGCCGGCACGGTGATGACCTATTTCCCCTTCCCGAATATTATCAAGGGCAATCGCGGAGCGGGCGAGGTTTCCGAAACCCTGCTTTCGGTGCCTAAAGGTACGCTCGGCTACTGGAAGGACCGTTTCACCGCACAGAGCCTGAGCGGCCTTGAGGCGAACGAAGCATTTGGCGAGAAGCGCCTGCGCTTTGCCGGTCCCGACGGCGATGGCTTCGCGCTGGTCGAGGTCGATGGCGACAAACGCCTGCCCTTCGCCGGCGGCCCGGTCGCGGTCGATGACGGCGTCCACGGTTTCCATGGCGTCACCATGCGGCTTCGTGACGGTGGCGCGACGGGCGAGCTGCTCAAGTTCATGGGCTATGAAGAAGTCGACACCAGTGGCGGGCTGACCCGTTATGCGGTCAGGAACGGCAATGGCGCCGACTTCATCGATCTCGAAGTGCTGCCCGGCGCACCGGTCGCCCGCCAGGGGGCCGGTTCGGTTCACCACGTCGCCTTCGCCGTCGATGACCGCGCCGCGCAGCTTGAGGTGCGCAAGGCGCTGATGGATACCGGCTACCATGTCACGCCGGTCATCGACCGCGACTATTTCTGGGCCATCTACTTCCGCACCCCCGGTGGCGTCCTGTTCGAGGTGGCGACCAACGAGCCCGGCTTCGACCGCGACGAAGACAGCGCCCATCTGGGTCAGGCGCTAAAGATTCCCGCCCAGCATGAGCATCTGCGCAGCCGGATCGAGGAAATCCTCCCGCCCATCGTCGATTGATCCCACTGTCTCCCCGCCGGTCCGGCCGGCGGGGAATGTCCAAGGAGAACGCCATGTCCCGCGACACCTATCATCACTTTGCCAAACAGCCCGCCGCCGGCGCGCCGATCGTCTTCACCTTTCACGGGACGGGCGGCGATGAGCACCAGTTCACCGGCCTGATCGAACAGGTCCTGCCCGATGCCGGGATCGTCTCGCCGCGCGGCGACGTCTCCGAATTCGGCGCCAACCGCTTCTTCCGCAGGAAGGCAGAAGGGGTTTACGACATGGCGGATCTCGAAGCCCGCACGGAAAAGATGGCGGGCTTCATCCGGGCGCATCGCGAGGCGGCTGAAGACGCGCCCGTTTACGGGCTCGGCTATTCGAACGGTGCGAACATTCTCGCTTCCGTGATCTTCAAAGTGCCGGATCTCTTCGACCGGGTCGTGCTGATGCATCCGCTGATCCCGTGGGAACCCACGGCCAATCCGGGCATGAACGGTCGGCGCATCCTGATCACCGCCGGCCGGCATGATCCGATCTGCCCCCTTCCCCTGACCGAGACGCTGGCGGCGTATCTCGAAGGTCAAGGCGCCAAGGCCGACCTGCAATTGCACGACGGCGGCCATGAAGTGCGACCGCAGGAAATTGACGTCATCACCACTTTCCTCAGACGGGACCGGTAGCCCCGTTTGTGGATAAGGGCGCAGACGCAACGCGCCTGAAAGCGCCTTTGGGCGGACAAAACCGAAGTCTACCAAGTAATAGATGGAGAATCCGATGAACATCTCTAAACGATTGGCCAAGGGACTTATGACCTTGGCAACTGCCGCTGCGCTGCTCATGCAGCCAGTCGCCAGTGTCGGCCTCGCCCAGGCACAGGAAGCGTCTCAGACGCCAACAATCCAGGGCCTTTCGCGCCAGCCGACCCAGGCGGCTTTCGACGCACTGCTTGACCCGAATGACGCTGTCCTTCTGCTGCTTGATCACCAGACAGGCCTGTTCCAGACTGTCAATGACATTGACGTTGCTACCCTGCGCGCCAATACGGTGGCCCTTGCCAAGATAGCAGAGCAGGCCGGTATTCCGATCATCTACACGGCTTCCGAGCCTGATGGTCCGAACGGCCCGATCATGGCAGAGCTGCCCGCAGCCGCTCCGAACGCCATCTATGTCGGGCGCAAAGGCGAGGTCAGCTCCTGGGATAATGAAGACTTCGTCAAGGCCGTTGAGGCCACCGGCCGCAAGACGCTGATCATAGCTGGTGTCTGGACCAGCGTATGCGTCGCGTTCCCGGCGCTTCAGGCACAGGCTGACGGCTACAAGGTGTTCGCGGTGATGGATGCCTCGGGCGACGTGAGCAAGATGGCGTCTGACGCAGCCATGCTGCGCATGGCGAACGCCGGTATTCAACCGGTGACGACCAACACCATCCTCAGCGAAACCCATCGCACCTGGAACCGCGACGATGCCGCGACCTGGGGTTCGCTGTACAGCGAACTGGTTCCTGAGTACCACGCCGTGGCCGAAAGCTACGCGCGCGCTCAGGAAGCCGCGAAGAAGTAAAGTACGACTTGCTGCACGCGGTTTCACAACCGCGTGCAGCGCCCAAATTATCAAATTATATTTTCCCGCAGACTTATCCATAAATGCGCTGATGTCGCAGATCTCGACGGGAAGCCAACGCGCGAACCCGTGCTGCCCCCGATACTGGCCTGCAATCGTCGCTTGGATACAAGGAGGGTGGTGGCCGGCAGGAATCAAAGCTGCTAGCCGCTTGCAGATTAACTTACCAGGTCCAAGGAGAAACTGATGAGCTGGATGCCCGACATCGACCCCAAATGCCCGGAAGCAGGCAATATCGATGAAATCGAGACGCTGATCGTGCCGCGATCGCGCGACCTCGGCGGGTTCGAGGTGCGGCGCGCCTTGCCAGCGCCCAAGCGCCAGATGGTCGGTCCTTCTTCGACCAGATGGGACCGGCCGAATTCATCGACGAGGGCGGCATCGACGTGCGTCCCCACCCCCATATCGGGCTTGCAACCGTCACCTATCTCTATCAGGGCGAGTTCCAGCATCGCGACAGCCTCGGCACCAACCAGATGATTTATCCGGGTGAGGTCAACTGGATGGTCGCCGGAAACGGCGTGACCCACTCGGAAAGGACCAGCGCGCAGACCCGCGCCCGGCTGAACCAGTCGCTGTTCGGCATCCAGACTTGGGTGGCCCTGCCCGAGGCTCATGAAGACATGACAGCGACTTTCGAGCATCAGGACAAGGAAGCCCTTCCCCTCATCACAGGCGAGGGCAAGGAGGTTCGGCTCATACTCGGCAGTGCGTGGGGTCAGCGCGCGCCGGTCAAAACCTTCTCCGAAATGTTCTACGCCGACGCCGTCCTGCAACCCGGCGCGAAGATACCGCTGCCCGACAACCATGAGGATCGCGGCATTGGTCCCCTGACCAAGAGACAGACGATCAGCACCGTCCACTTGTCGCCGATACGATCAAGAACGTATCGCAGGCACGATTTCCTTCTTTCAGTCCCTTGGTCTGCCGGGCTGGATGGCTTACGTCACGATCGCGGCCGAACTGGTCGGCGCGGCTTGTCTCATTCTTGGCATCTATCCGCGATGGGCAGCCGTGTTGCTTGTGCCGTTGATTGTGGGAACCATCGTCACCGTCCACGGCAAAAAGGGCTGGCTGTTCAGCAATGCTGATGGCGGTTGGGAGTACCCGGCATTCTGGGCAGCGGCCCTTCTGGCGGTATTCTTGGCTGGCGATGGCGCGGTCGTGCTCGTGAAGCCATCGGGACTTGTTTACAGCTATCGGGATAGCAGACTAGTTCTGCTTAAGCCCTGCCGCGTTTTTGAATCATGAAAGTACAACGATCATGGCCCCCACGTCGTACTCCTTACCTGTAGCCGCCCGCATCTGGCTGGCGCTTCTGGCGCTGATCCTGCTCGCCGCCGGGCTGTTCTTCGTTGTCGGCGGCGGTATGCTCATCTCGCGCGGCGGAAGCTGGTATTTCCTGGTCACCGGCCTTGTCCTTCTGGCCGCCGCCATCCAGATCGGCCGCGGGCGCATGTCCGGCGTATGGCTCTTTGGCCTGGTTTTTCTTGGCACAATCCTCTGGTCGCTTTGGGAAGTCGGCTTCGACTATTGGGGGCTGGTCTCCCGCCTCATGGCCCTGACGGTCGGGGCCTCCGCCGTGGCATTCACCATCCCTCTCCTGAGCCGCAATGAGAACGGCCGGACAATCGCCAGAACGGGACTTGCAGCCGGAGCCGTGCTCGGCCTCGCTGCTGTTGCAGGCTTTGTCTCCATGTTCCAGATCCACCCGGAAGTCGCCGCTGAAAAAGCGGTCGCGCAGCGGGTTCCGGTCGACCCTCAGAAAGAACAGAAGAACTGGGCAAATTACGGCAATGACGCCGAAAGCACCCGCTTTGCCGCGCTCGACCAGATCAATGCCGATAATGTCGATCAGCTGCAGGTCGCCTGGACATTCCGCACCGGCGATATTCCGCAGTCCACCGGCTCTGGCGCCGAAGACCAGCTCACGCCCATGCAGATCGGAGACAAGCTCTTTGTCTGCACGCCGAAAAACAATGTCATCGCCCTTGATGTCGACACCGGCGAGCAGATCTGGCGCACCGATTTCAACGCCAATGTCGGCGGCATCTGGGAGCGCTGCCGGGGCATGGCCTATTTCGACATCAATGCGCCGCTGCAACAACCCGAGGAGCCCGGCGCAACACCGGTAACGCCGGTCGCGCTTCCGGCGGGCGACACTTGCGAGCGCCGCGTTCTCATGAACACCATTGATGCGCGGCTGGTCGCCCTGAATGCCGACACCGGCAAATTGTGTACCGGCTTCGGACGCGACGGCATCGTCAATCTGACCGAGAATATGGGCGATCTTGGTAATATTGCCTACTATACGATGACATCGGCCCCCACTGTGGCCGGCACCACGGTCGTTGTCGGCGGACGTGTCGCCGACAACGTGAAAGTGGACATGCCCGGCGGCGTGGTGCGCGGCTTCGACGTCGTTATCGGCCAGATGCGCTGGCATTTTGATCCGGGCAGCGATGATCCCAATGCGCCGCTCCAGCCGGGCGAAACTTTCAAACGATCCACACCGAACGTCTGGGCCGGTATGTCCTATGACCCCGCGATGAATACCGTATTCATGCCGGTCGGAAGCCCTTCCGTCGATCTGTGGGGAGCGAACCGCACCAAGCTCGATCTCACCTATGGAGCCTCGGTTCTGGCTGTCGATGCGACGACGGGCGTGCGCAAATGGGTCTATCAGACTGTCCATAACGACCTGTGGGATTTCGACGTGCCGATGGCGCCTACCCTGATCGATTTCCCCAAGGCGGATGGATCGCGGGTGCCCGCGTTGGTGGTCGGCACCAAGGCCGGGCAGATTTTCGTACTTGACCGCAGAACCGGTGAACCGCTGACGGCGGTCGAGGAGCGCCCCGTACGGCCCGGTACGATTCCAAACGAGCCTTATTCGCCGACACAGCCCTTTTCCGTCGGTATGCCGCAGATCGGCGCGCAGACGCTGCGTGAAGCCGATATGTGGGGCGCCACCCCGTTTGATCAGCTCATCTGCCGCATCTGGTTCAAAGGTATGCGCTATGACGGACTTTTCACTGTCCCCGACGTTGACGTATCGCTGTCCTTTCCCGGTTCGCTCGGCGGCATGAACTGGGGCGGCATTTCCGCCGACCCCAACAATGACCTGATCTTCGTCAACGATATGCGGCTGGGTCTTTGGATTCAGATGGTGCCGCAACAGGAAAGTGGCGCTCTTTCCTCAGGTGGCGAAGCACCGAACGCAGGCATGGGCGAAGTGCCGCTTGGCGGAACACCTTTCTCCGTCATCAAGGATCGCTTCATGTCACCCCTGGGCGTTCCATGTCAGGAACCGCCATTTGGAACCATGACGGCGATCGATCTGAAAACGCAGAAGATCGCCTGGCAGGTGCCGGTCGGATCGGTTGAGGATACCGGGCCGCTGGGCCTTAAAATGGGGCTTCCCCTCCCCGTCGGTCTTCCGACGCTGGGCGGCTCGCTTGCAACGCAGGGCGGTCTGCTGTTCTTCGCCGGAAGTCAGGACTACTATCTGCGCGCCTGGGACACCGCCACCGGCAAGGAGGTCTGGAAAGGCCGGTTGCCCGTCGGCAGCCAGGGCGGACCGATGACCTACAAATCTCCGAAAACCGGCAAGCAATATGTGGTGATCTCTGCGGGCGGAGCGCGCCAGTCTCCCGATCGCGGCGATTACATCGTCGCCTATTCTCTCCCGGCCCGGTAGTTTCTATCTTCACGCTGCCCACTTGCGGTTTGAGCCAGCATTATTGAAGGCGACAAAGGGAACCGAGTTCCGATACCGCACGGTCTACCAACGCCTTCACTTGCATGCTGCCAGTAACGTCAGTCCTTCTTAGTCTCCGATCATCGGGCTGCTAATCTTGGCGATCTGTGTCACCCTGATCGGTCGTAAACACGTCCGCCCATTCGGGGTGACGCGCAGATTACTTGCGCACGAATGGGCAGAGGGGGATGATGCGGAGGCCGGTTTGTCGTGCGTCATCGACCATGAGTTCCAGCAGCGCCTTGGCCACGCCGTGCCCGGCCATGGCGTCCGGCACGCCGGTATGATCGGCACTGATGATGCCTGGGCCGCGATGACGTAAAGGAAATTTCGCCCTCGGCATCTATGCCATCGATACGGCGACGTAGCGACCGTGGCGCGGGTCATCCTCTTTGGTGATCATGACACTAGTTTCGCGAAAGAGCTTGGGCTTTCAGGTAGGCTGCTTCCAGTCCGGCCCGCACGGCTGAGGCAAATCCAAGCTCCCTCATTTTGTTTATCGCGGCAGCCGTCGTGCCCTTGTAGTCGACAAACGCCTTTACGGTTTCGACCGGATTGGTTTCATGCAACTCAAAGGTCCGCGCAGCGCCGATCAAAGTTTGCAAAGCGGCCCGCCGCGCGATCTCCGAAGGAATTCCACGATCAATGGCGTCCCCCATCATTGCTTCAACAAGCAATGATGGGAAAGCGGGACCGGAACCTGACATTCCCGTGAAGTAATCGATCTGATCCTCCTCGACCACCAGATCGACGATACCACAGGCTTCGAAAAGGTTGCGTACCGTCGCGTCGTCGTCAGCTATCTCAGATTTCATGAAGATCGGGGTGTAAGAAGCCCCGGCCTTTGCGGCTGCGTTCGGCAGCGCGCGCGCCAGGCGCTTCGCGCCGGTACGCTGTTGCAGGTCGGCTATCCTTATTCCCGCCATCACGGAAATCACCAGTTTATCAGCGGCTTTGATGGAAAGAGAAGGCCAATCGGCCGGCTGCACCGAAACGATAATGATGTCAGACGTCGCGACGAGTTCGGCATTGTCCTGCGTCCATTGCCAGCCGGTTGAATTGCTGGGTTTGGTCGAGCGATAGGAGCAAATTAACCGCGTGGGATCTACCGCTCCTGATGACACCAGAGACCCGGCAATAGCCGAACCCAGCCAACCCGCACCGCCGATGATGCCCACCCGTTCAACGATCATTGTGCTACTCCAATTAAGTTAGCTGAAATCCGTGCGCCAGCGGATCGCGGTCGTCCACGAAGATGGTGTTATGCCCGATAATGCGAGCCCAGCCGCCGACACTTGGCAGAATACCCTCGTGGGGGCCGATAGTGACAGCGGCTTCGACGCGGCCCTCGAAGATCGTTCCGATCAGGCTTTCGGCGCGATAGGCATCGCCGACCTTGAGCCTGCCCTTGCCATGCAACTGCGCAAGCCGGGCCGAGGTGCCGGTGCCGCCGGGCGACCGGTCGATCGCCTTGTCGCCATAAAACACCGCCGAGCGGCCATCGGCCGCCGCGCTGGTCGGCTTGTCGCACCAAAGGGCATGATGGACGCCACGGATGCGGGCATCGTCGGGATGAACGGGGTTGCAGATGTCGGTCAGCGCTGTCCTGAGCCGTCGGCTCACGCTGACGATGTCGTCGACCGAGCAACCGTCCAACCCCGCCCAATTCGGCTGCGGCTCGACCACCGCGTAGTAGTTGCCGCCATAGGCGATGTCGACCACCAGCGTGCCGATACCTGGAACATCCACGCTAACATCCGCGCTATGCAGGTAGCTCGGGACGTTGAACATGCGCACGCTCTCGACGAAGTCGCCCGGCTTGTCGTAGTCGATATCGACGCGCCCCGCCGGTGTTTCGATTGAGAGTTTACCGGCTACCCGAGGGGTTACCAGGCCCTCTTCGATAGCGACCGTCACCACCCCAATGGTCCCTGCTCCGCACATCGGCAGGCAGCCGCTGACCTCGATGAACAATACCGCAAAGTCGCAGTCCTTCCGCGAGGCCGGGTAAATGATCGCACCGGACATGATGTCGTGCCCGCGCGGCTCAAACATCAGCGCCTTGCGAATCCAGTCGTGGTCGCGAACAAAAATCTCGCGGCGCTCGGCAATCGGAAGGTTAGGCAGCAAAGGACCGCCACCGGCAACGACGCGAACAGGGTTGCCGCAGGTATGGGCATCGATACAAAAGAAACTGCGCCGCATGTGTGAAGCCCTCCGCCAGCCTTGCTATTTATTTGTTGGCCTGTTGGCGCGCTGCAACGCGCCGCGAGAGAGCCCGTCGAGAAGCAGCGCCACCGCGACGATCGCGAGCCCCGCCCGAAGGCCCAGCCCCATTTCCATGCGGGTCAGACCGCGCGTGACTTCACCACCCAGGCCACCGGCCCCGACGAGCCCTGCCAGCACCACCATCGCCAGCGACAGCAGGATGCATTGGTTTAGACCGACCAGCAGCGTTGGCATGGCGGCGGGGATTTCGATCTTCATCAGGATCGAGCGTGGAGGCGCGCCGATGGCCTGACCAAGTTCGAGCAGGTCTTTGGGGACCTGGTTGAACGCAAGCGTCGTCAGCCGAAGCATCGGCGGAATGCCATAGACGATCGTAGCCATAATAGCAGGCACGCGCCCCAGACTAAAAAGCATCACGGCGGGGATGAGATAAACCCACGGCGGCACGGTCTGCATGATGTCGAGCACAGGCCGGACGGCGGTTTCGAAGCCTTTCACGCGGCTGGCGAGGATGCCGAGCGGAAATGCGATCAGCACCGATACGATGACCGCGACCGACACCAGCGCAATGGTTTTCATCGAGTCTTCCCAAAGCCCTGCCAACAGGCAGAAGCTCAGCGTGCAGACAGCCAGGATTGCCGCCCGCAGGCCGATGAACGCAAAGGCGAGCCCCGCTACAACGGCGATCAACACATAGAAAGGCATCGACAGCAGCGCCGTTTCAACGCCGCCGAGGATCGTTTCGATGACGGCGCTGATTGCCGCGAACATCGGGTGCAGATTGATGTTGAGCCAATCGATCGCCGGCGCCAAGAGGACGCCAGGGGACAAGTGGATATCGGAGAGATTCATGCGTGTTCTCCCTGCCCGGTATTAACTCCGCTTTGCGACAGGCGATCCAGGACCATCGTCAGGATGACGATAGCGATGGCGCCGTCGATCGCCTTGGCGATATCGAGCGTGCGGATGGCTTCATAGATCGTCTGGCCAAGCCCACCCGACCCGACGATACCGGCGATCACAACCATGCCGAAGGCCATCATCAGGCTCTGATTGATGCCGGCCATGATGCTCGGCATCGCGAAAGGCAGGCGGATCTTATAGAACATCTGCCAGGCGTTCATGCCGGTGGCTTGGCCCAGTTCGATGAACTCGGTGGGGGTCAGGCGGATGCCGAGGGCGGTCAGCCGCAGTGCCGGCGGCAGCGCCACGACGACAGTGGCGACCATTGCCGTTGCAGGCCCAAAGCCGAACAAGGCGATGGCGGGCAGCAGGTAAATGTAGGGCGGCATTGTCTGGATCAGATCCATGACCGGCCCAAGCAGACGGTTGAGCGTCGGGCTGAAACCGGCAACAACGCCCATGGGCAGCGCGATCGCCAGCGCCAGGACTGTCGCGGTCACCACAAGGGCCAAGGTGCTCGTGGTTTCTGGCCAAAGGCCCATCATGGCGCAGAAGATCAAGGCTGCGCCGATCAGCGCACCAGACCAGAAATTTATCAGGCGCCAACCCAAAACAGCGAAAATCAACGCGACGATATAAAACGGGGATACGTTAAGCGCCCACAGCACGCCATCGTAAAAGCCTCCGAGCACCGTCCGCAGGAAATCGAATATAAACCCGCCATTGTCGTCCAGCCATTCCAGGGCTGCGTCGGTCCATGCATCGAAGGTATCAGTCAAGGCTGAAGTATCCATGACGAAATTGCCTCAACTGGTTGGCAGGCTGGCGGTAGCGCGCTCGCTCGATGGCGTACCTTTGACCCCGCGCAACAGACCCCGTGTCGTGACGATGCCGATGACGGAACCGTTTTCCACCACCGCAATCCCGCCCCGGTCCGATTCTATGGTCAGGCCAATCAGTTCATCGATGTCAGCCTGCGGCGTCGTTTTGGGCAGCAGACCGAGATCCTCGTTCGGCTGCTCGCGTTTGAAATCCGCCACAGAGCCCATCACCGAGTGCGCCCTGACGAGATGCAGCCGCGAGATGCCGGCCACGAACTCGGCCACATAGGCGTCGGCCGGGTTCGCCACGATCTCCTCGGCGGTCCCGACCTGGATGATGATGCCGTCCTTCATGATCGCGATGCGGTCACCGATGCGGATGGCCTCGTCGAGGTCGTGGGTGATGAAGACCGAGGACTTCCCGAGTTTCTTGTTCAATTGCCGGAATTCGTCCTGAAGCTGCCTTCGGATCAACGGGTCGAGCGCGCTGAAAGGCTCATCCATGAGAATGATTTCCGGATCGGCGGCCAAAGCGCGCGCTAACCCGACACGCTGTTGCATGCCACCGGAAAGCTGGGAGGGATAATGATTGATCCACTCTCCCAAACCCACCATTTCAAGCGATTGCCGAGCCGTCTTGTTTCGTTCAGCTTTCGCTATGCCCTGGACTTCAAGGCCAAAGGCGGCATTTTCGAGAACCGAGCGCTGCGGCAGCAGAGCCACGCTCTGGAAAACCATGCCGATGTGACGCGCGCGCATCACGCGCAGTTCGGCTGCGCTCAGTGTCGCCAGATCTTTGCCCTTGACGAGCACTTTGCCCAGGCTGGGCGTGATGAGACGATTGAGCAGCCGGATCAAGGTCGACTTGCCGCTGCCAGACAGGCCCATGACGCAGAAGACCTCACCCCGGCGTAATTGAAAGCTGGCGCCGGAGACACCCACCACACAATTATAATCGCTCAGTACCTGCGTTTTCGTGAGGCCGCCTTCCGTTACTGCCTTGATGGCGGCAACGGAGTCCTTACCGAAGACCTTCCAGACCGACTGACAGTCGACCAGCACCTCGTTGGTTTCGATCGTCGAGGAGTTCATTTCGCCCTCTGGATTGGTTCGTTGTAGATCGCAACCGACCACAATTGCGGAGAGCCGCCCAGCTGAGAAGCCAGGCGGCCGTTTGACGCTACTATTCGCTCTTGATATTTTCCCAGCGCTTCAGCAGATCGGCGTTATTATCCGTCCAATCCTTGACAGCCTGATCCATGGTCTTGCCATCCTTTACCTCGCCGTTGATTGCGGTGTTGACCTCAAGCGGTACAAACACACTTGCGATCACCTCACGCGCGTGTGGATGCTCGGCAGCAAAGCCCTTGTGACCAATCCAATAGTAGCTCTGAGCCGGGGGAAAGACGCCCTTGGGATCCTGCAGGAACTTGACGTCGAATTTCTGAGCCATCCACGACGGAGTCCAGAGAGTGACGACGACCCAATCCTTGCGGTCGATTGCCGCCTTCAAGGCAGCTGTCATGGCAGCGCTGCTGCCTTCGACCAGTTGCAGCTTGAGGTCGTACGCCTTTACGGCGTTGGCAGTGTCACGCATAAGACCTGACCCCGGCTCGATACCCACGATCTTCCCACCGAACTTGTCGGCGTTTTCATTGAGCTGATCCATCGAGTCGATGTCGACGTATTTCGGCACAGCCAATGCCTGGAAAAGCCCGTGTGACACCGGCGAGAGTTTCTCAAGTTTATTCTTGTTCTTGTCCCAATAGTCCTGAGCGACGTAGTCGGTCTGCGAGGCTAGGATCTGGACGTCACCTTTGGTGAGGGCGGCGTAGGCAATGCCCCACTCCGAAAACTCGGTGACCTTGACGGTATAGCCGGCGTCTTCCAGAACTTTCTTCGTGATGCCGGTAATCGGCGTAAGATCTTCCCACGACATAGTGCCCATGCTGATGGTCTTGTCTTCGGCATGGGCCGGCAACATGGCCAGTCCGATCATCGCGACGGCGCATAACGCTTTCCATAAGACTTTCATTTCATACTCCTCCGTTCAGTTCCCACTTTCTTCGAAGACCGCACTCAGCTACCTTCGTCATTGCGAGGCGAAAGGCTATCCTTCGCGACCCGCCCGCAATTCGTGCCAGCGGATCACCGCATTGGCGCCAAGCCACGCAAGCGGCTCGGGCGGCAATTTTTTCGGTTCCGGCTGGTCCACATATTTTTCCAGCTGCCCGGAATCGGTATCGGTCGCCAGATCGGCAGCCATCATTCCTGCAAGGGTGCTCTTGACCGTGCCCAGCCCGTTCTCGCAGCACGCGGAGTAAAGGTTTTCCTCAACCTCGCCGAAGGCCGGCACATGGTTCCAGCTAAGGCACAGACGCCCAGCCCAACTAAATTCGAAAGGCAGTTTCGCAAGATCGGGGAAGCGCGCATTGAAAGAATGCCGTTGCTCGGCTGCGATCTGGGTGACCCGTTTCTGCGAGACTTTGATGCTCGGATCGTAGGTATAACGGGTTCTGATTACGATCCGGGATCGACCGCCGGTGGTGATCTTCCTGACCGTAGCGCCCATCGGGTCAGCCGGAAGCAGCCCCCATCGCTCCCTTCCGGCCGGCCGCGCGCCGAACTCTAGCTGGGAGAAAAATGCCGTCATCGAAGCGTAGGTGAAAACATGCATCAGCCGACCGAGAAAGTGACCGAACTCCTGAATATGGCCGTTTACTCCGAGGATCACTTTGGGTGCCGTCACCGATCCGCGATGCGAGCGCGCCGTCCAGTTGTTGCCGTCCCGCCGCAGTTCCACGACCGGTGAATTCTCGAAAAGGTCGATCTTGGAGTGAAGCCCGCGCGCGAGGCCACGGATGTAATCCGCCGGCTGGATCATGACCGCTCCCGGCGTGTAGAGGCCACCCAGATAGTAGGTCGATCCAGTGATTTCGCGCATTTCGGCGGCATCGAGCAATCTGCTCTCCTCCCCTATCCGCTTCAGCGAGGCGGTGTAATCGGCGTTGAGCTTTATTCCGCGCTCAGTCGCCGCCGCATTGATTTTGCCGGCAGGATCGAACGTCTCGCCAGACATGCCGTATTCGGCCGCGGCGTGCGCCGCAAAGGAGATGGCGAGGCGGTTCTGCTCGATCTCGAGCTTGGTCGAAGCCTCGTCGGCAACAGAATATTCGCCCGATGTGAGGTTGTGGGGCACATCGATCATGAAGCCGGAATTGCGTCCTGCCGGCCCTTGCGCTAACTCCCGGGCATCGACCACCACAATCTTGTCGCCGGGCCGTAGCTGGGCCAGCCGGCGGGCCGCCGAGAGGCCGGCGAAGCCTGCACCAACGATGAGCCAGTCGGCATGAACATCGTTATCGAGCGTCCTTACGGGCATTGTGCGGTCGCTTATCGCAAGCCAGCCCGAGGTTCCGGTATCGACCGGCAAACGCTTGATGACGTGGTCGATCATCTCACCGTCTCGTCGACCGACCGATCCGAAACGTCGATCCAGATCGTCTTGAGCTCGGTGTATTGGTCATGGGCCCAGATCGACTTGTCGCGGCCGCCGAAACCGGATTCCTTGTAGCCGCCGAAGGGGGTCGTCGCGTCGCCCTCGCCAAAGCAGTTCACCGTGACGACGCCAGCGCGAATCTCGCGCGAAAGTCGGATCGCGTTCTTGAGGCTGGAGGTATAGACGGACGCGGTCAGCCCATACACGGTGTCGTTGGCCAGCGCGGTCGCCTCGGCAATGCTGTTGAACGTGGTGACGGAAAGCACCGGGCCGAATATCTCTTCCTGGAAAAGACGGCTGTCGCGACCGACACCGTCAATCACCGTCGGCTCGACGAAGATGGCTTTTTCCGTTCCACCGCCGAAAGCAACGGTCAGTTTCTCGGCTTTGACCTGATCGAGATAGGATTTGACCTTCTCGAAATGCGCCTTGCTGACCAGAGAGCCGACGCGGTTGCCAGGATCGAGCGGGTCGCCCATCTTCCATTCGCGCATGTAGGCGCCGATGCGCTTCATCAACTCGTCCTTGACATCGACATGGACGATCAGCCGCGACGTCGCCGAGCAGTTCTCGCCCATGTTCCAGAAGGCGCCGTTGACGATCTGCTCGGCAACGAGGTCAAGGTCCTCGACGTCGTTCAACACGACGGCGGGGTTCTTGCCGCCGCACTCGAGAACGATGCGCTTCAGATTGGAATCGGCAGCGTAGCGCAGGAAGCGCCTGCCGGTCGCCGTAGAGCCGGTGAAGCTAACCATCGACACGTCCATATGCATGCCGATCGGCTCGCCGGCGTCCTTGCCGCTTCCCGTCACAACGTTGAAGACACCAGCCGGAACGCCGGCTTCATGGGCCAATTCGGCAACACGCAAGGTCGTCAGCGACGTTTCCTGCGCCGGCTTCACAACGACCGAGCAACCGGCCGCCAGCGCCGGCCCGATCTTCCATGCCAGCATCAAGAGCGGGAAGTTCCACGGCAGCACCAGCCCGACGACTCCGATCGCCTCACGGACCACCATCGTCAGCGCATCCGCTCCGACAGGAGCGGTGTTGTCGTAGATCTTGTCGATCAGTTCGGCGTGCCAACGGATAGTATGGATGGCATCGGGAAGGTCGACCGACTGGCATTCGCCAACCGGTTTGCCACTATCGAGACTTTCGAGGACGGCGAGTTCGTAGCGATTGCGTTCGAGCAGCGTGGCAAGTTTCAAAAGAACCGCCTTGCGCTCGCCGGGTGCTTGCAAGCGCCAGCGACCGTCGTCAAAGGCCTGCTTGGCCTTCTCGACGGCATAGTCGACGTCGGCAGCGTCGCAGGCGGCGACTTCCGTCAGTACCTTGCCGGTAGCCGGATTGGAGGTCTTGAAGGTCTTTCCGGAAGCCGACGGCCGGAACGCGCCGTCGATGAACGCGTTCGACGGAAAGGGCATCGTTTCGGCAATCGCCGCATATTCAGCGGCAGTCAGAACATCATGCATTGTTGGCTCCCGCGGTGATCTGCGCGACAGTCCGCTTCAGATTCGTGACGATCGTTTGCAGGCTGCGTTTCTCGTCGGCATTCAGCCCCCGCAGCGGCGCGCGGGCCGAACCCGCTTTCAACCCGGCCAGTTCGCAGCCGAACTTGATCGACTGAACGAATTTTCCGCCTTCGAGGAAGTCCATCAGCGGCAACATGGCCGACATGATCCGGCGACCCTTGTCGAAGTTCTTTTCGATGACGCAGGCCTCGTAGAGCGCCACGTGTTCGCGCGGAATGAAGTTCGAACCGGCGCAAACCCAGCTACGTGCGCCCCAGGCAAAAAACTCCAGAGCCTGGTCATCCCACCCGCAGGACAGAGCGATATGCGGAAAATCTCGCGCCAGCATATGGACGCGGGCCATCTCCCCGGCGCTTTCCTTGATCGCAACGACGTTTTTCGATTTGCCAACCCGGGCGAGGTATTCCCTGCCCATCGATACGCCCATCCGCCCTGGATAATTGTAAAGCATGACCGGAAGGTTGGCGGCGCGATCGATGCTCAGCGCATGAACGGCGTTCTCGCGTTCGGTAGGCAAGGCGTAAGGCGGCGATGTAACCAGGATGGCATCCGCGTGGATCGCCTTCGCCGCCTTGGCATACTCGATGGCATCTTCCGTGCGCGTTGCCCCGGTGCCGAGAATGAGCGGCAGCCGCGTCCCGATGACCTCCTTGGCATAGGAAGCCAGGTCGAACCGCTCCTGCGCGGTATGGGCATAATACTCGCCGGTGGAACCGCCGACGACGATGCCATGGACTTTCGCTTCAATCAGCGACTCAAGAACTGCCGCGAACGCTTCTCTATCGATCTGCCCATCGGGCTGGAGCGGCGTGATCGCCGGCGTGTAGATGCCTTCGAATTTCAAGATGGTTTCTCCGTTGAGGCGAACTGCGAACCATCGACAAGGGCGTCTGCCTTCAATGGCGCCGGCGCGATGAACATCTCCATGTTTTCCCGGGATAGCTCCCAATGATCGAACACAAGATCGACAACGGCATCTTCATCCTGGGCGGCTATGGCGGCGATGAAGGAATCATGATGGTCAACCGACAGCTTCAGGCGTTTGTTCATGTCCTCGTTGCTCGGATGGAAGAAGGTGTGGCCGATGCGGGCGTGGTCGATGAGCAGCCGGCTGAGGCTTGCGCGAAGATAAACGTTGCCCGACATCTCGCCCATGATTTCGTGGAACCGGTTGTTCTCCAGGACCATGACGAGCACGTCGCTGGCGATGTTCGCGGCGCGAAAGCGTTCCTGCGTGTCCTTGAGGTCGGTAAGCTGCCTTGACTTGAAGTTCTGCACCGCAAGCCGCCCGATAGCGGCATAGATCATCGGCGCAACCTGGAAGAAGTTGCGCAAAGTCGAGTGGTTCATCGGAACGACCCGGGCACCACGATTCTCCCGGATGTCGACGTATCCTTCTCCCGCCAGACGGCGGAAGATTTCGCGAACAGGCGTGCGGGAGATGCCATAGCGTAAGCTCAGGCTGACTTCGTCCAGATCGGCGTCCGGATCGAGTTCCATCGTCAGGATCTGGCGTTTCAGGTCGTCATAGAGACTGTTTTTGCGGATCTTCATTGCAAACCTCAAGGCTCAGTTGCCGCACCATTGCGCCACCTGAGGGGCGAGTCAAGAAAATTGTATTCCAAAAGTACACAATTAACGGCGTCACAGAAATACGTTCGAGGTTTCCGGGGGCGGATACCGACGTACGCCACTCATGCAGAAGTACGACGGCGCAAAGTGATGAAAGTAGTCCATCCTGCCAACCGGGATTTTGAACACGCCATACAGGCAGACCCTCTCACATGTGCCTTGTGAGCCCGCCATCTACCCGCAAGTTCTGCCCGGTTATGTAACCGGCGTCTTCCGAAAGCAGGAATGCAGCCGTCTTCGCTATTTCCGTTACCGAACCTATGCGTCGCAACGGTATCGCCGGTACCACGTCGGGCGAATGATCCATGCTGTCAATATAGCCGGGCAGCAGGGCGTTCATGCGTATGCCGTGCGGCCCATACTTATCTGAGTACATCTTCGTGTAAGCCGCGACGGCGGCGCGATACGCGCAGGAGATCGGATAGTTCGCATCCGGTTCAAAGGTCGCCAGCGTCGTGATGTTGAGGAAGGCTCCCCGTTTCTGGTCGAGCATGACCGGCGTCACCAGACGAGCCATGCGGTGCACGGAAAGAAGGATCGACTGATTTCCTCCCTCCCAAACGGCATCCTCCAAGTCGAGGATCGAACCGGTCGGCGGATGGGCCGTATGGTTGACGACTGCATCGATACGACCGTAGGCGGAACGGGCCGTGTCCACGAGCGCTTCAAGGTCGGCAAGGTTGTCGGTCGATCCGCGCAGGCCCTTGCCTCCCAACGCTTCCGCCAGTTTCTCGGCGCTTGTGGAAGGCGACATGAGGACAAGGCGATAGCCGCGGCTATGAAGCTCTCGTGCAATGGCGGCGCCCATCCCGCGGCCTCCGCCAGTGATCAATCCAACCGGTTGAGAATGTCGACCGTTCAATTTGGTTCTCCCATTCAAAGGCTTCGGTGTCGCGATCGCAGTGATCGAAATCCGGTCAGGCCACGCCCTTCAGATGTGATACAGCTCGGTCAGGCAAGCAGCAGCGGTTCAAGCGCGCGCTGAAGCGCCCGGTCCTGACCTTCGGTCAGTTTGGCCAGTGGCTTGCGGACATTGCCGGTGCCAAAGCCACGAAGTTGGGACGCCCTGATGACCGACGGGATGTAACGGGTCGTCCAGATGAAGAGGAGCGAAGGCAACATCCGCTGCCACAGTTCCAGGGCCTGCGCATATTGCTTCGTGGCCACAAACTCGTACAACGCCACCGCCTCGCGCGGCATATAATTCGCGCCTCCCCAGATGACGCCGTTCGCACCCGCCATCAGGGCATAAACCGTTGTGGTGTCACATCCATTGAGGACCGAAGCCGACGTCCGCAGATATTCCTGGTGGATAGTGAGGTCCCCGGCGCTATCCTTGATGTAATTGAAATTCTTGAGCTGGTTTAACCGTCCCAGCAGCCCGATGGAGACAGAGATGCCGGTGGCCTGCGGAATGTTGTACCCAATGATGTCGATCCCGACCTCAGCGTCAATGTCTTTGTAGAAGGAGAGAAGGCCGTCGTCGTCGTCCGGTCCCTCGAGATACGGCGGAAGGATCATGAGTGCGTCGGCCCCGACCGATTCGGCATGGCGCGATCGCCGGATGACTTCATCGACGTTCAGGGCGGACGTCTGGCAAACGACGTTGCAGCGACCGTTCACGAGCTTTGCACCGATCTCGTAGAGGCGGTTACACTCGTTTTCCGTGAGATAGGGGTGCTGCCCGGTACCCGAGCCGAACACCAGGCCATGGACACCGGCATCTACGTATTTGTCTATCAGTTCTTCGAAAACCGCGAAGTTCACCGAACCGTCGCTGTCGAACGGAGTCTGCATCGCAAGGTTGATGCCTTTCAAATCGGCCATTCTACCTGTCCCTTCCTGAGCTCTAGACTTCTCTGCCCGCTTGCCTGAACCGCCATCCGGTCACGAAGCGAACTCCAGCAGACGTTATGATCTTCGGATATGCCCTCGTCGGCGCAGCGCGCCGTTTGAGGATTTCGCCAACCGGCGACGTCAGGCCCGTTGCCAGTTCAGCGACCGCCTTCCCGAAAGCGGTGCCCCTTGAAACTCCGGTGCCGTTGCAAAAAGCGGCGCCGAAGACGTCTTGCGCCAACTGACCGAAGACCATCCCGCCGTTCTGCGCCAGAGTGAGCAACCCACCCCAACTGGCGACGAAGCCCATCGACGAAAGTTCGGGCCAGCGCCTATCGAAGGCGAGCTGCTGCTGCTTCCTGGCGCGCTCCACGTCATGCAGCGTCGTCTTGAAGTCGCTTGCATAGGAGTAGACATTCCTGAGGACGAGCCGGTTGTCGGACGTGCGTCGGACCGTGGTTCCGAAACTGTTCGCCGGAATAAGCCCGTAAGCGTCGTGGCTCCCGGCCCTGGCCTGTTCTGTGTCCGTCAGCGGGCGGGTCATGCTGGCAAAGGTGTAGACTGGAATGGCGCTGCCTGCGTAGAAACCGAACTTCGTCAGGTAGCCCGCAGTGCAAATGATAACCTTGCGTGCCTGGATCAGACCCGTTTGCGTTTCAAAAACGTGAACCGGCTTGCCATACCGGGCGCTCACCACCGGCGTATTCTCATGAACACTCACATTCCCAGGGAGCAGCCGGGCGGCATTTTTCAGATACTTCGCAGGCTGGATCAAAATGGTGCCGGGGTGGTGCAGCGCCCTGATGTAATGTCTGCTTCCGGTTATTTCCTGGATTTCCTCGCGCTCCACCCAGCGATACCGCTGCCCCATGCGATCCAGCGCCTCCGAGAAGCGAACCAGGTCGGCGACACCGTGATCCGTTGCAGCGCTGTGGTATTTGCCCTGCGGGTCCCAATCGCATTCCACGCCCAGATCCTCGACGGCGGATTTCAGGTAGGCGTTGCCGTCCAGGTTGGTGAGAAGTTCATCCCGATTTCCCTGAATGTCTTCCACGAAATCCTGCTTGCGCGGATTGTGAGCAAGATCGATGGCAAAGCCCATGCATCGGCCCGAGGCATTGTTGCCGATGCGGCCCGCATCGACCAGGACAACCGATGCATCGGGTTGTAATTCAGCATACCGCCGCGCAGCGTGAAGCCCCATCCAGCCCGCGCCGATGACGAGGCAATCGCAAATCGTCTCGCCGCGTTGCGGCACCAGCGGCAGTTCGGTGCCTGAAGCGAGATACCAGCCAGAGAGCGTAGGCTCGCGATGCGGCGGCGGCACCGCGATACGTTCCGGAAGCGAGTTCGGTCTGTTCCAAGCCACGTTCAACTCATTCGATTCAGGGAAGACGCGTCGCCTCGACGATCGAAGCCCGCTCAACTCATTCGATAGCTAAGCACGCGGAAGGCCCTGCCTGTAGACGAGAAAGAAGTCGCTTGATATCAATGTAATTCATGTCAAACCTGCGATCCTTCCTGCCCTCCCCGCATTCGCTATTCGTATTCGAAGCCGCTGCGAGGCACCTGAACTTCAAGAATGCGGCTGGCGAACTGAACGTCACGCAGCCGAGTGTGTCGCACTCGATCAAGGCGCTGGAAAAGCATTGTGGGGTGGCGCTTTTCGTTAGAGACAACAGGGGCGTCAAGCTGACCGAGGCGGGCCGGCTGCTATATGACAGTGTCCATGCAAGCTTCTTCAAGATGGAAGACAGTCTGAAGTCCATCTCATCGACCGGCACGCAATATCTCACCATCGCGGCCTCGACATCGGTTGCCGCCCATTGGCTGATGCCGCAACTTTATCACCTGCAGCACGACCACCCCAGGCTCAGGATCAAGGTCGTCACCACCGACCGGGATGTCGAGCCGGACTCGCAGGTCGACATGACGATCTGGATCCGGGAGCGCGGTTTTGAGCGAGCGAACAGCTGGTACGTTTGCAACGAAGTCGTATTTCCGGTGTGCTCGCCCGCATACCTTGCCGGAAACCCCGTGCTACAGACGCCGGCTGACCTTTCGGCGCACCAGTTGCTACATTCTGTCGATGCATTTCGCAAGCGCATCAGTTGGGGCGAGTGGCTCGCTGCGGCAGGTGGCAATTCGGTTCAAGGCGCACCGAACATGGTGCTCAACGATTATCAGTTGGTCATGCAGGGCGCCTTGGCCGGTGAAGGGATCGCACTTGGCTGGAATTTCTCTGCGCAACTACTGTTGCGCAACAAACTGCTGGTCAAGCCGCTGGATATTGAGGTGACAACAGGAAGCGCTTTCTTTCTGATAGCTAATGATCGCGGCATCAAAAATGAGAATCTGATTGTATTGGTTGACTGGTTCCTATCGCAGACGATGGATTTGCGTTGATAGCAGAGCGGGGCCTGTTACCTCGTTTTTCCTGCGTTACGGTGCTTCTCACCTTATCTTGTTGATCTCGGCGCTAAGTTTACCGCAGCGGCGGAAACGTCGCCGGCAGCCAGCGTAAATGATCAGCTTCCCGGCAGCCAGCGAACGCCTCAAGCTTGTCGGCGCGCACGTAGGAAAGGATGCTTCAGGTTGAAGTCCGGAGCTGTCGCACTACGTTCAGCCACCGGCGCTGCCGCTGTCAAGACATCAAGGGGTGTTTCGCCACCCAAATGAGATGGTGCTTGCAATTCCACACAGTGTGGCTGCCATGCTTCTACACTTCCATCTACACAAACTACGCCGGCCCCCCTGTCCTAGCTACCTAAAGGCGTGGAATTTACGGATCCTGTCAACGATTCTAAAGCTCTAAAGTCACGGTTCCGAGCGGTTTGGAGCAGCAGGCGAGGATGTATCCTTCGGCAACATCCTCGTCGGTGATGCCTCCGTTGTGCACCATGTGCACCTGGCCGTCGAGTTTGCGCACCTTGCACGTACCGCAAATACCCATGCTGCAGCCCGAAGATATCGGGACGCCGGATGCCCGGGCAGTTTCAAGAATCGTATCGGTCTCATTGCATTTCGTCACCACATCCGACACCGCGAAGCGTATTTCCGCGGTCTTGTGATCCTGTGGCTCTACGTCTTCGGGAACCGCCTCCGCTTCATGTGGCTCCGCCTGGAAGCTTTCCTGATGGTAGCGTTCCATATCGTAGCCAAGGCCCGAGAGAGCGCCCCTCACGGCTTGCATGAACGGTTCTGGCCCGCAGCAGAAGACCTCTCTTTCCAGATAATCCTGGGCCATGAGCCCGAGCATCAACTGGTTGAATATGCCCCTATAACCCGTCCAAGGCCGGTAGGGATCAGTCTCCTCCACTACCCATTTCAGGTCGATGCCGGTGACCCGCGTCGTCATATGTTCCAGACTTTGCCGGAAGACGATCTCCGACGGCCGCCTGGCGCAATTGACGAAGACGATGTCCGGATTCAGCCCGGAGTCATAGAGAAAGGTAGTCATGGACATCATCGGCGTGATGCCCGACCCGGCTGATATGAACAGGTACTTATCTGCGGGATGGTGAACGATCGAGAACCGGCCGGCCGGCCCGATCGCCTTCAACTGCATGCCGGGCCGCAGATTGTCGAACATCCAGCGCGTACCGATCGAATCCGGCTGCGCCTTCACCGTGATCGTCAGCGAAGTCGGCCGCGAGGGGGAGGACGATATCGTAAAGGTGCGATGGGTCGGCCCGTCCGGAAGCTGTAGCTCCAGTGTCAGGAACTGGCCGGGATCGAAGCCGAACAGGGCGCCGGACGGGCTGCGGAAGGAAAAGGTGACGACGTTGGGCGCCTCCGGCAAGACGTCGACGCACTCCAGTTCCTCCGCGTCCGTCCACAGCACCAGCCTGGGTCTCGCGACAGAAGAGACCATGGACGGCTATTCCGCCGCTATGCGGTGCGGTTCGGCGGCCTGTTCCATCCAGGTGGCGTACCAGTCGACGAACTGGATTACGCCGCTCTCCCATTCGGGCGCATAGGGGCCGGGAGCGTAAGCTGGAGAGCGGATGCCATTCTGGTTCGCTTCGACCACTTCGCGGTCCTCGTCATTCGTTGCGGTCCACACTTCGGTGAGGCGCTTGAGGTCATAGTCCACACCCTCGACCGCATCCTTGTGCACCAGCCAGGTGGTGGTGACTTCGGTTTCGGTCGGGCCGACCGGCATGACACGAAATGTCAGCGAATGGTCGGGCAAGAAGTGGTTCCATGTGCTCGGATAGTGGAAGACGAGCAAGGAGCCGGCGTCCGGCGGTTGGACACGGCCAAGCGGCTTGTCGACCGCCGCCTTGCCATTCATCGTAAAGCTGACGGCCGTCTCCTCCAGCGGCATGCGCGCCAGCCGGAATTGCCCGTCGCCGCCAACCAGGAATTGCGCCGGGGCGCCGGCAGCGGCGCAGCGGTCGAAATGCCCCTGCAGCTTGGCGGAAATCGTTCCATCGGCCGATACGCCAGCGATCTCGGGGTCCAGCGGAAACGACCGGCAGAGCGCCGGATGATTGGCGCTGCAATGGTAGCACTCGCGGTTATTCTCCCAGACCAGCTTCCAGTTGCCCTTTTCCACGACTGTCGAGGTATAGGCCACCTTGGCGTCTGACAGGTCATGCACGTCGAGATAGGGAGCCGCATCCCGAGCGAAGGGCTCGAATTCAGGTGGCTCCTGGGCCACGCAGACATAGAGCAGGCCGCTCAGATTTCGCAGGTGTACCGGCTTGAGGCCGTGACTGGTCGGATCGAAATCCGCGCCCATGTTGTTGGCCCACATCAGCTTTCCGTCCAGATCGTAGGTCCATTGGTGATAAGGGCAGACAAGCTTGGCCACCTGGCCCTCACGGGCCTTGCAGATCATGGAGCCGCGATGGCGGCAGGTATTGTGGAATGCCCTGATCTCCCCGTCGCGTCCCCTGACGAGGATGATCTCGTAGGCGCCGATGCGCATGGCGACGTAGCTGCCGGACTTCGTCAACTGGCAAGCCGGGATAGCGTAGAGCCATTCCTTGTAGAAGATCTGCTCGAGGTCAAGCTGGAGCACGTCTGGCGACACGTAGAAAGGTTGCTCGAGGGCATGGCCCGGAATGCGGCGATTGAGCAGTTCCTGAATGTTGATCATGGGTGGTGACCTCCTAGCTTCCGAGACCTATGGTTCAGATGATTTAACATCACTAGCGCCCACAATCCTTTTGACAATGGCATTAAATTTCATCTTGAGTTAGATCAATTAATCTCAGGCAAAGGGACCATAAGCTCCCCGAAGGAGGCCACATGCGCCGGCCCTATGACTTCTCTTCCATGACCGCGCTGATCAGCTTCGAGGCTGCCGCCCGCAATTTGAGCTTCAAGAAGGCCGCGCAGGAGATGAACGTAACGCCCGCCGCGATCAGCCATCAGATCAAGGCGCTGGAGACAGACCTCGCGTGCAGCCTGTTCGTGCGCCGGTTTCGTGGCGTCGAACTGACGGAAAAAGGGGCCTTCCTGTTCCTTGCCATCCAACGGGGCTTCGAGACGATTTCCGAAGCCGTCGCCCAGTTGCGCGGGCAGCCGGAAGCGGTCGACCTAACCATCGGCACCACCACCGCCGTCAGCGCGCTGTGGCTCACACCCAAGATCTCGGCTTTCTGGAAGCTCCATCCTTCCGTCACCGTCTCCCAGATTGTCAGCGACGTGCCGGTCGGCGTCGGTCGCTGCGATCTGAACATCCGCTACGGCAATCCGCGAGACGACGGCATCGAATACAGGGAGCTCTTTCAGGACCGCATCGTCGCGGTGGGAACGGACAGTTTCGCGGCTGAGCACCGCATCACCCGACTGGAAGACCTGCTGCGGGCGCCCTTGATCCATTCGAGCATCGAGGAAACCGATTGGACGACCTGGACCGACTGGTTCGCCGCGCTTTCGCAGCCTGCCCCCAAAGGCCGCGGCTTTCATGTCAACAACTACATGATCGCGCTCCAGGCGGCGCAAGACGATGTTGGGGCCGTATTGGGATGGGAGGGGCTCATTCAAAGCCTCCTGCAAGCGGGGCGGCTAAGGAGGCTCGTGCCTGACGCCATTCCTTCGCCGGTGCCGTTCTATCTCAAGATCAATCCGCGGGCTTCTGTGAAAGCGCGCCTTTTCGCAGACTGGCTCGACCAAAGTTCTTGAGGGGGAAGCACCCGCCGGAGAAGCTCAGGCCATCAAGGCCTGGTCGAAAGGACAGTTGGAGAGATTTTCGTAGCCGCTGTCGGTGATCAGCACCTGTTCCTCCAGTTTGACGCCTTCGCGTCCGCCAACCGCGCCGACATAGGCTTCCACGCATAAGGTCATGCCCGGTTCCAGCACGTAGTCGAACGCTCCAGGTATAAAATCTTCGGGATAGAGGATGGCCGGATATTCATCACACAGCCCGATACCGTGCATCATGACACCGTAGCGTTGTTCGACGAATTCCGCTGGAAGCTTGTGGCCGCGCTGCGAAAGTTCCGTAAACGAGACGCCCGGCCTGAGCAGGGCCATGTTCGTCATCACATGCTCATAGGCGACGGCATGGAGCCGTCGCTGTTCGTCGGAGGGCCTGCCATCGCCACAATACCAGGTGCGCGAGAAATCCGCGCACATGCCATAGGGGCCTATCAGGTCGGTATCAAATGCCACCAATTCTCCGGCGCCGATCTTGCGCGGTCCGGCCTCCTGCATCCAGGGATTGGTCCGCGGGCCGGAATTGAGAATCCGCGTCTCGATCCACTCGCCACCGCGCGCGATGTTTTCAGCGTGCAGCACAGACCATAACTCTGTTTCAGCAATGCCGGGCCGCAAGCGCTCGCGCATTTTTGCAACCGCGATCTCACAGGTAGCCAGCGAGCAGCGCATCGCGTTGATCTCGTCGACCCCTTTTATCCCCCGGGCATGCTCCATAAGCTGCATGCCGTTACAGACCTCGATCCCACTTTCATCCAGCGCCCGCAAGCCGGGGACTTCGATCTTGTCGACGGCGAGACGGCGGTTGCCACCGCCGTGCTTGCGCAGCAACTCGTCGATCTGGCCGGCGAATTCTTTCGCGATGGCCTCTTCCTGATCGCCGGCAACGAAGTAGTAGAAACCTGCGCCGCCGTCTCGGATTTCATGGATAAGCGGCAGGTGCGCCGACAAATGGCCACAACGGTCGAAGTCCCAGAGAACAACATGGCCGTCTGCCGCTACGAATACGGCTCGCGACGGATTGTGCATGATCCAGACATGCATGTTCGAAGAGTCGGTCGCGTAGCGAATGTTGAGCGGATCGAAGCACAACACGCCGGCACAGTCGCGTTGGCGCAATTGCTGGACGATGCGGTCAAGCCGAGTCTTTCGCATCCGCTCCAGATTTGGCGGGGTCAGGCCCAGCGCCGCCCATTCCGAGAAGGCCAGATCGGTCGGGCCGATCTCGATCCGATCATTGTCGTCGGGGCTCCCATCCGGCTTCGGCGCGAAGCCGGGCCTGCGTCGCGCGGGGTCTATCTTCTTGTTCGTGATCGAGAACGTGGACATTCCGACCCCTTGGGCATGAGATTGGATGGTGCGACGATTGACGTGAGGAACGGAGGTTCGGCGGCCGGAGAAAGCCCGGCCGTAAACGGCTACGGCAGCAAGGTTGCCTGCCGGCTTCCAACGCGGACGCTGGACACCGGCAGGCGTTTCACCCGGTAAGTATCAGGCGTCGAGCCAGACGGTCTGAAGGTCCATCTGGAATGTGGGGTGCACTCCATAGTTCCTTACGTTCTTGCTCATGTGACTGAAGACCTTTTGCCAGAACGGCTGGATGATGACGCCCGAATCCTGCAGGATCTGTTCCAGGTCCTTCATGATCTCGCGTCGCTTCTCGACGTCGTTAAGAGACAGCGCCTCTTTCAGCTTGGTGTCGAAATCCGGGTTCGAATAGCCGGTTTCGTTCCAGGCACCGCCTGTCATGTAGGCCAGTGTCAAGACCTGGACGCCAAGCGGACGCATGTACCAGATCGTCATCGAGTAGGGGAACTTCGTCCAGTCGTTCCAGAAGGACGAGCCTGGCAGGACCGTGCGCTTGACCTTGATCCCCGCCTCTCGGAGCTGGGCTGCCAGCGCATCGCCCGTATTCTTCTGCCAGTCGTCGTCGACGGTGATCAGTTCGTGCTCGAAATCGGCTTGCCCGGCTTCGGTCATGAGTTTCTTGGCGCCCTCCGCGTTGCGCGTCTTCTTCGGAAGCGGATAATACTCAGGGTGGATCGGGCTGACATGGTGGTTTTCGCCGACCGTTCCGCGACCGCTGTAACCGAGTTGGAGCACGACATCGTTGTCGACGGCCATCTGCAGCGCATTGCGCACCTTCTGATCGTCGTAGGGCTTGTGGGTGACGTTGGTACGGGCAACCAGCGTGGTCGCGGTCGCGACCTCTGAACTCACAAGATCCGTCCCGCCGAGGAGATCGATGAAGTCCGGCGGCGTTTCGAGGTTCATGTCGATTTCATGGGATTCGAAAGCATTGACCGTGGCCGAAAAATCCGTGCCGTAGTCGATGAACTCGACGCCGTCGAGCGGCGTCTCGCCACCCCACCATTTTCCGTTCTCACGCCGCTTGACGACGGCTTTCGTGCCGACGTCATAGGAGACGAGTTCGAACGGCCCGGTGCCGATCGGCTTGGCCACCGGATCGGCGCCTTCGGCGTCGAAGCTGCGATGCACGACCAGCCCTGGATAATCGGTGAAATTGGCGATGAGCGAAATGTCCGGCTCGCTCAGCTTGAGCTTGACCGTATGGTCGTCCACCTTGGTGATGGCGCCGTCCCTTGCCTTCCCCGTCGCCTCGTCTGTCAGCGAGGTGACACGGGCGGCCATGGAATTGCCCGCGACCGCCTTCTCGCACCAGCGGCCGATATTATAGGCGACATCGTCGGCGTTGAAGGCATCGCCATTGTTCCAGGTCACGCCCTTGCGCACATGCAGGACATATTCGGTAACGTCGTCATTGACCTCCCAGCTTTCAAGCAGCACCGGCTCGAACGTGAACTCGCGGGTGTAACGCACAAGGGGTTCCAGCCATGTGCGCGAGATGTTCGCCAGTTCGACCCAGTCGTAGGTGCGCGGGTCCTTCTGCGCCTTGACCGGCATGGCTACCCGCAACGTTCCGCCTTTCTTGGCCTCCTGTGCGAGAGCCGGCGTCGGTGCGGCAAGGCCGATCATGCCGTAGGCAAACGCGGTCGAAGCGCCGAGTGCGCTCGCCAACGCCAGAAACTCGCGTCGGTCCATGCGCCCGCATCGGGTTTCTTCGGCCATCTCCTCGATGACCGGCGGAACGCGGTCGCCGTTGCTTTTGTAAAATCCCATTTCTTCCTCCCTTTTTATGGTCCTGCCAGATGAAGCCGGTTGTTGTCCCGCCAATGGAGCGGTACGATTTGAAGTGCGAAGTCGGGTGGTCAGATATCCTTTGCCAGCCGCAGCGCATCGTAGATGGCGGCATGCGTATTGCGGGCGGATACGGCGTCGCCGATCCGGAACAACTGGAATTTCCCTTCCGGATTGCGAACGACCGACTGCGGCTCGCCGGCGATCAGTTGATCGTGCGATATCTCCCCATGGTTACGCGACTGGGGTTTCAGCTCGAAATAGAGGTCGTCCAGCGGAATGGTGCCGTGGTTGACGACGATCTGGTCGACCAGACGTTCCCTGGCCACGCCACCATAGTCGCTGCCGATATGGGCGATAATCTGGTTGCGGCTCCTTTCCGCCCACTCCAGACGCCAGGTCACGGTGAAGGTCACGTCGAGCTTCTGGAGGGCGCGCATGTAAGGGACGAGGTTCATCGCCATGACTTCAGGCGCAAATGAACGGTCCGGCGTCATGATCTCGACCTTGGCGCCGGCGTTGGCCAGGACTTCGGCCGCCTGCAGGCCGGCATTGTCGCCCGCGTCGTCGAAGATAAGCACGTTGGTGCCCGGCTTAACGTCGCCGGATAGGATGTCCCAGGAGGCGACGACCAGTTCGTTGCCCTTCGACAAAACCTCGGTATGTGGCAGGCCGCCGGTCGCGACGATCACGACGGCCGGGTCCTCGGCGGCAAGCATGTCGGCGTCGGCCCAGGTGTCGAAGCGGAAGCTGACGCCGAGCTTGCCGCACTGGTTCATGCGCCAATCGATGATGCCGATCATCTCGCGGCGGCGCTCGCTCTGGGCGGTGAGGCGTATCTGGCCGCCGGGCTTGTTCGCCGCCTCGAAGACGACTACCTCATGCCCGCGCTCGCCCAGGACGCGTGCCGCCTCCAGGCCGGCAGGCCCCGCCCCGACGACGACGACCTTCTTGCGTTCTTTCGCCTTCGCCACAACGTGCGGCATTGTCTCTTCGCGCCCCGTAGCGGCGTTGTGGATGCAAAACGCCATGCCACCCTGATAGATGCGGTCGAGACAATAGTTGGCGCCGACGCAGGGGCGGATATCGTCCTCGCGTTTTTCCATGATCTTGCGCACGATGTGCGGGTCCGTCATGTGGGCGCGGGTCATGCCGACCATGTCGACCTTGCCCGCCGCGATCGCGTGCCGGGCCGTGGCGACGTCCTGGATTTTCGCGGCGTGAAAGGTCGGAAAATTGGTGGCGGCGCGGATTTCGCCCGCGAAATCGAGATGCGGCGCGCTCGCCATGCCCTGGATCGGAATGACGTCGGTCAGGCCAGGGTCCGTATCGATATGCCCGCGGATGACGTTCAGATAGTCGATCAGCCCGCTATCCTTGAGGAGCTTCGAGATTTCGATGCCGTCGGCCTTGCCGGTGCCCCCCGCAAGGCGCTCGTCCGCCGTGTAGCGCACGCCCAGGATAAAGTCGTTGCCGACGCGCTTGCGCATGGCCGCAAACACGTCCAGGCAGAAGCGCATGCGGTTTTCCAGCGGCCCGCCATAGGGGCCGTCGAGTTCGTTGGTCAGCGGCGAGACGAACTGGTCGATGAGGTGGCCGTAGGCCTCGACCTCGAGGCCGTCCATGCCGCCGGCCTTCATGCGCTCGGCCGCGTCCGCAAAATCCTTGATGATGCGCTCGATGTCCCAGCCTTCGATCTTTTTCGGGAAGGCGCGGTGCGCGGCCTCCCGGTGGTGGGAGGGGGCGACGACCGGAAGCCAGTCGCCCTTGTCCCAGCGCGTGCGCCGGCCAAGATGGGTCAGCTGGATCATGATCGCGGCGCCCTCCTCGTGGACCGCGTCTGTCATTTCCCGGATCCAGGGAACGATCTCGTCCTTGTAGGCGAGGAGGTTGTTGAAAACAGGCGGGCTGTCGCGCGACACCGCCGCCGATCCTGCAGTCATCGTCAGCGCAACGCCACCCTTGGCCCGTTCGACAGTATAGGCCCTGTAGCGTCCCTTTGGCATCCCATCTTCCGGGTAGGCCGGCTCATGGGAAGTCACTATGATGCGGTTTCGAAGCTTGAGATGCTTGAGTTGATAAGGCTGAAGGAGAGGGTCGTTGGACACTGCCGGACTCCGTCTGGAATATGTACCGGTCAAGCTAGGTCAAGATGTTCACTCATGTCAATTGTGAAAACATCAGCGTCATTGTAATTGACGCTGATGAACATTTTTCTTGTTTTTGGCTATCCGGCTCGCTAGGAGAATAAACGTGGAGCAGATATTGAGCGATAGCGGCTGGCGCGGTTCTCCAGAGGTGTGGCTCCAGGCCGCCTCCGATGCGTTGCTGGAACACGGAGTCGAGGCCGTAAAGATTCAGCCTCTGGCCAAGCGGCTGGGCATTTCCCGGACAAGCTTTTACTGGTTCTTCAAGGACAGGGAGGAACTGCTGTCGGCTCTGGTCGCGCGGTGGCGCGACAAGAACACGGGTAACCTGATCCGGCAGACGCAAGCCTATGCTGAAAGCCTGGCGGAGGCGATGCTCAACGTGTTTGACTGCTGGCTGAACAAGGACCTATTCGATTCCCAATTTGAGTTTGCCGTCCGCAGTTGGGCATTGCAGGCGTCGGAAGTCCTGGTCGAGGTTCGCGAAGCCGATCAGATGCGCCTCGAGGCCCTGACCCGCATGTTCGTGCGCTTTGGCTACACGGAAAGCGTCGCCGACGTCCACGCCCGGACGACCTACCTGGTGCAAATCGGCTATATCTCCATGCAGTCCGCCGAAGATATCGCCGCTCGCATGAAGCGCATCCCCGAATACATCGCAATCTATACAGGTCAGATGCCGCAAAAGAGCGAGCTGGACCGCTTCTTTGCCCGGCACGGATACAAGCCGCAGTAACACGACCTTATGGGAAATCGAGATGTCGACACACTTTCCCCACCTCTTTTCTCCAATCACGCTTCGTGGCCACACATTGCGCAACCGCATCGTCTTCGGCGCCCACACCGCCAATATGGCGGAAAATGGCGTGCCGACTGAGCGGCATGTTGCCTACTATGCGGAACGCGCCATTGGCGGGGCGGCGATGATCGTCGTCGAGCCGATGCCTGTGCACCCGGCGGCCGTCCTGACGCGCGGGAATTTTCGACCCGGCGACGACAGCGTGATCCCCCATTTTCGCCGCGTGACGGAAGCGATCAAGGGGAACGGCGCTGTCGCGCTTCAGCAGCTCTATCATATTGGAGCGCATGGCGATTCAGACAATTCCTACCATCCGCACTGGTCGCCCTCCGGCCTGCCCAGTTATCACGACAGCGACGGCTCGCATGCGATGACGGATGCGGAAATATGGGAAACGATCGATGGCTTCGTACAAGCCGCGCGGCGCTGCCGCGAGGCCGGCTTCGACGGCGTCGAGGTGTGGGCTGCCTATCTCGGCATGGTTGATCAGTTCTGGACCCCATGGTGCAATCGGCGCGACGACCAATGGGGTGGCTCGCTTGAAAACCGCACCCGCATGTCGCGGGAAATCCTGACCCGCATACGAGAGGTTTGCGGACCCGACTTCATCATCGGGCTCGCCGTCAGCGACGAGCCGGACGTGAAGGTGGCCCTTCAGCGCGACGAACTCGCCGAGATCATCGGTCTGCACGACGAACTGGGGCTCATGGATTATGTGACCTGCGGGTCCGGCGGCTATCTCGATTTCTACAAGTTGATGCCGACTTTCCTCTATCCGGAAAAACTCGGCGTCGATCTCGCCGCCGTCCTGAAAGGCGTTGTCAAGAACGCGCTTATCACCGCCGAAAGCCATATCCGGACACCCGAGAACGGGGAAACGGTGCTTGGCGAGGGTTCGGCCGATCTGGTCTCGATCGTGCGCGGCCAGATCGCCGATCCGCACCTTGCCAGAAAGGCCAACGAAGGCCGTGCGGAAGACATAAGGGGCTGCATCTCGTGCAACCAGATGTGCTGGGGCCGCCGCTCGCGCGATTACTGGATCAGCTGTCTCATCAATCCATCCGCCGGGCGCGAGTTCGAGTGGGGGGGCGATCGGTTCACCCCTGCTGCCGTGAAAAAAAGGGTGTTTGTCGTGGGTGCCGGGCCGGCCGGGCTGGAGGCCGCTCGGGTCGCGGCGGAACGTGGCCACAAGGTTGTGCTTGCCGAAGCATCGAGCCGTCTCGGCGGCAATTTCCTGCTGGCGGGTATGCAGCCGCGACGCGCGCAAATCCTCGATCTCATGGCCTGGTATGAACGCCAGCTCGAAAAGCTTGGCGTAGAGGTTCGCCTCAATTCTTACGTCGAGGCCAAGGACATCGACCCTTCCGAAGCCAATGTCGTCGTCGTCGCGACAGGCTCCTACTCCCCCGAGACCGGCTTCCAGAAGGCGCTGCCGACGCTCGAAACCATGCCGGGCATCGAGAAGGGCAATGTCTTCACGATCGAAGCCGTCATGGCTCGGCAGGCGAGGCCCGGTACGCACGTTCTCCTCCTCGATGAAGGCGGTGGCTGGCGCGGTTGCGGCACGGCCTGGAAGCTGGCCGAGGAGGGCCACCAGGTGACGATCGTCACCCCGGACCCGTTCGTGGGCAAGGAACTGCAAAGAACCGCCGCCGACGTTCCCATGCGCCAGGCGCTGCGCAAGCTCGGTGTGGAATGGATCGTGGAGTCCAGCATCGCCGAATGGCGCGGAAACGGTGCTGTCCTTCTCGACCACAACACCGCTGAGCGCCGCTTCGTCGAGGCCGACGCGCTGGTGACGGCAACCACGAATTTTGCCGCCGACTGGCTGTCGCCGGGGCTTGCGGAACGGGGACTGGAGACACGCCTGATCGGCGATTGTGCGGCCCCGCGCCAAGCGCCCTACGCCTTTTTTGAAGGCAGGAAAGCAGGATTGGAGATTTGACGGAGGTTGAAAGATTGGTGATGCTATTACTTCTCGTCCGATAGAACCGCGCAAAACGGTTTCGGGGCATCGCCGAAGCAAGCGATCGAGCCGAGCACCAGCGCCGTGACCACAACAAAGGGCATCGACACAGGGGCGAGACCGGCGCGGGACGCAAGAGAGTTATCGTCGCGCTTGTCAAAGCGGAACAATATAGTTCGGACAATGTCCCAGCAGGCATTGTCCAAATGTGGTGGGCAACAGAATGTCAGACAAAAAACGCTATTCCAGAAGGTGATCGAGATCACATGAATTCACATTTGCAGTCCGCCCGGATTATACTCGATACCACTAGCCGGCGGGAGCATTCATGGCTGCTTTCCTAACCCGGCGGATGGCGACCATGGTTTTCACCATGATCTGTCTGACGCTTGTCGTCTTCTATCTCGTCAATCTGGAACCCAACCTCAAGAAGCTTGCCCTGGCGCAGACCAACAGTCGCGCCACGCAGGTAGAGGTCGACAGTTGGCTGGTTCGCAATGGCTACCGCGAGCCGTTCCTGAAGCAATATGCGCAGTGGATGGGCGTGTGGCCGAAACAGCCCGGCAGGAGCGAGACGGGTGAGGCGCAGCCGCGTTTCAATTATTGCGACGAATCGCTCACGCCCAAGCTGTCGGGCGTGCTGCAAGGAGATTTCGGCTGTTCGACCAAGTTCAGGACCACGGTTTCCGCCAAGCTGTTTCCGGCGCTCGAGGCGACCGGCATCCTGATGTTCTTCGTGCTGCTGGTGATGGTGCCGGTGTCGCTGTTGATCGGCATCCTGGCTGGAATGCGCGAGGGCTCGCGAACCGACCGGGTGCTGTCGGTGGCCTCCATCGCCTCGACGGCGACGCCCGAATATGTCTCCGGCGTCATCTTCACCGTTATCTTCGCGACGTGGCTCGGCTGGTTCAACGGCTCTGCCGCCAGTGCCACCTTCGACGGCATCACCTTCTACAATTTCACGCTGCCGGTGATAACGCTGGCGATCTACGGCATCGGCTACATCGCGCGCATGACGCGCGCTTCGATGGTCGAGGTGATGACGCAGCAATATATCCGCACCGCGCGGCTCAAAGGCCTGAGTTTCAGAAGCGTGGTCATGAAGCACGCGCTGCGCAACGCGCTGATTGCGCCTTTCACCGTCATCATGCTGCAATTTCCCTGGCTGCTCACCGGCGTCGTCATCGTCGAGGTCATGTTCCGCTACCAGGGGTTCGGCTACATTCTAGTCGAGGCGGCCGGCAATAACGACATCGAGCTTCTGCTCGGCTGTTCGCTGGTCTCTGTGTTCATCGTCTTGATCACGCAGCTCATTTC
>NZ_JBTMXB010000034.1:0-44136 GCF_054489405.1 Mesorhizobium sp. A623
TGTTCGTGTCGCTGATCTGGCGGAGCGAAGAGACTGGCATCAAGGCGCAGGCGTGTGATGAGGGTGGCCCGGTCGGGCAGTGCCGCCGCCAATGCGTGAACAGCAAAACTGCTGTCGCCGACGAAGATCAGATCGCGTCCAGGCAACCAGCGGCAGAGCTGCAAGAGGCCCTGGCGGCGGCTGACGCCAAGGCGGCGCATGACATGATCGTTTATACGATCGAGCGCCTGGGCGATCGCGGCATTGGCGTCGGCCAGCGAGAAGAAGGTCTGCCGCCGCAGCCGACCCAGAATGCAGGTCTGGGCAAAGCGAACCCCGTTCTCGGCCTTCGCCTTGGACTATAGCGCGACGATCTGGATGAGGCCGGCCGTGCGGATTCCGATTCAAACCGGCCGGGTATTCCGATTTGAAGCCGGCCACCATTCCGGAATGAAGCCGGCCAGGATTCCGATCAATTACCGGCCACTTTCGAGGGACTGAAGAGCACACCTGGGTCAGCAACTGCGGCATGACGCTTCTTGTATCGAACAAGGAAAGCGTGATGCCGGCAAAGAGGAAGCTGACCATGAGACAATTGCGACAAATGCTCCGGCTTGACGGGGACGGGACCAGCGCCCGGGACATCGCGCGGACGCTGGGGGTGGCGCGCAGCACCGTTCAGGACAATCTGAAGCGAGCGACAGCGGCGGGCTTGACCTGGCCGCTGCCGGGCGAACTGACCGACGACGCCCTCGAGGGCAAGCTGTTCGCGCGGGCCGGGGTCAAACAGGGCCTGCGGCGCCGCCCCGAGCCGAACTGGGCTGACCTTGTCGTCGAGCTCAAGAAGCCGGGCGTCACGCTTCTCATTTTGTGGGAGGAATATCGCGCCGTTCATCCCGGCGGGTACGGTTACAGCCGCTTCTGCGATCTGTTTCGCGGGTTCGAACGGCGGCTTTCACCGACGATGCGGCAGGATCACGTCGCCGGCGACAAGGTCTTCGTGGATTATTCGGGCAAGAAGATCGCCATCGTCGATCCCCATACCGGCGAGATCCGCGAGGCGGAGATCTTCGTCGCCGTTCTCGGGGCCTCCAACTTCACCTACGCGGAAGCCACGTGGACGCAGACCCTGCCGGATTGGATTGGCGCCCATGTGCGGATGTTCCGTTCCTTCGAGGGCGTTCCCCGCCTGATCGTGCCCGACAATCTGAAGTCCGGCGTCAACCGGGCCTCTTTCTACGATCCGGAGATCAACCGCAGCTATGGCATGATGGCGTCGCATTATGGCGTCGGCGTCCTGCCGGCACGGCCGAGACGCCCGAAGGACAAGGCGAAGGTAGAGAACGGGGTCCGTTTCGCCCAGACCTGTATTCTTGGCCGGATGCGGCGGCAGACCTTCTTCTCGCTTGCCGAGGCCAACGTCTCGATCGCGCAAGCACTCGAGCGCATCAACAATCATGTCATGCGCCGTCTTGGCGTCAGCCGCCGCCATCTTTTCCAGACTATCGAAGGTCCCGCGCTCGCCAGCCTGCCGGCTGAGGATTACGAGTTCGCCGAATGGCGCTTCACTCGTGTCGCTACCGACTACCACGTCGAGTTCAGCAGCTTCTTCTATTCGGTGCCGCACGGCCTCATCCGCCAGCAGGTCGATCTCAGGGCGACGACCCGGACGATCGAGATATTCCACCGCGGCAAGCGGATCGCGGCTCATCAGCGCCGATATGGTGGACGACGCTATGGGACCGACCCCGACCATATGCCCAGCTCTCACCGGCGATACGCCGAATGGACACCGGATCGCTTCCGTCGCTGGGCCGCTTCGGTCGGACCACAGACCGAGGGGCTGATCGTCGCCATCCTGGCCAGCCGCCCGCATCCCGAGCAGGGCTTCAGAACATGCCTGGGTGTTCTGCGCCTGTTTCGCGACATCGAACGTGAACGCGTCGAGGCCGTATCCGCCCGCGCCATCGAGATGGGCGGGCTGACCTGCAAGAGCATCGCATCGATCATGGCCAATCACAAAGCCGCCAGACCCGCCACCGAACCCGCCGCCGTCATGGACCATGCCAATCTGCGCGGTCCCGGCTACTTCCATTGAGGAGATATCGATCATGCTGACCCATCCCACCCTCGACATGCTTAGCGAACTCGGCCTTCATGGCATGGCCAAAGGCTTCCAGGACCTCGATGCGCAACCCGAAGCCCGAGCCCTCGAACATGGCGAATGGCTCGCCATTCTGCTCGAACGCGAGACGACGCTGCGGCGCCAGAAGCGCTTTGAGGCACGCGCCCGCGCGGCAAGATTACGGCACGACGCACAGGTCGAAGACACCGACTTCCGTGTCGCCCGTGGGCTCGACCGCGGGGTCTTTCTCAAGCTGGCCGGTTGTGACTGGACCCGCCAGCGGCATGGCCTGCTGTTGACCGGCCCCGCCGGCGTCGGCAAAAGCTGGCTTGCCTGCGCGCTTGGACAGAAGGCCTGCCGGGAGGACTTCTCCGTTGCCTATCATCGAGCGCCACGGCTCTTTGCCGCCCTCGGTCTGGCAAGGGGGGACGGCCGATACGCCAGAGTCTTGAAGGCGCTGGCAAAAACCGACCTTCTCATTTTGGACGACTGGGGCCCGGAGAAGCTGAACGACGATCAGCGGCGCGATCTCCTCGAGATCGTCGAAGACCGTTACGAGCGGCGATCCATCATCGTCACCAGCCAGGTTCCCGTTGATCGCTGGTATGAGATCATCGGCAATCCCACCATCGCCGACGCCATCCTCGACCGCCTCGTCCACAACGCCTATCGCATCGAACTGACCGGGGAGAGCATGCGAAAACAACGAGCCATGTCGTCGCCGGAAATATCGCCTGCTTGACCTTCAACTAAACTCGAACCAAACATCCAAAACGACCCAGGTTCAGATCCCGAAAGTGGCCGGCTTCAAATCGGAACGGTGGCCGGAATGAAATTGGAATAGGTGGCCGGCATCAGTTCGGAATGCATGGCCGGCTTCGTTGGAATCCGCAGCCGGCCGAACGCATCCACGTCATCGACTGCGACCTGGGCAAATCGGGATCCAGCGCCGTGGCCCGCGACGGCTTCCAGGAATTGGTCAGCGAAGTCGCGCTCACCACGATGGCCTGGACCGAAACCACTCGTCCGCGCTATGAGCGGCGCTGCCCGCGCTACGCAAGCGATTTGACCGATGAGGAGTGGGCGCTGATCGAGCCGCTGACGCCATCGCCGAGCCGCATCGGGCGTCCGCGCAAGACGGACCTGCGCGAGGTGGTGAACGCGCTCCTGTATATGGCGTCCTCGGACGGTGCGTGGCGGCTTTTGCCGAAGGACTTTGCGCCGTTCTCGACGGTGTAGAAATACTTCTACCGCTGGCGTGACGAGGGCCCGCTGCGCACGATCAACAATGAACTGGTGATGGCCGCGCGCGAACGCGATGGCCGGGAAGCCAGTCCTACCGCCGGCGTCATCGACAGCCAGTCGGCCAAGCCAAGACCACCGAAGCGGCGGAATACGCGGGTTTGACGCGCGCAAAAAGGTCATGGGCCGCAAGCGTCACATCGTCGTCGACACGCTCGGCCTGCTGGTTGGTCTCGTCATTCATGGCGCCGACGTTCGGGATCGCGACGGCGCGCCCGTATTGCTCGACGGATCGCCTCTGTCGTCGTGGCGCTGCCGTGTAGAATTTGTCCCATAGTGCCTCCTTCCATTCCATGGAAACAATGCACCATCAAAGCCCGGGATCAAACACCTAGACGAGAGATGTCGATGGTTCAAAGACGCCAAATTCCTCACGCCAGACCTGGCAGACTTCACCTACCGTCGCATAGGCCTTTACGGCGTCCAGAACCGGCAAAACCATGTTCTCTCCGCTCCGACAGGCTGCCCGCACGCGTGCCAGCGTGCGAGTTACATCCGCTGCATTCCGCTCGGCACGCAGTTTGCGCGTTTTTTCCACCTGCCGTTTTTCGATGGCGGGATCGATCTTCAATGCCGTGTTGGCGACATTGGGCTCGGCGCGCTGGACATTCACGGTCACCCAGGGGCGCTCCTTGCTGTCTATCGCGCGCTGGCGGCGCACGACGCCCTCGGTCATCAGGCTGCGCGCAAAGCCAGATTTGATGATCTCCAGGGCTCCGCCCATATCCAGCAGCCTGGCGAGGCCGCTGCTGATCTGCTCCTCGATCTTCCTGGTTAGGGTCTCGATATAATAGGAGCCGCCAAGCGGATCGATCGTATCTCCGAACCCATGCTCGTGAATGAGGATCTGCTGCGTTCTGACCGCAAGGCGAACGGTTTCTTCCGTTGGTGTGCCAACCGACTCGTCGTAGGACGCGAGATAAACGTAACTCGCGCCGCCCATCATATAGGCAAGGGTTCCATAGCCTATTCTCACGACGTTATTAAGCGGCTCCTGCAAGGTCTCCATCCCGTGACCGTAAACGGTTGTCTGCAGGCCGAGCGCGGCGTCCGATTTCGCGCCGTAGCGGTCGCGCAGCAAGCTCGCCCAGACTTTGCGCAACGCGCGCAAATTACTGACCGAGGAAAAGAAATCGTGCCTTTCGTCCGGGAACATGTGGACGAGCGGAGCCACAACGTCAATATCGTAGCCGCGGCCAACTAGATCGTCGAAATATTGCACAGCGTGGCCCAGTGCGATCGCGGCCGCCCAGCTCGACCCCGCGCCGCCAGCGTTGAGGTGATTGTAGCATACGGTAAGGGGCGACCAGTCGAGTTCCTGGTCGGCGCACCACGCGACGCAATCCGCGACCAGCCGTGTCGCCGGCTCCGGCTTCAGGATCTGCGTTCCACGCGCCAGATACTCCTTGAGGACGTCGTTCTGGAGGTTAATGACGCAATCGGACAACGCCACGCCCTGCTTTTCGCATAACGCCACGAATAGGGCGAGCATGATCGGGCCAATCGAGTTGCCAAGCGTGCCAACGCGCTTGACCCCGTCCAGGGCGATCCCTTCGAACATGCGTTCCATATCCGCAAGGCTATCTATGGCAACGCCAACCCGGCCAACCTCGCCTGCCGCCATCAGGTCGTCGGAATCGTAGCCGCACTGCGTCGGCAGGTCCAACGCGACAAGGATTTGTTCAACGCCGAGACAGAGCAGTTTGCGGAAACGTTCATTGGAGGTGATTGCATCGCCAAAGCCGGTGTAGGCGGAGACCACGAATGGCTCGTTCCGATACATGGCCGCGCGATCGCCGCGAGTGAAGGGAAATTGTCCCGGAAAGCCAAGATCGCGGTCATAGTCGAAGCCGACTTCCGCCAGCGAATGTGGGCTGTATAGCGGCTCGACCTTGAGGCCGATATCCAGCGTGAATTTGCGGATTTCGGGGTTGTCTTCGATCGCCTGCCGGTACTTTGTCTCCAGCCATTGGCGATGGGCATCGGAATTCTCCGCGCCTGCGGGCAAGATGTTCATGTTCGCGGTCATGGGGCGATTTCCTCCGGGCCAAGTGCCTTGACTGAATGCGGTTGCGCGGCGAGCGTCCTGACGGCCGTTCGCATGTCCAGCCGTCCCGATGCGATGTCGATTGCGGCCTGGTCGAGCATCGCCCCCCCCCGGAGTTCAAAGCTGCGAAGAATCCTGTCCTTGATCCGAATCGATAGGGCGTTGCGCAATCGGGCATGACGCCGGCGTTGCAGGCGGCCAGTCGCTGTTTCCCAATCGAGAAATTCCTCCGAAGCCGCGCATAGACAGTCGATGCCGGCGCGGTCCGTCGCGCTGACAGCGAGGACGAGGGGGTGCCAGTTGTTCTCCCGCTCGGGATCGCCGTGGCGCGCGAACAACGCCTGAACGCCGGGTTGAGCGCGGCGCGCATTGTTGAAAGGATGGCCGGGCGCCGGATAGGCGATTTCCAACATGGCCTCCAGGCCGGCCCGCAGTCTGTCTGCGCCATCGAGGTCGCTTTTATTGACAACGTGAATGTCGGCTATCTCGAGCAATCCAGCCTTGCTCAACTGAACCGCATCGCCAAGTCCTGGTACGCTGACGCCGACGATGCAATCGGCGAGATCAAGCGCCTCGAGGCTCATTTGCCCGGCTCCGACCGTCTCGAGCAGAATCCTGGTAAATCCGAAATGGGCAAAAACGGCGCAACTGTCGACCACGCTGGTTATCAGGCGGTCGAGGGAATTGCGAGCAGACATACTGCGCATATAGACGCCTGCATGACTAGTGGCAGCATTGGCGCGTATGCGATCACCCAGCATGGCGCCGCCGGAAAAAGGGCTGGATGGGTCGATGGCAAGCGCTGCGACACGTTCTCCGCGGTCCGCCCAGTGAACGGCCATTCGATCGAGTAACGTTGATTTGCCCGCGCCGGGCGGGCCGGTTAGCGCAACGATCGTCGTCTTGGCATCGGTTTCGCCGTAGAACGGCGCGGCAACCCCACCCTCGCCATCGGAATCATTCTGAACAGCACTCAGGATCCGTCCCAGTTGGCGTCGCTCGGCTGACGAAATCACGGCGCCACCTCGACGAGGAGGGCATCTCCCTGTCCGTAGCCGCCACAGATAGCCGCCGCGCCGATACCGCCGCCCCGTCGACTAAGCACGTTGATGAGCGACATGACGATACGTGCGCCGCTTGCACCGAGCGGATGGCCGATTGCAACGGCCCCGCCATGCATGTTGGTCACCGCACGCAAGCGATTGCCCCGCTCTATATTGCCAGCGGCGAGTTTGAGGATGCTGACAAGCGGTGTCGCCGCATAAGCCTCGTTGATCTCTATTGCGGCAAGGTCTTCCGGCTCCAAGCCATTTCGATCCAGGAGTTTGCCGATCGCCACCGCGGGCGTCGAGGTGCCGGAAGTCCGCCCCCCTGCAACCTGCGTGTAGCCGATCACGCGCGCCAGCGTTGAAAGCTCCCGTGCTTCCGCCGCCGCTTCAGAGGCGAGCAGCAGGAAGGCCGCACCGTCGCTAAGCCCTGGTGCGTTTCCGGCCGTGATCGTTGGGCTGGAATAGACCGGCCGCAGCTTGCCCAGCGCTTCCAGAGACGTTCCGGCGCGCGGAGATTCGTCCGCGGCCAGAGTGACGGCGCATTTCGGCCGCGTGATTTCAACGCTGATGCGCTCGAATGCGAATGCGCCCGCACGTTCGGCGGCGAAATAGCGCTCATGGCTGGCGAGAGCCCATTCATCCTGCTGTTGCCGGTCAACGCCGTTGGCGAGCGCTTCCTCTCCCGAGTAGGTTGAAATCGAGGTATCGCCAAACGGAGCGCGCAGAGTCAGCGGGTCTGCAAGCTCCATATCCTGTGGCCGATGGGGAGATACGCGCGGCATCAGACGGGGTGTGTTGCTGAGGCTTTCCGCGCCGCCGCATATCATCACGCTTGCTTCGCCTGCGGCGATTTCCCTGAAGCCCAGACCGATGGCGGTTAGTCCTGAGCAACATGCGCGATCGACGGTTAAAGATGGGGTCGAGTCAGGAAGTCGCGAACCGAGGACGATCCGACGCGCGGGTGTCAACATCCCCCCAGCCATCATTCCAACGCCGACATAGGCCGCGTCGACCGCGCCCTCCGGCAAGCCGGCGCGGTTTAGCAGTCCGTCAAGGGCATAGATACCGAGTTCTACCGTGGACAGATCCTTGAGTGCACCTTGAAACCGCCCGAAGGGTGTACGGCAGACCGCGGATATGACGATTCCCGTAGTCATGCCGGCGCTTTCTTCAAGCGGGCTCTGAGACCCGCCTTGTCAATCTTGCCGTTCGGGGTCTTCGGCAGAGCCTCCATGAACCGCCAGGTCCGTGGAGTCTTGATGCCGAGTTCAGGCTTGCAATAGGCGTAAAGCGCTTTTTCGCTCAGGCTGACGCCGGACCGCCCCGCGACGAAAGCCACCGTCGCTTCGCCGAAGTCAGGATCGGCGATGCCGATGACGGCGCATTCCTCGACGTCTGGACAGTTGCTGATGAAACGTTCGACCTCCTGTGGATAGATATTGAAGCCGCCGCTGATGATCATGTCCTTCGAACGCCCGCACAGATAGAAGAAGCCGTCTGCATCGAGCCTTGCCAGATCGCCGGTCCACAACCAGCCGTCGCGAAGCGCGGCAGCTGTTTCGGCCGGTTTGCGCCAGTATTCGCGCATCACATGTTCGGCCCGTATAGTTATTTCTCCGATCTCCCCTGGCGCAACGGACGAGCCATCGGGAGCGCGCAGTACGATGTCGACGAACGTGTAAGCGCGGCCGATGCAGCCGCTGCGGATAGTTCCATCGGGCAGGATATGATCGTCCGGTCCCAGAATGGCGCAGGTCATCATCGCTTCGGTGAGTCCAAAGTTCTGAGTGAGGATCGGACCGAACAATTGAATGGCGCGCGCCAATGTATTTTGCGGCACGGGTTCGGCACCATAACCTATCCATCTGAGACTGGACAGGTCGTGTGCCGGTCGGTCGGAATGGTTGACGATCCGGGTCAGCACAGTCGGGACACAAGTAAAGCCGGTAACGCCCCAGCGTTCAATCTCAGCGAACAGGCCTTCGATACGGCCGCTCGGCACGATGACGTTGACGGCTCCGCGTAACAGGCAGGGGGTGAGATAGGTTCCTGCCGCGTGGGTTAGTGGGCCGATATAGGCGACGACGTCCGTGGCGGCGATGTGACGATCAATGAGCATGTTCTTGTAGACAGATCGCCAGTTGCGGAAGGTTAATACGACTCCCTTGGGATCGCCCGAACTTCCCGAGGTGTAGTTTATCGAACAGATCAGATCGAGATTGCCATTACAGCGATCGCTTTGGATTGGTTGAGAGCGCTTCAGTTCAGACCATTCAGCATCGCCGATGACGATCCTTTTGGGCTCCTGCAGACAACCGACGAGGGCAGCATCGGCGAGGAAAACCGTGTGCTTGTCGCAGATCAGCATGCCCGGCTCGCAGTCTTCGATGAGCTGTTCGATCTCCCTTGCTGTGGAACGTGGATTTATCGGCACGCGGACGAGCGCGGCACGTTCGAGCGCAAGTTGCGCCATCACGTATTCCGCACGGTTCGTCATCAGCAGGGCGCAGCGTGCGCCGACCGGCAACGCGGCGGCGAGCCCGCCTGCAATTTGGTCGACGATATCATCCAGTTCCGCAAACGTCCACGAGCGCTCGCCATCCACGAGCGCGGTCTTTTGTGCAAAGCGGAAGGCGGCAGCGCGCAACGGAGAATCAGGCCAGAACATTATCGTTGCCTTCGCTTTCGACGCGGCCTATCGATCGTACATAGTCGACGATTTCATCCACTGCCGTGCCTGACAAAAACACGCGATCGACGCCATTTTGGCAGAGCTCGGCAATATCTTCCTGGGGTATTACGCCGCCGGCGATCAGGCGGATGTTGGTGGCTCCGGCCTCGTTCAGCAGGTGGCGGATGGCCGGCAGCAGTGTTAGATGCGCCCCGGAAAGGATGCTGACGCCGAGTACGGAAACATCTTCCTCGATCGCGGCGCGCGCGACGTCGGCCGGCGTGCGCCGAATGCCTGTGTAGATGACTTCCATTCCGGCCTCGAGCAGGCCACGCGCGATGACGCGCGCTCCGACATCGTGACCGTCGAGCCCGACCTTCGCGATGAGCACGCGTTTACGGGTAGTATTGTCGTACGACGGTAGTGTCGGCATTCGTGTCACTGCTGATCCCAGTTCAAATTCCGGCCACCATCGCATGAGCGCCGACTGCCCGGAACAACTATTTAATGATAGTGATGATCAGTCCAGATGAAGAGGGCGGAGCCGAAGCTATTGCAGAGTCAGTTGGCGGAAGCCTGAGGTTGCGTCAGTTCCTCGCGTAGAAGATCGATAAACGTCTCGGTTGCGCGCGACAGAAGCTTTTGCGAATTATGTGCGGCGACAAGCATTCTCTTCGTGACTGGCTCATGCACCCTCACGGCCCGCAGATCGAACCGGCTAAGCACGTCGATGATCGAGTTGCCGGGAAGCATCGTGACATAGCATCCGCCACGCAGCAGTTCCAGCACGGTGGTCAGCGAATCGATCTCCAGCCTGGGCGTCAGTTCGATGCCTACTTCCGAGAAACTCCGGTTGATAAGCCGGCGCAACAGATTCGGTGCGGAAGGTAGGATGAGGTCGAGCGTTGCGAATTGGTGACCTGTCATCGGTCCCTCCATGTTCGCAAAGTGATCGTTGCCGGCCACGGCCAGCAGTTCCTCCTCGATGAGCGGAATATACGAAAACCTCGTTTCCGCGAATTCGTCAGTCAGAATTCCGAAATCGATTTCGCCGCTTTCCAGCCAGTCTATGATATTCGAACTATAGCCTTCGACGATGCGAAGCTTAACCTGCGGAAACATTTCGCAATGTCGATTGACGATGCGCGCCATGACGCCGAGTGAAAGCGACGGCGGGGTTCCTACAGCTATATCCCCGAACACTCGCCCTTTGGCTCCAATCAGGAAGTTATGGGCGACTTCCACATCGCTCATGATGCGGGTGCAGATCCTGTAGAACTCGCTCGCCGTGTTATTTGGCAGCACCCCCTGACTGGTTCGATCAAAGAGAACCAGCCCATACTCCGCTTCGAGCTTGCGGATCTGCATGCTTATCGCCGGCTGCACGACGTGCAGCCTTTCGGCGGCGCGGGTTACGCTCTCTTCCTCGAAAAGTGCGATGAAGTATCGTATCTGCCGCAGATTGAGCGAAATTAGCATGCTAGTACCGTGTCAAAGCGAGGGGCTTAGTCTCCATCCACTCGTCATAGCATAGCGTCGTCCCGACTGTCAGGACAAGAGGGCGCGCGCCGCGGTCGGCCTAGCGATCTCGGAATAACCAGGCTGGTCATGCCCAGAATAGATCCGGAATGCGTCCAGCTTCTCGAACTGGGTGCCAGATTATGGTCTGGCGCGCGTGCGCCGACTTGCCCGCACGCTACTCTTCTTCCCGCAATCGCTTTGGGCGTTTAAATACTGCCCCCGGCGGAGGAGGTGCAGGCCGAACTCGAGTACCTGAAGTGATAACGATCAGCCGAATGTTGTTGGCGCTTTCGGTTTCTGTCACGGTCACCCTTGGGAGCTTGTCAATGGTCATGTCCCACCAAGTGGTGTAGCTCGGCAGCTACAGGCCGCTCGCGGGCGCGCCCTTTATAGCGCGATAGCGAGTGAGCGGCGTGTCGGTGGTCATCGGCGCTTTTCCGGTAGGGTCTGGTTGTTGACACCAACTCGTTTCGGAAGGACCACCGATGACCGACGACATGATGAACCTGCGCACGCTCGTAGAGAAGACACCCGATGCGGATCTGCTGCGCGAGATGATCGGCTTCGCCGCCGAGCGGCTGATGGAGCTAGAGGTCGGGGCTGCTACCGGCGCTACCTATGGTGAGAAGTCACCGCTTCGGCTTGCCCAGCGCAACGGGTATCGCGACCGCGACTGGGAGACTCGAGCCGGACTGTTGAGTTGCGCATCCCGAAGCTGAGGAAGGGGAGCTACTTCCAGGTTTCCTCGAACCGCGCCGCATGGCCGAGAAGGCGCTCACCGCCGTCATCCAGGAGGCCTACATCCAGGGCATCTCGACCCGTTCGGTCGATGATCTGGTCGAGGCGATGGGAATGAGCGGCACCTCCAAGAGCCTGGTCAGCCGGCTGTGCGAGGAGATCGACGGTAAGGTGAAGGCCTTCCTCGATCGTCCAATCGAGGGCGAATGGCCATATCTGTGGATCGACGCGACCTACCTGAAGGTGCGCCGCGGCGGGCGCATGGTGTCGGTCGCCGTCATCATTGCCGTCGGTGTCAACGCGGACGGAAGGCGCGAGGTGCTGGGCATGGAGATCGGCACATCGGAGGCCGAACCGATCTGGATCGAGTTTCTACGCAAGCTCACCCGGCGCGGCCTGCGCGGGGTCACGCTCGACGTCTCCGATGCCCATGAAGGCATCAAGGCCGCCGTCACCAAGGTGCTGTGCGCAACCTGGCAGCGCTGCCGCGTCCACTTCATGCGGAACGTTCTCGCCCACGCCGGCAAGAGCGGGCGGCGTGTCGTCTCGGCCTTCATCGCCACCGCGTTTGCTCAGGAGACACCCGAGGCCGCGAGCCTGCAATGGCGCTCTGTCGCCGACCAGATCCGGCCCAGGGTGCCGAGCTGGCGACAATCATGGACGATGCTGAACATAATGTGCTGGCCTATATGACCTTCCCCAAAGGAGAACCGTGCCAAGCTGCATTCGACAATTCCGATCGAACGGCTCAATGGCGAAATCAAGCGGCGCACCGAGGTCGTCGGCATCTTTCCGAACGACGATGCCATCGTGCGTCTGGTCGGCGCTTTGCTCCTCGAGCAGAACGATGAATGGGCCGTCCAGCGCGCCAGATACATGACGCTGGAAACCATCGGCCAGATGAGCGATGATCCCCTCATCAGCCTGCCAGCAGTGGCGCGCTGATCAACTCGGCTCATGCCGAAAAGCACGGCGACCAATGCCGTCAGCTACACCACGCCACGGGACACGATCTTGTCAATCCTCAGTCCGGCCTTCCGGGGGCAGGGGCGCGGGTATTTCCTCAGAGAACGGATATTCGAGAGCGCAATGCACAAGGACGCATTCACCCTCGGCCATCTCGGAATTGATGAACCGCACCAACTGATTGACGATCCCGCCCTTGTGGGAACGCCAAGGGATTACAGAGCGTGTCCGAAGTAAACAGGTCTGCTACGTCCCTGTAACGGTGATTGTCCAAATGTACCGCGAAGGCTGTCGTCAGTCGCGTGCATTCCGCTTCGATGCGTCGGCGCTGATCGGCATCCATTGAGGTTCGCCAAAAATAACGGTGGATTTGTTATCGATAACATGTCTACCATGGTCACACGAGTAGGCTGTAGCAGGGTGATGCATGATGTCGGTGAAATTTGGTTGTCGGACGCATGACGCGCATGTCCCGATGTGGGGTGCTTATTGAGTTCCGTTTGAGCGCGTAGGCATATTGAGCGTGTGCAATCACAATCTCTGCAGTAATTTTACCTTAGTACAGAAGCGACGACATGGGTTTTTTCACAATTCGGCGCAGCAGCAGTGCCCATTCTATTGAGGATCTAAGGCGGATGGCTCGATCGAGGTTGCCTCGCGCGATATTCGATTTCTTCGATGGCGGCGCCGAAGATGAGCGTGCGCTTGCTGCCAATCGTTCGGCGTATGCAAAGTATGCCCTCGTGCCACATGTCTTGCGCGACGTGTCTGGAGTATTATTGGAAACGAAAGTCCTTGGCGAACCTTCGGCTATGCCCATTATTGTCGGTCCGACTGGCGCTGCGGGCTTTGGTTGGCATAAAGCAGATGTCGCGATTGCCCGCGCCGCCGCCCAAGCGGGGATTCCCTACAGCCTGTCGACTTCGGCTACCGCCTCGATCGAGGAGATCCATGAGGCCACTCCCGAAGGGCGGCGGTGGTTTCAGGCCTACATTTTAAAGAACCGCGACTTTACCAGGAAGCTCATCGCGAGGGCCGAAGCTGCGAAATATGAAGCCCTTATGATTACCGTCGACCTCCCGGTCGGCGGCAAGCGCGAGCGCGATCTTCGCAACGATTTTTCAGTTCCGTTTCGGTTTACGCCGAGTAATCTGACCGACTTCGCGCTGCATCCCGGGTGGTCGTTGCCTATGCTGGTTCGGGGCGTACCGATCATGCCCAATCTGATTGGGCTCAACGCCGCAAAGTCCGATATGAGGGAGCTCGCCTCTTCGGTCGGACGGAACTATGATCCCTCGTTCGATTGGGACGATCTTAGGTGCATTCGCGACATTTGGCCGGGCAAGCTGATCATCAAGGGCATCATGCGCGTCTCGGATGCCGAGCGCGCCGCAAGGTTGGGCTGCGACGCGATTGTAGTTTCCAACCATGGCGGCCGGCAACTTGATGCCAGCTACGCTACCCTCGAAGCTCTTACACCTATAGCAAAGGCGGTGGGCGGCGATGTCGATGTGATGGTCGATGGCGGGATTAGGCGCGGCTCGGACATTGTCGTGGCGCTCGCTCTTGGCGCGAAGGCGGTCATTATTGGTCGCCCGACGATTTATGGCGTCTGCGCAGACGGCGAAGCTGGCGCTACGCGCGTCCTTGCCATTCTCCGTGACGAACTCCGCCGCACGATGCAGCTTTGCGGACTGACCGGTGTTTCGCAGATTTCGCCGGCGATTTTTAACATGGATGAACTTGCGCCGAGTGCAGGGTGTGTATCAGCGAGTAGCGCCCTCGTTTGCGGCCGCCGCAGGAGAACTGATCGTGCATGAAATCCAACGACCATCGGCCAAGCTCACCTCAGCGGGAATGGCACCCGCGCCCCCGCGCGCGAGCGCTTCAAACGGCCGAGTAATAACACCTGAGGGGGAACACCATGCAATTAGCCCGTTATGCCTTCCATCACTAAACTTGATTGGATCCATGGACCGTCGCGTGCAGAATAGTGCTTCGTCCGTCTGGAAGTGGACGCTCGAAATCGCGTCGCGGGCCGTGCACTAAAGTAAAAGATCATAACGCCCAGGATGGAGAGACGGATGACTTCGCAAATCGAAAATAGTGACGCAGGGAACAGGGGCGTCATTGAAGAAACGATAGTGGCACCCGGCGGGTATTGGTCGAGGACATTGAGAGCTGACCAGATATTGCGAATTGTTGACGTGGATGGCTGCCAAGCAGTAGACCTAATTTGCTATAACGCCAATAATACGGCGGATCGGTATAGCTCGTCTAATACAATAAAAGTAAATGAATCTATATTTGTTGTTAAAGGAACGAAATTATATTCCGACGATGGCAACGTCCTGATGACGGTCACGGATGATACGTACGGCCGACACGATACCATTTGCGGATCCTGCAACGCCGGAACTAACAGAGTGCGACATGGCGTTGATCATGGCCCAAGCTGCCGAGATAATTTCATACAAGCTCTTGCTGAGCATGGCTTGGGATCCCGTGACATAGTGCCAAACGTTAATATTTTCATGTACCTTCCGGTCGGGCCTAATGGAGAGATGCCAATCGTTGGAGGTCAATCTAAACCCGGTGAGAGAGTGGAGCTAACCGCCAATATGGATGTACTTGTTATCTTCTCGAATTGCCCGCAGACGAACAATTCAGTTAATAATTATAAGTTAACACCCATAGAAGTGACAGTATTCAGTGGCCACTAACTATATCTTTCGTTTGCGATTCTTTTCTCGTACGGAGCTAACGTTTGTATAGAGCTGCCCGAGGAATTATAAGATAGAATAGACGCCAGTTGTTCTTGAGCCTGGGAGGAGAAGAAAGTGATAAAACGACGTGAAGCAGGTATCGTTGCCGGATTATTCGCTGTACTAGCTACGCCAGCGTCGGCAATAGCTGAACCCGCCAAAGAACTGGTGGTGGTCAACGCCGGGGGGGCGTATGGAGACGCTGTCGAAGAGTGCCTAAATCGACCATTCGAGGAAAAATATAATATCAAAGTGACCGTCCAGTCCCCTGCAGGGTTGGCCAAATTGACCGGCATGGTTGAGTCCGGCAATATCACCGCAGGCATTATCGACTTGGAGACTGGGGAGCTCGAGCGTGCCAAAGCCATGGGCCTCCTAGACGCTATCGATTGGAATGAGGTTAAGCCATTCCCAATGTATGCCGATGCGAAACAGCCCTATGGTTTTGGAATCAGCTACTTTTCCACCATCATGGTCTGGCGACCCGATGTAAAGGCGCCAGCGAACTGGGAGGAATTCTTCGATGTTGAGAAGTTTCCGGGCATGCGCTCACTGCCAGACTACCCCGGCTACGTTCTCCCTTTTGCGGCGATCGCTGCTGGAGTGGATCGGGATGCAATCTTTCCACTCGATCTTGACAAAGCATTTGATGTTCTCAATGGGATCAAAGACCATGTGATCTGGTGGCAATCGGGTGGACAACCGCCGCAGCTGTTGCAGGATAATGAGGTTCAGTATGCCATAAGTTGGTCTGGACGTGTGGTCGGCGACCCTGCATTCAATTCGAGTTTCAAGGACGGTATGCTTGAGACCGCTTGGTGGGTGGTGCCGAAGGGTGCGTCAGACGCTATAAAGGAGGCTGCCTGGTTGTATTTGCATGAAGCCTCAGACCCTAAGACTCAAGCTTGCGAAGCAGAAATGATTAGCTACACTGGCGCTAGTACAGAACTCGATGCGTTGCTACCGCAGGATCGCCTTGCAGAATTCCCCACTTTCAGTGAAAATCGCAAGGTTCAATTCGCCACGGATGGAAAGTGGTGGTTTGATAACGCTGCGGAAGTGGAGAAGCGCTGGCAGGAATTTAGACTTACGCAATAAGGGATTGTGTCTGCCATCGGCCATCCGTGGATGTCGATCCACAGGTGGCCCTTCTATTGCAGCGAGAATTGGTGACCGGCTTGCCCCTCAATAAGGAACGACACGTAGCCACGGTGCGGTTGAGTGAAAGCCCGCTCGGGGGCACCAGGTTGCGTTATCGAACGCGAATCTCAACGGGGTTCGCAATGGTGCTGCCTCTTCTGATATTTAGCATTATGTTCTTTGACCTCCCGCTGTTTGCGACCTTTTTGCGGAGTATGAGCGCGAAAGGCTCAAGTTTATCTACAGAGAATTACATCACATTTTTTAGTTCGCCACTCTATCTTTCAGTAGTCGCGCGAACCATCAAGATCGCCATTTACGTATCGGTGGCTTGCGCCCTACTGGGATTTCCGCTCGCGTACTGGATTTCCGGATTATCCAGACGGAACCGAATTATCGCGCTCGGTTTTGTTGTAACATCGTTTTGGGTTAGCATTCTCGTGAGAACTTATGCCTGGATTGTCATTCTCGGGAACGGAGGGATTGTAAATCGGTGGTTACAAAAGGTTGGCTGGATTGAGCGGCCGGTGCAGATACTTTATGGGGAATTTGGCGTGGCATTGGGGATGATCAACATCCTCCTTCCGTTCTTAATCTTACCGCTTTATGCGACCATGGTTCAGGTAGATCCGCGCTTGAAGCAGGTTTCCCTGACATTAGGCGCATCGAGCGGTCAATATTTTTGGAGAGTGTTCTTCCCCCTTATGCTTCCTGCCCTGGCGGCGGCTGCGATCCTCGTCTTCATCTTGAGCGTGGGCTTTTACATCACTCCGGCAATCTTGGGTGGGGGGCGCGTACCGGTCATCGCAACCATGTTGGATACTCTGATAAACAGGTTTCCACATTGGGGGCTGGCGGCTGCCATATCCATAATTCTCTTAGCTTTTACGATGGTAACGTTTGGGGCTTACCAGTGGTTCAAGGCTAGATCAAACTTTCTATAAGTGGACCAAGATGGAAAACGATGTCAGAAGTGACAAGATTGAAACGACTCCCGTATTCAAGGAGAATATCAAAGCATTTTCCTTTTCGATATTTTCGATCTCTGTCCTTTTGTTCCTTTGCTTACCGATCATAATCGTTGTCCCAATGTCGTTTTCAGATGGGCAATCACTGATGTTTCCCCCGACTAGTTTTTCGCTACGTTGGTATTATTCATTTTTCAACGACCAGCTATGGCTGGATGCTGCGCTCAATTCGTTCATTGTTGCTTTCTGCGCAAGTGTAGGTGCCCTGGTACTCGGCACGATGGCGGCCTATGGCTTGACGCGGGGATCGTTTCACTGGAGGAAGATTATTGAGGCGAAATTTATAGCGCCTTTGGCGCTACCTGTTATTGTCATTGCCGTTGCCCTATACATTTCCTTTTCACGCCTAGGCATTTTAGGTAGCTTTTGGGGATTAATCGCCGGACACATTATACTGATCACGCCGTATGTCGTACTGCTGATGTCTTTGGCTATTATGGGTTTCGATCAGCGCATCGAACAGGTGGCGCAGACGCTTGGAGCATCAAAGATTCAAGTTTTGACCCGGGTCGTGTTGCCGAATGTGACCGGGAACGCCGCCGCTGCCTGGCTTCTTGCATTTGTAATGAGTTTTGATGAAGTTGTTGTGACGCTGTTTATCGCAGGAACTCACGTTACTGTGCCGAAACGCATGTTCAATGAGCTAGTACTTCAGATAAATCCAACGATAACTGCGATCGCAACGTTACTAATATTATTTAGCCTCATCTCGGTCGCGCTGGTCGCATTCCTAACGGGCGGCAGCGCTTTCGCCTCAGATCAGGCCGCCACAAAGGTGAAGAGGTAAACGTGGGATGAGTTCAGTTGAAGTTAAGAACGTGAGCAAGGTTTACGGGAAGGTGCGAGCGCTTGATCGTATCTCCATGACATTCAGTTCGGGCGAATTGACGACCGTGGTCGGCCCAAGCGGTTCTGGAAAATCAACGATACTCGGCCTGATCGCGGGTATCAGTTCTCCCACCACCGGAAGCATTTTTGTGGGGGGACGAGATATGACCTGGGTTTCGCCTGCCGAGCGAAACGTGGGATTGGTATTCCAAAGCTACGCCTTATTTCCGCATCTGTCGGTGTTTGAAAACGTTGCTTTCCCGCTGCGTATCCGAAGATTGCGCGATGTAGAAATTAAAACCCAGGTTGCTGACGCGCTCAACCTTGTCGGCCTCAGTGAGTTAGTCAATCGACGCCCCGGGCAGCTTTCCGGTGGTCAGCAGCAGCGAGTTGCTTTGGCTCGTGCTATCGTGTTCAAGCCTGATATTCTCCTTCTTGACGAGCCACTCGCAGCGCTCGACAGAAAGCTCCGCGAAGATGTCCGCCTCGAGATTCGCCGTCTTCAAAAATCACTAGGAATCACCACGATCCTGGTTACCCATGATCAGGAGGAAGCTTTGTCGATGGCCGATCAGGTTATTACCGTCGCCGGGGGCCAAGTTCAGCAAATCGATACGCCAGGGAACATCTATCGTTATCCTGCAAATCGGTTTGTGGCGGAATTTCTTGGCATTGCCAACATACTTAACGGTGACCTTCAAGGTGTTGACGGCGAGACCTGTATTCTTCTAACGGGAGGAGAGCGCGCATCCTGCAGAGCGCCAACGACCAATGACGGTCAAGTGTGCGGTATACTGCGCCCAGAACAGATCATTCTGCGTGAAAGGCCTAAGGAAGGCAAAATACAGGCCGTGGTCGACGAGGTCATCTTCTTCGGCGAAGCAGCCCGATACCTTCTAACGTCGCGGGGCGGCCACACCTTTGTCGCTCAAGTCTCCAATCCAGGGAGTTCTATCAATATCGGGTCGATTGTTTCTCTTGATTGGGATCCAGCCGATGTGTGGATAATTCCTGACGCGGGCGTAGAAGGCCCTCGGCGGTGAAGCCGAGCACTTGTTGCACTAGCTCGCTAGCTGCCACGCGCCAATATATGATATTGACATTTTGTCTGAATCGGCGTTGGCCGCTTCGATCAACGTCCCAATTGAGGCGCGATCAGTGTATTTCGACGTACAAGCGCACCGATTCGGCGGCAATTGTTCGCCTTCGCGACGGCATATGTCCGTTTGGACGTGTAATGCCTCTGCAACCGCGATGCGATACAGATAGAAGAGGCGTTTCATATTGTATGCCAGAGTGGCCGACCCGGTCTCGTCGTGGCCTGCGCATTGCCCATGGTCCGGATGAACAGCCCTATGCGGCTCTTCTGTTCGGCAAAGACGTGCTCGACGCGGGAGCGGACTTTTGACTTGATGTTTGTTAGGCATCGGTCTGCCCTTAGCTCGATGATCGACCTTATCTGCCCCAATGCCCGGTTGATGCAAGCCAGGCCACGTCTCTCCCGTCTTCAGCATGAGGTATGCTATGCACTTCATTCCCGAAAATGGCCGCTGGCCCAGCCCCTTCAATCAATCGGCCGAACCCGAAATGCTCCGAGGACGCGTCCTGCGCGTTGCCGATTGCACATTGCGAGACGGCGAGCAGCAAGCAGGTATCGTCCTGGAGAGTCAGGATAAGATTGCAATCGCCCACGCGCTTGATGAGATCGGTGTCTACGAGATTGAAGCTGGCACTGTGGCCAGCAGCGACGAGGATCGCGAGGCGATCGCTGCGATCTGCGGGTTTGGCCTGAATGCCAAAATCAGCGTGCTTTGCCGCGGCGTTGAAGCCGACATCGACATGGCAGCCGAACTCGGTGTGTGGGGCGTGCGTCTCAGCTTTCCTATCAGCGACATCGAAAGAGAATACAAGCTGAAGGGAATTAGCGAGGCCGACTATATCGCCCGCGCGCTTGAACTGGTTTCGCACGCTCGCGACAAGGGACTAGAGGTGATTTTCAGCCCCTTCGACACCACCCGCGCCAACATGCCGTTCCTGCTAAAGGTTGCGGCGGAACTGGAGCAGTGCGGCGGGGTGGGTCGACTGCGTATCGTCGACACGACCGGTTGCGCTCTTCCTGAAGCGATACGGCAGATCGTGGGCAGCGTCCGGGCTGCGGCCCCAAGCCTGCCGATGGAGATACACTGCCACAACGATTTTGGCCTATCCTGCGCCAACACGCTTGCAGGCATCGCGGCAGGAGCCGATTATATCTCGACCACGATCAACGGTATCGGCGAGCGTTGCGGCAACGCTTCGACCGAAGAGGTCGTGATGGCGCTGGAGGTCCTGTATGGCTACGACACGGGCATAGAACTTTCGAAGCTAAAACGGACGTCCGAACTGGTCGAAAGCCGGAGCGGCATCGCGGTCCATGCCAACAAAGCCGTGGTCGGCTACAACGCATTCCGCCACGAAGCGGGAATGGTGGTCGCGGGCGTCCTGAAGAATCCTTACACTGCCGAACCCTACGCACCGGAGATCGTCGGACAGACACGCGACATCCTTCTCGGCAAGAAGAGCGGCCTCGTTTCAGTCAAATACAAGGCCGATCAGATGGGCTTGAAACTGTGTGACGAATTGATGGCACCTTTGCTCAAAGCTATTAAGGAAGAAGCGCTCCAGCTGAAAAGGGCGGTCAATGACGACGAATTCGTCACACTTGCGAATGCGCTTATCGCGAAAAACGAAGGGCCGTGAATCGGTTCTGTCGCAAACTCATCTTCAGGACGGATTAACCCAATGCCCGACGCCGTTATGCAGCGAGGATACCGAATGCGGATTGGTTTCACCGATCCCCGTGATCGATTCGCAGGCGGCTTTCGCCGTCGCAGGCAATGATAGCCTCGTGATTATGAGACCTGTGCGCGGTCAGCGCTTTGCATTGATTTCGTTTGAGCGTATCGCAGAATTGCCAGCCACTGATGGCGACAGCGTGTCGCGTCACGAACAGAATGCTCGCATTTGTGCGCTGCATGCCCTTTCGCATCTGCATGTATGCCGCGAAAGTCGGCGCACCATCGACGTGATGCCAGAAACCCACAAAACCGAGCAGACGCAAAACCTTTTCGGCTTCGGCATAGGTGGTCCCGATGATAGCCGGCGCTCTGTGACGGTAAATCCATTCTCCACCAAAGCGGACCAGGCGATAGGCGTCTCTCACCATTGAGATCGGAGCGCCTGTGATCGCAGCGATGGCCGTCGGTCCGCAGTAAGCGCGCGACTTCGTGTCGTTCCTGACGTCGCGGAGTGGAAAATTGTCGAGTTCGGACCGCGTGTCGATCACAAGGGCAGGATGATGAGCCGCGATCACCGGCTCCTGCCCTGCCCCGGGCAAGACCATGCCGCGATCGAAAACGACACGCTTCCGATCGACGTGCACGCTCTCTCCTGGAATATTGCCGAATGCCGGCTTTTGAGAAACTACTTTCATGAACAAAAATCCTTCGATGATCCGACGCGTACGGCAGACCGCTTGCGGTACCGCGTGACGTCCTGTTGAGGTGTTGGGGGGACTGCCCGGCCTGGAGGCCGGGCAAAGTGAACATGGGTTCATCAGGATCAGGCGTCGCGCACCCGGGAAAAATGGGCTCTTGCGCATTCGGAGAGATAAGCCTCGATATATCCACTATGTCCGTGCCCTCTCTGATATCAATGTGATGGAGTGAGAATTCCGCGCCGGTCGGCGTGTGCTGATTATTGGCGGCGGCTATATCGGGCTCGAAGCCGCTGCCGTATCGGCTAAGCTCGGCCTAACCGTCACGCTGGTCGAGGCCGCGCCGCGCGTCCTTCAACGGGTCGCTTCCTTCGAAACCTCCGCCTATTTCCGGTCGCTGCATCGCGCTCATGGCGTGGACCTGCGTGAAGGCACGGGGCTAAAGGCGCTTAGTGTCCGTTCCAAAAAGGAGTGAGTGATTTCAGCGGGTTGTGATTCAGTCGGATTGCTGAGATTTGACGGAGATCACGGTGGCCTGGACCGAAACCACCCGCCCGCACTATGAGCGGCGCTGCCCGCGCTACGCAAGCGATTTGACCGATGAGGAGTGGGCGTTGATCGAACCGCAGATGCCGTCGCCGAACCGCATCGGGCGACCGCGCAAGACGGACCTGCGCGAAGTGGTAAATGCGCTTTTGTATACGGCCTCTTCGGGCGGTGCGTGGCGGCTTTTGCCGAAGGACTTTCCGCCGTTCTCGACGGTGCAGAAATACTTCTATCGCTGGCGTGACGAGGGCCTGCTTCGGACGATCAACAATGAACTGGTGATGGCCGCGCGCGAACGGGAAGGCCGCGAAGCCAGCCCTACCGCTGGCGTCATCGACAGCCAGTCGGCCAAGACCACCGAAAGCGGCGGAACCCGTGGGTTTGACGCGGGCAAGAAGGTCATGGGCCGCAAGCGTCACATCGTCGTCGACACGCTCGGCCTGCTGGTCGGTCTCGTCATTCATGCCGCCGACGTTCAGGATCGCGACGGCGCACCTGTTGTCCTGAAATCGATCCTCAAACGCTGGCCCTGGCTGCGTCATGTTTTTGCCGATGGCGGCTATGCCGGGCCGAGGCTGAGGGGAGCGTTGAAAAAGGTCGGCAAGTTCACGCTCGAAATCATCAAGCGCTCCGACTGCGCCAAGGGCTTCGAGGTTCTGCCGCGCCGATGGGTCGTAGTCCGCTGTACAATGTTGCCAAGTTTGGCTTCGAATGGTCGGTGCGCATCGAGCGTCCGCGCCGTAGGCAATCGGTGGTCGAGGTCTGTGGTGGTGGGGATGCGAGTCGATTTGTCGCGGCCGAATCCGAGCCATCACAGGATTTAATGCGTCAGCGACGGTCGAGCTGCGAGCCGGCCGATGGAGGCGCACATGGTCCGGCGCACGGATCGCCCTGTGCTGCACGTGCACGTGTCGTTCGAAGCGACAAGAACCGGCCCCCAACATCTGATCGAGGCCTACGCCCATCTTGTGCCGACGATACGGCGCACCAAGCAACGGCCGGCGTGTCGAGCGAACCCACCATCGAAGGTGACGAAAGCGATGGCGAGATCGGGAGGTGAGAAATGACCGAGACACGATGCGCGCTCTATGCGAGGGTGTCGAGCGAGGCACAGACGCGCGACAACACGATAGCGAGCCAGGTGGTTGCATTGCAGGAACGCATTGCGGCCGACGGCCTCCTGCTTGAGCCAGATCACAGCTACGTGGATGACGGCTACAGCGGTTCGCTTCTGCTTCGTCCGGCGCTGGAACGGCTGAGGGATGCTGTTGCCGGTGGCCAAGTCGACCGCCTTTATGTCCATGCCCCCGATCGGCTTGCCCGCCGCTATGCTCATCAGGCGCTGCTGATCGACGAATTCCGTCGTGCCGGTGTGGAGATCGTATTCCTCAATCGCCCCATTGGCGGCACAGCCGAGGATGATCTATTGCTTCAAGTTCAGGGCGTGATCGCCGAATATGAACGGGCCAAGATCCTCGAGCGTAGCCGGCGTGGTCGCCGTCACGCGGCACGCTCCGGCTCCGTTAGCGCGCTGACGGGCGCTCCCTTCGGTTACCATTATGTGAGCCGCGACCAGGGCGGCGGCTTGGCACGCTTCGAGGTGGTGGAGGCGGAGGCACACATTGTTCGTCTGATCTTTGCATGGGTCGGCCTGGATCGCATGAGCCTGCGGGAGGTATGCCGACGGCTTGAGCAGATCGACTGCCGGACGCGGACAGGAACAACGCACTGGTACGCCTCCACGATCCGCGGCATGCTTGCTAATCCCGCCTATGTCAGACGGGCGGCATTCGGGCGAGCCCGCTACCTGCCGCCACGACCACGGTTGCGGCCGATCCGCGGTCACTCGCAGCCCTCGCCGCGCGCTACCTCTCGCATTGCCGTGCCGTCCGAAGAGTGGATCGAGATCCCTGTTCCTTCGCTCGTCGATCCGGCCATATTCGAGGCGGTCCATGCCCAGCTTGAGGAGAACCGGAAGCGCAAGCGCCAACGCACGCCAAGTTCGGATTGGTTGCTGCAGGGCCTCGCGGTCTGCCGTCGTTGCGGTTACGCCTACTATGGCAAGCGCGCGCCTCGCGTCCACAAGTATGACCCGACGGACACGCTGCGCTACTATCGGTGTATAGGCACGGATGGCTATCGCTTCAGCGGCCATCGTGTTTGCGACAATCCGCAAGTGCGCGGCGATCACCTGGAAGAAGCGGTGTGGGATCAGGTCAAAGGCCTCCTGGAGGATCCGCACCGCGTGGCCGGGGAATACCGCCGACGCCTCCTTGCAGCCCGTGACCAAGTCCGTGAACCGGAGGAGATCGTCCGCCTCGAACGACAAATGGCCGCCTTGCGTCGCGGCATCGGCCGGCTGATTGACAGCTATGCCGAAGGCATCATCGACAAGGCGGAATTCGAACCGCGTATCGCTGGCCTGAAACAACGCTTCTCACAGCTCCAGGAGCGGCACCGGGCGGCGGTCGAAGTGGCCGAGAATGAACGCGAGCTCTCACTCCTCATCAGCCGCCTGGAAGACTTCTCAGCCAAGGTGAAAGCAGGGCTTGCCGGCCTCGACAGAACCGGCATGCGACAGATCATCCGCACCGTGGTTCGCCGAGTCGAAATCGATGACGCGCACGTCGAGATCGTCTTCAGGGTTCCCCCACTCGATGGTCCAACTGGCCCAAAATCGCCAAGCCAGGCGACCAGTTCCACGCAACATTGTACAGCGGATCGTGGAACGCACCTTCGCCTGGCTCGGCCGGTGCCGAAGGCTGGCAAAAGACTTCGAGCGCACCATCGCATCCGCTGAGGCGTGGGTCTACATCGCCAGCATCCGCCTCCTAACCCGCAGGCTCGCAAGGCATTGAAAACACCGCGTTCGTTATGATTCAGGCTCTGAGTCAGAATGGCTTGTGCGGTAACGCCAACCGATTGTCGACATTATCCGTCCGTCACCCTCCGGAGCGCGCTCTGCATCGTCCTCGAAATCAAACGCCACGCTACGTTAAAAAGATCCACAAAACCACATTTCCATGTCGAGCTAGATCGGACCGCCGCGGTTTCCGCGTCGGCCCATCGGTAAGGTAAGTCGTGTGGAATATAGGGAGCCACGGTTGCCCTCGTTTATACGTTCAGTTCCTGATGACGTTGTGTTCTGGTCCGAACGGGAAGCCGGTAATGTTTTCGACGCAGTCTTCCGTGATGATCAAAACGTCATGCTCGCGTTACCACCTGCACCCGGCGGACCTTCCGGTAGCATCACCATCAGCTCCATGGAGACCACCTTCCGGGCTTCAATGCGGTACCGATGTACTCGTGCGATTCCACACCCGACTCACCGTCGTAGTATCTACGGATAGGAGGCCGAAACTCGACGCAGATTATGCTACCCGACTCCGAAGTGGGCGTCCAGTATTGATTTCCATCGAAACCTTACCTGACAAGCTGTTCAAGAAGTATCCGGCTTGGTCTTGAGGATGGCCTCGTCGCCGTTGTGATAGGAAAGCGTGATCTCAATGGAGCCGTCATCAAGCAGTTCGGCATGGCCGTCGCCGGCGCCCTCGTCTATTTCGTCGAATCTGGTCCATGTGAAGAAGACCATTGACGGGGCTGTAGCCGAGGTCGAGGGTCGCCTGCATGGTGCCGATGGTGATCATGGCGGGCCCATCGAGGTCGAGGTAGGCACGATCCCACGGGTCGTGCCTCGACGATGCGCCAACGGCTGATCAACCGGCAACCTGGAGCCTGCCGCATTGGCGGTGTAAACCGAGATCGATCACAGGAGCAGGGAGCCGAACAAAACTTTCGCCCGAAAGGGCGATGCCCGGATCGTCCGTGGGGACGATGGACAAGGCGATCTTGTTGATTGTCCTGAGCCTGGGGGGGCGAAAACCTTCAAAGGTCGTGAAATTCATATAACTAGCACTGTCGCTCTGCCCGATTTTTGATGCGTCTGCTGGCGGTAGTTTTGATGGCCAGAGCTGAAGCATTTCGGCCGTCGCGCTGTATTCGCCGATTGGACGACCGTCGATCCCGCCAGAGAAGCTGCTTCAGGCGCTCTACCCGATCCGCTTGGAGCGACTAGAATACCACCTGCTGTTTCTCTGGTTCGTCCGGATCGGCGTCGCGTCCTCACCTATGGACCGGGTATACGGCCGCCGGGGCGAGGCAGTCCGAATAGCGGGTGGAGGCCTTACGGCGACGGTATCTGCGCGATGAGTAGCCATTGATCGGGGGCAGCCTGCGGTTAACGAGCGGTAGCCGAAATGCTCCCCGGCTCGTCCTTATTCGTGGGCCGGCCCCGCTCATGAACATCCTTGCCGGCCGGATCCTGCCGGGTGATCCATCAAGGTCGTGCGCCGCGCCGGCTCACCATTGGTCCTCGTTCCCCGATGCAGTCCCGGCCCAATAGTGTTGGATACTCCATGCCCATCAACCTCACTATCGATCCGCAACGTCTGTGGGATACCCTCAACGAAACTGCCAGTTTCGGCAGCACGGCCAAAGGTGGCATCAAGCGCCTGGCCCTGACCGACGAGGACAGACAGGTGCGTGACTGGTTCAAAGCTCAATGCGAGGTATTGGGCTGCAGCGTCGAAATCGACGAAGTGGGCAACATGTTCGCCCGTCGGCCTGGACGGAACAATGCTCTCGATCCGATCTGCATGGGTTCGCATCTCGACACTCAACCCACGGGCGGCAAGTTCGACGGTGTACTCGGCGTGCTTGGTGCATTGGAGGTGATGCGCACCCTGCACGAGCAGGACTATGAGACTAACGCTCCCGTTTTCGACGGTAAGGATATTCGCGTCGTGGATGTCGGCGACGTGCCGGGCAATGCCTTCCAACTGGGAGAGCACTACAAGGCGGCGGAAGCGGCAATCCGAAAAATACTCAAGGCCGGCGCGTTTCCGGTATCCATCGGCGGCGATCACGGCATTCCGATTCCAATTTTCCGGGCTCTCGATAACCATGGGCCTAACACGCTTGTCCATCTCGATGCGCACCTCGATTGGCGCAATGATGTGAACGGGGTTGCCACCGGCTACTCCAGCACCATCCGGCGCGCTTCCGAAATGAAGCATATCGATCACATCTTTCAGTTCGGTGTCCGGGGATCCGGCAGCGCACGCCCGGAGGAAGTCGAAATCGCAAAGACGTATGGCGCGGTTATCATCACTTCTGCGGAGTGGGATGATAGAGGCATCGCAGCCCTTCTCGACCTTATTCCCGACGGTGGAAATTATTATTTGACCGTCGATGCGGATGGCTTCGATCCGTCCGTTATGCCGGCAGTGGCCCTGCCGCAGCCGGGCGGCGTCAAATACCGGCAGGCGATCGAACTGATCAAAGGACTGGTATCGAAGGGACGTCTTGTCGGCATGGATATCGTCGAGATCACACCCCAAAACGACGTTAACGAGATTTCGTCGATAACGGCGGGGCACCTCATCCTGAATCTGATCGGCGCAGCCGTGCGCGCCGGATATTTTGAAAAATGAGGTAGGTGCGGCGAGGTCTTACTGTAGCTTTTGGCTTGAGGATGCCCGAAAGAATTCGGGGCAGGGGGCCGCACAACCGGTTTTGGGAGGAGAGTATGGGGTTTGTTATAGATCCTGGTGCATTGACACTCGAACAGCTGAAGAGGCTAGACGGGCACGCGGAAGTGAAGCTCTCAGACAGGGGATGGGAATCCATCCGCCGCTCCCATGCTTGCCTTCAGCGCCTGCTAAGAACCTGACTCATAAAGCTGCGGGCCGATCTTTCCGCCTTCCGAGACGTCGCAGGAAGATGCGGATCGAGGCTACGAAGAGCCATGCCTCGGCACTGGCGATGCAAGCTTCGAAGTCTTTTGCGAGCCGCCGGCAGCGGTTAAGATGGGCGAGGGTTCGCTCGATGACCCAGCGTCGCGGCAGCAGGACAAACCCCTTGGCGGCATCGGAGCGCTTAATGATGTCGATCTTCCATTGCCCTTGCCCGGCCATAGCGTCACGCAGCTTATCACCGGCATAGCCTCCATCAGCGAAGACGTGACGCAACCACGGCAATAATGCACGAACGGATGTCAGCAGCGGCGGCGCACCATCACGATCCTGGATATCGGCGGTGTGCACCTGAGCGGCTACCAGACGACCGTCGGTATCAGTCAGGATGTGTCGTTTCCGGCCCTTCACCTTTTTCCGGCGTCATAGCCCCTGGGGCCCGCAACGTCGGTGGTCTTGGCCGTCTGGCTGTCGATTACCCCGGCCGAGGGGCTGGCCTGACGGCCGGCAGCTTCGCGCGATGCCATCATCAGATGGTGATTGATTATCTGTAGTGTACCATCGTCGCGCCAGCGGTAGAAGTACCGCTGGACCGTCGAGACCGGTGGAAACCGGTCAGGCAACGCCCGCCATTGGCAACCAGTCCACGCAATGTACAGGATCGCATCCAGCACCGATCGCAGCGCGGTTCGCCGCGGTCGACCGAACTTGCTTGGCACCGGCATGAAGGGCACCAGCGCTGCCCATTCTATCGCCGTCAAACCGTTTGCACCCGTCGATGCCCGGTTGCCATACTGGCGCCGGGCGGCTGCAGTCCATCCCATCGTGTTCACCGTTGTAGCTTCGCAACCACGACAGAATCACATCATATTGCTGCCGCTCAACCGTCTTCACCCCGTATCGACCCCTTTATGGGTCAGGCTCTAAGGGAAGGAGCCGTCATTTATGTCAACACCGGCTTCGGGCCGCTTTCAAACCAGCGCATAGATAACGAATCCCTGAGTGAGCTTCAGCGTGGCCTGGTTCTATCCAATGCGGCTGGTACGGGAGCGCCCTTGCCTCATGCGGTCGTACGCCGTGCAATAGTGCTCAAGCTGGCGACCATCGGCTCGGGCGCGTCGGGGGTAAGCGAGAAGCTAGCTGATGCGCTGCTCTTTCTGTTGAATGCGGGCATTACGCCGATCGTGCCTTCCAAGGGATCGGTCGGCGCGCCGGGGGATCTGGCGCCCCTTGCCCATATTGCCGCAGCCCTGCTCGGCGAAGGCGAGGTCTATCACCGTCAGGTGCGCAAACCCGCACTTGTAGCCTTGCAGGAAGAAGGCGTGCCTCCCCTTGCCCTTGGCCCGAAAGAAGGATTGGCCCTCGTCAACGGAACCCAGATTTCGACGGCGCTTGCCCTGGAGGGGCTTTTTCAGCTCGATGATCTGTTTTCGGCAGCGTTGTCGATTGGCGCGCTTTCTACCGATGCCGGTCATGCCAGTGCGGGAGCGTTCGATGCCCGAATCAGCGTACTGAGCAACCAGGCGGGCCAGAAGGCGGTTGCCATGGTTTTGCGCGAACTGCTCTGTGGCAGCGAGTTGCAGAAAACGCGGCCGGGAAAACGCATTCAGGACCCGTATTGTTTCCGCTGTATGCCTCAGGTTCTGGGCGCTGTCCTCAATCTCATGCGAGGCGCCAGTGCCACGCTCGCAGCCGAGATAAACGGCGTATCTGATAATCCGCTTATCGACAGCGACACCGGCGAAGTGCTCTACGGTGGCGCGTTCCATGCTCAGGCTATCGCCTCATGGCGGATATGATGGCCATGTGCTTCGCCGAACTCGGGTCCATGTCGGAACGGCGTACCGCGTTTCTGGTTGATACTACCATGAGCGGATTGCCACCTTTCCTCGTTGCGCAGTCCGGTATCAACTCGGGCTTCATGACGGCGCAGGTGACGGCCGCCGCCCGTGCCAGTGAAACCAAGTTCTTGTCGAGTGCCGTCAGCACGGACAGCATCCCCACCGCCGCTAACCTCGAAGATTATGTGAGCATGGCCACGCATGCCGCCAGCCGTCTCGGCGACATGGCTGAAAATCTGCGGGCTATCCTGGCGATCGAACTGCTTGCGGCAACGCAGGCTCTGGATCTGCGGCGCCCGACCGCCTCCAGCCCGGCTCTCGAAGAGGTGCATCGCTACGTCCGATCGTGAATACCTCACTGGTCCTCAGACCGCTTTATGGGCCAAGATATTGAAATTGCAATGAAATTTATCAATTCAGGCTTGCCAGCCGGGGTGCCTGCCCTTTGGCTTGACGAGGTAAAGGTATGGACGCATAGGAACGTTGATGCTATATAGTTCCCGACGCGGAATTGCCTGCTCTGGTGGGACGGCCTATCAGTAGTATCATTCAGGGGACGGCCCCTTAAATGAGGCCCCGCTGTGTTACAGAATTTTCTTTCCTGTCTATCACCGCAAACCCAAGCCGTGTTCGATCTTGGATGCACTGCTGTTGGTTATCGCGCAGCCCGACGCACAATCTTTTTTTGGAGCGCAGGATGTGCTCGATCGAGCACGGAGGGATTGTATGCGCGCACCGATAAAGTGTCTCCTTCGAGACAACAGGACGAGAGACCTTAGGCTCGGAAGCCCCGTAAGCTGTGACGGTAAACTGGATGGATAGCTAAGCGCTTTCTTCAGGACCTGTTGCATCAAGAATATTTCGTTACTCGGAGATGTTAGTGATAGGATTACTTGTGTATAATTCAAATAGTATGATTTATACGATAATTATAAATCACTTCACATATTCCAAAACAACACTTTGTCTCAAAATGGTGTACAATTTCGATTAAATTACCAAATTGGCACTTGGAATTCTTATTCTTAACGGGAGGTTGATAATGACGGACATCGGGAAATTTGAGGCTGGCCTGAAGGAAAGAGAAAAGACCCCATATCTACTCAACAGGAGGGCATTTTTTTGCTCCTGCTGCGCCGGTGGTGTGGCTGCCGCGATGCTGGGAGGCTCAACGCTCGGCGTGGCCGCCCAAGGCGCCGTGAATATCAAGGCGACGCACGGGACAGGGTTGTGCAATCTGCCGCTGTTCCTTGCGCACAAACGCCAGTATGCGGCGGAGAATGGTGTTCATCTCGAATTCGTAAGCACGCCGACGATCGCAGACATCACCACCGTGTTTGGCTCGGGCCAGGTTGACGTTTCTGGCATCCCTTACACGAATGCCCTGATGCTCTATGAGGGCGGCGCGCCGATCAAAATCGTTGCCGGATTGGGTGCCAATGGACTAGTGATCGTCTCCCAGCCGGGCTTGGACACGCCGGAAAAGATGGAGGGCAAGTCCATCGGGGTTTTCCAGGCCGATACGCAGGAACTGCTCGCTTACGACTGGGCCGTCAAGAACGGTCTCAATTTTGCGGACCTCGACGTGCGTTACTTCGGGGCGTCGCCGGAACTGGCTCAGGCCTTCATCGCCGGACAGGTGGATGCAATCTGCCATTCCGAGCCCTATGCAACTCAGGCTCATCAAGGGGTTCCAGGCTCGCACATCCTCTCCAATGGCGCGGATGTCTACGGAGAACATTACACGGACTGTGTCCTGGCTGCTAGTGATCGGGTCATTAAGGAGAACCGAGGCGCGATCAAAGAACTGGTGAAAGCTCTTTTCCTCGCCCAGCGAGATTCCGAGAAGGATCGTGAAGCTGCGATCCGCGACACGGTTGGCACGTATTTCAAAGCCTCGTATGAGACCGTATTCGACGCATCGGTCAAGCAGCCTTCGATGGTCGATCAGCGTAAAAACTCAGAGTTCATCACCGGCCGTTCAAAGTCGATGATGGAACTCGGTTATATGAAGTCTGCCGTGTCGGAAGAGATATTCGACTGGAGCATTCTTGCGGAAGTTCAGAGCGAGAATGAAGAACTCTATAACGAACTGGCGCTGAAAAGCTAATGCGAGCCCGGTTTCCGGGAGATGAATGGCTCCCGAAACCGGTCAGGGTGAACGCAATCCCTAAGTATATCGTGAGGGTCGCGAGACCTTACATTTGTGCCAGTCAAGATTCGATTATCTTGACTGGCCTTTCATGGGTATACAGCGAGATAAAGAAATGTCATCTGATATACCGAGCGGTTTAGGTAAGATATTCTGGTGGACAGCTTCAATGTGCCTTTTCTTTGGCGCATGGGAACTTGCATACATATACGGGCTGTATAACAGAGAGTTGTTGCCGGCGCCTCACATCTTTCTTCCGCAGTTTCCTGTAGAAGCCGCCAATTTTGATGCCAGTGGGTTTGTCCCGGGGCAGGAACAACAACCCAACCCCATTCGGGCCGTTCTGGAGACTACCTTCGCTACCTTGTTGCGCGTTTTTGTAGGGCTGGGGGTAGGCTTCACCGGAGGTGTGCTGACCGGCGTTCTAATCCGATATTATAATTACTTCGGAAAACTCACGCTCCCGGTGATCACGCTGCTTGCACCGATCTCTCCATTTGCCTGGTTGCCAGTCATGGTATTTATCGTTGGGGTGGGTAATGCATCTGCAATATCTTTGGTGTTCGTTGCTGTCTACTTTATCATAGCAATTTCTACTATCACTGAGGTAGATAATGTTAAAGAAACTTATTTAGATGTCGCGCGAACCTTGGGGGCAAGTCATGGCGACACATATAGACTGGTCATTATACCGGCGATACTTCCAGGCCTTTTCTTGATTCTTCGATTGAATCTCTTCGGGGCATGGATGATGGTTCTTGTCGCTGAGTCAGCCGGTGTAGGAACCGGGCTCGGCGCGGTCGTCATGATGGCAAGAAATACCGGTGCACAAAATCTGGCTCTATTGGGCCTGGTTGTGGTGGGCGTTGCCGGGGGGCTCTCTGACTTCGTGCTGAGGATAATACAGAACCGGCTCCTGTTTTGGGTCGAACAAAAGTCCGCGTGAGGGAGAAGATAATGAAAAGCTTTCCGATGCGCTTTGAAACCTGGTTCTGGTGGGTTGCTTCGGTAGCTTTGTTCGTCGGCGCTTGGGAGATTTGCTGGCTCGTCGGCCTTGCCGATCCGCGCTTGCTGCCGCCACCGCACATGTTCCTGTCCAATATCATGGATAACGGCCGCCTCTTCGATCGTGCCACCCGGTTAGGTAATCCGTCTAACGGCCAAATCATCACGGCAATGCTTTATACGATCGGGATATCTGTTGCCCGGGTGGCCATCGGCATGGCCATTACGTTGGTGCTGACCCTGCTGATGGCGCTGGCAATCGCCTACAATCAGACTGTGCGCAATCTGCTTAATCCGATCGTGTATATGCTGGCACCAGTGTCGCCGATTGCGTGGATGCCGGTGGCTCTGATGCTGTTCGGTATCGGCAACGTTCCGGTTATCTTCTTGATCGTCATTTCTCTTATCTTTATGATGACGATTTCCACCGTCAGCCTGATCGACAAGATACCCCATCGATACTTTGAAGTCGCCCAGACCATGGGCGCAAGCAAGAATCAAATTGTCTCGTCGGTCATGATACCCGCGATCATACCGGGGGTTCTCAGTGTATTGCGGATCAATCTGTTCATTGCCTGGATGATGCTTCTTATTGCTGAATCCGTCGGAGTGCAGAACGGACTGGGGCTGGTTGTCATGACGGCCAGGCGGTCATTCAACTCCGAACTGGCGTTTCTGACGATGATCATCATAGGGATTTTGGGAGTTCTGTTTGATTTCCTGTTCGGGAAAATTCAAGCGCGGTACTTCGCATGGAGTCTCGTTTCTAGGGAGAAATAGCATGAACGGCCATACACGGGATCAGGAAGAGGCGGCCATCAGCTGCCGTGGCGTGAGCAAAAGTTGGAATACCTTGGGGGGTGGTGAGGTCTTTGCTTTGTCCAACATCGATCTGGACATTGGAAAGAGCGAGTTTGTTGTTTTTCTCGGCCCCAGCGGATGCGGAAAGAGCACCTTGCTTTATCTCATTGCAGGGCTGAGGAAGCCTACCAGCGGAACCATAAAGTTTCACGGAGAGGAGGTTAAAGCCCCTCACAGCGACCGCGCCCTGATCTTTCAGGAGACTTCTCTCTATCCGTGGTTGACAACCGGTCAGAACGTGACATTCGGGTTGAAAATCCAGGGGATGTCCGCAAAGGAGCAGCGGGTCAAGGCATTGGAGTACTTGAATAAAGTAGGGCTGCACGGTTTCATCGACAAGCGGCCGCACGAATTGTCCGGCGGGATGAAGCAGCGCGCCGCGGTGGCGCGCGCACTGGTCATGCAGCCAAAGGCTCTCCTCATGGACGAGCCGTTTGCGGCGCTTGATATCCAGACGCGCTTCAAGCTTCAGGAGTTCCTCATCCAGGTTTGGCGCGGCAGCCAGGCGTCCGTCATATTCGTCACTCACTCGATCGATGAGGCCCTGGCCCTGGCAGACAGAGTCGTGGTTTTCACGGCGAGGCCCGGCCGTGTAAAAAGCGTCATCAAAATCGATGCGGAACGACCGCGAGATCTGAGAAAGCCCGAGTTCAATGGGCTTCGAGCCGAGCTTACGGACCTTCTGGCCACGGAAGTTGATCAGGCGTTTGCCGAACAGGAACGCCTTTTCGCTGCTGATCTGTGACGCGAGTTAGCGCGTGGTCTGGCGCAGCGTTGAAAAGTTGCGGCATGCCAAATCAGGCGACCGGTTGATATTTCCTGAGCATATTGCCTTGACGCCTTGATCTGTTCGACCGATGCGCTCGGCGTAGCAATATGGAAGAAATTATTATCGATTAAGGATGGTTCATATTTTCCGGAAATATCATTTCTATCAAAGAAAAATAACATTTCGACCGAATGTAGTATTAATTGAAAATGAGCATTTAAGCGGCAAGAAGGAGGTACTCATATGACGAAACCAATAAAGCTGACCTATGGGTTGTCGCTGTCAAACCTCCCGCTATTGGTCGCCGCTGGCAATGGGTTTTTCAAGGAAGAAGGCCTTGATGTGATCGTGCCTGATCTGAAGACCGTTTCGTCTACCGCGAAACTGCTCTCGGATGGCGAGGTGCATCTGGGCACGGCGGGTTTCACGCATCCTTTCGTAGGGTTTCTGCGGGAGGATGCGCCGATCATGGTGGCCGGCAGTGGCCTGACCGGCATAGCGCTGCTGTCGCAGCCGGGGATTACGGATGCTTCCATGCTTCGCGGGCGCTCCCTGGCAACGTTCCGCAGCGACCCCATGGAGGTGATGGCTTATGAAAAATTGCAGCAAAGCGGATTGAGTTTTGCTGACGTCAAGCTGACCTACATCGACGATCTGAATGTGGCTCTGCGGATGTTCAGGGAGGGCGAGCTCGATTCGGTGACGGTGGTTGAGCCTTATGCGTCGCGCTTGCGGGCGCAGGGGGCTGTGCAGCTTTCCAACGGCAGCGATCTTTGGGGGCAGCAGTTTCCTGATACGGCACTGATTGCCAGTCAGAGCTTCCTTAGGGAAAACCCTGAAGCAATCGAAGCCACCGTGCGCGCGATGGTTCGCGCAGAGCGTGTCATCAAGGCGGACCTACCGGGCGCGCTCGTCTATGTGAAAGACCGTTATAAGGGATTTGATGCCGACGAACTGGCTGCCGCAGCACTCAATCAACCGCCCTGCATCGATTTCAGGCCATACACGACGATGTTGCTCGACAGATGGCCTACACTGCAGGCCCTGAAACTCGTGCCGGAAGGCGCGGAAATTCCGCGTCATGCACTTCAGCTTGATCGTTTTGCGCATGTCTTTGAGAGCACCTAACGATGCGATATCTGACAACGGATGACAATATCGTCCTGAACTACAACATCTACGGCAATGGGCCGCCTCTGGTATTCGCTCATGAGTCCAGCGGATCTAGCGAAAGCTGGCGCGCGCAGGTCGAATATTTTTCGCGTTGGTACACTTGCATAGTATACGATGCGCGAGGCTATCCTCCTTCTGTGGCTGCCCTCAATCCGGAGGCCTATTCACAAGACATATTCGTCGATGACATGAAGGCGGTCTTCGACCAGTGTGGGATCGAAAACGCTCATCTCGTCGGGCTTTCAATGGGCTCGATGACTGCTCTCCATTTTGCAATACGATTTCCTCATCGGATCCGAACCCTTGTGCTAGCAGGGACTGGTCCAGGAGAATCGGCGAGGACGGTCAGCCAATTCAACGCACGCACGAAACAGTTTGCCGATTTCGTCGATGCAAACGATTGGGCCAATATCCTGGCGAATTACGATTCGGCGTCGGACCGACGAAACCTTCTCTGGAAGAATCCGAAGCTGCATGAACTGCGTCGTTCGACAATGATGTCGTTCGACAAGAGGATATTCGCCAGTATTTTGCGGAAGGTCGTAGCTGATCGACCAATATTGACCGAGATGGTAAGCGATCTGCGCAGGGCCGGATTTCCTGTTCTGATCATGACTGGGGATCAGGACGAAGATTGCCTTCCGACTAGCCAGTTCCTGAGGAATACGTTCAATTCCGCCGATTTGGCCATATTCCCGGGAACAGGGCATGCCGTAAATGCCGAGGAGCCGCATCTCTTCAATCAGATAGTTGGAGACTTTTTCCTGAAGCACTCGGGCTGGGTGCAAGGTCTGGTTGGCGATACTATCCGGGATAGCAATCTGTGATGGATTTGACGCCTGTTGTGGCCGGCTCCGGGCAGGTTTCCGGGGATGGGAGACGGAGCGTTTCCGAGGTCCTGGAGAAGATTGCCCGGCTGGACAGCGATATTCAGGCATTCACCTACATTAAAGATTTTGAGGCAAACGATATCGAGCCTTGCGGGCAAGATGCGCCCCTTCGATATGTTCCTTTTGCTGTCAAGGACATGATCGATGTAGAGGGCGTGCCAACCAGGCTTGGCCTGACGGAGTTGGAATACAACCCGCCACCCGCCGGCTCGTCGGCGGCTGTGGTAAAGCGTCTGGAGAAAAGTGGCGCCGTTTTCGTTGGCAAGACAACCACCTCCGCGCTCGCCATGGACCGGCCTGCGCTGACCCGCAATCCGCGCGACGTCTCCCGGTCTCCTGGGACATCATCAAGTGGCTCGGCTGCGGCGGTGGCCGCTGGCATGGTGCCGCTTGCGCTCGGTTCGCAGACCATCGGCTCGGTCATAAGACCTGCATCCTACTGCGGCGTATGGGCATTCGTTCCGAGCCTCCATGCAGTGCCGCTTGACGGGACTTTCTGGGTTTCGCCGGCGCTGGAGCGCATAGGCATCTTCGCCACGACAGCCGAATGGCTGGCCAGGGGCGGTGAAGCGCTGCTCACAACGCTTGTAAGTGGCCATTGTGAGTGTGAGCAGAATTCCGGTCGGTCACCCCGGATCGGCATTCTTGCCGGAGTGGATTTCGGTCTCGAAGACGACGGATTTCGTGAAGGCTTCGAGGCCTTGGTGAAAGAATTCGGCGATGTCTTCGTCAGGATTGAAAGAGATTTCGATGCGCCGCGCATTCTTAGGGTTGCGAAGGATATATTGGTATACGAAGCAAATTCTCACCTGAGAAGCCGGAAAGACTTTGTCGAAAGCGTCGGGATCAGGCTTGAGGACCTAGTCGCAGCCGGACCGGCACGCAGCGAATATGATGAAGCGCTTCATGCCCGGGCCGGGATTGTCGGAGAGTGGCGGCAAACGATGTCCGGTTTGGATGCGCTTCTCCTGCCGTCGGCGGTCGGAGAGGCTCCTGCAGGTGCCAATGACATGCAGGATACCGCTCCCTCAGCGTTTGGCTCCCTGCTTGGGGGGCCCACGCTGAACGTGCCTTTCTTCAGATCACGAAACGGGCTGCCGCTTGGGTGCCAGTTGATAGCGAGACATGGCGAGGACCTCGAATTGCTGAGGCTCGGCACATGGTTGGCGCATACATGCGAAATGACGTGAGGAATTGACCCGATGGGTACTTTGATAGACAAGTCGCTATACATCGACGGCGCATGGGTTGCTCCGATGGAGCATCGATATCTGGATGTGATCAATCCAGCGACAGAGAGCGTGATAAAGCAGGTCCGTACTGGGGGAGAAGCGGACGTCAGCAAGGCGGTCGAGGCCGCGAGACGGGCGTTCGAGGACTTTTCCCTGACCACCAGGGCGCAAAGAATCGACTTGTTTCATGGTATAGTGGAGGTGTTCGAGCAGCGCCGGAAAGAGGTGGCGGCGGCTTTGATGGAGGAGATGGGCGCTCCCCTGCACCTCAGCAACGGCGCGCAGGTCGATAACGGGATCGAGGAATTCCGTGCCATGATACCCATACTGGAGGCTTTCGAGTTCGAAACGCATTCGGAGAATACGCTCATTGTGCGCGAGCCTGTCGGTGTATGCGCTCTTATCACGCCCTGGAACTGGCCGATCTATCAGATCGCCTGCAAGGTGGCTCCCGCATTGGCCGCAGGCTGCACAATGGTTCTCAAGCCAAGTGAAATCGCGCCCCTTTGCTCGATTCTGTTTACCGAGATATTGCACGAGGCAGGCGTCCCAGACGGCGTATTCAACCTCGTGAATGGCGACGGGGCCAGCGTAGGCCGGGCGTTGGCAAGCCACGGTCTGGTCGACATGGTTTCATTCACCGGCTCGACCGCCGCCGGGGTCAATGTTGCCATTGCGGCCGCGCCTACTGTTAAGCGCGTTCATCAGGAACTGGGCGGAAAATCGCCGAACATCATTCTGCCGGGCGTGGATCTGGGAAAGGCCGTCCGGCTCGGAATGGCGGCTTGTTTCAATAATAGCGGGCAGTCGTGCAGCGCGCCTACGCGCATGTATGTACAAGAAGAGTTCCGCAATGAGGCTATTGAAATTGCGCACGCGGAGCTTCCCCGGTTCAAGGTAGGCAATCCAAACCATGCCGATACCGTCCTGGGGCCGGTTGTCAGCGCCCTTCAATTTGAGTTGGTTCAAGCTTTCATCGCATCGGGAATTAGGGATCGGGCGACACTCGTGGGGGGCGGTACGGGACGTCCGGATGGATTGACTTGCGGATATTACGTGAAGCCTACGGTTTTCGCGGACGTTACCCATGACATGCAGATAGCTAGGGAAGAAATATTCGGCCCGGTGCTGTCTATTATTACCTACAAGGACGAAGAAGAAGCCATCGCGCTTGCTAACGACACGCGCTACGGTCTTTCGGCCTGTATCCAGTGCGACGATCCTGAGCGGGCACGGCGGCTTGCGCGGCGGATCAGAAGCGGGACGATTTTGCTCAATCATCCGGCTCATGACCGTACTGCGCCGTTTGGAGGGTACAAGCAATCCGGAAATGGGCGCGAATGCGGCCCGCACGGCCTCCAGGAATTCCTGGAGCTGAAGGCAATAGCTGGATACTTCTGATCACAGATCATTCTAGTAACTCGCCAAATATACAAAAAATGCACCCGTCGTGCCGAAATGGATTAAGGATGGATAGCCAATATAAATTCGACTACATTATAATAGGTGCGGGAACTTCTGGCTGCGTTCTGGCTTCCCGGCTTTCCGAGTCATCTGGCGTCAAGGTCTTGTTGATCGAGGCAGGAGGGAGCGATGCAGACCCCTATATAGCGGTGCCTGCGGCAGCCGGGCTTCTGTTGGATTCTCGGCGTAAAAACTGGAATTACTTATCTGTACCGCAAAAACATCTGAACGACAGAAGCATCGTCATTCCTCGTGGAAAGGTTCTGGGCGGATCCTCGTCTATCAACGGAATGGTTTATGTTCGCGGCAACCCGATGGACTTCGACCGTTGGGCAGAGCAGGGCGCTACGGGATGGAGCTATGCCGAAGTGCTACCCTATTTCCTGCGCAGCGAGCGGCACGCCAGTCGAAGCGACGCATATCACGGAAAGGACGGTGCCTTCGATGTCATGGAGGCACGCCTCCTCAACCCTCTGCACGAGGCATTCCTGCTCGCCGGCACCCAGGGGGGGCATCCGCTTAGCACGGACTTCAATGGCGCGCGGCAGGAAGGGGTGGGGCGATATGACCTTACCATACGCGGCGGGCGGCGGTGCAGCGTGTGGAGCGCTTTCCTGAAAAGGGGGCAGGGCCGCCCGAATCTGACGGTTCAGAAGAATACGCTGGTCGAGCGCATCTTGTTTGACGGGAACAAGGCCGTTGGCGTCCGCTGCCGCAGCAAAGGGCGCAGCATGGAGTTCCGGGCCGAGGGGGAGGTCATTGTTGCGGGCGGTGCGATCAACTCACCCCAGCTTCTTCTCTTGTCGGGGGTCGGCCCGGCTGAACATCTGCGCTCATTCGACATACCGGTGGTCGCGAATCTTCCCGGAGTGGGGAGAAACCTGCAGGATCACCTTGAGGTGGTAATCAGCCATGAATGTACGCAGCCCGTTTCGCTGTACCGGTTCTCCAGTCTGTTCCAGCGCGCGCGGGTAGCCCTGCAATGGGCCGTCTTCAAAGAAGGCATCGCCACCACATCGCATTTTGAAACGGGCGGATTCCTGAAGACGGGGCCAGAGGTGGATTGCCCGGACGTGCAGCTACATTTCCTGCCTGCGTTGCTGCCGCCGCGGTCCCGGCGGGTCCCCAGGGAGCATGGTTTCCAAAGCCTCGTTGGCATCGCCCGCCCGAAATCCCATGGGGTCGTCAGGCTCCAGAATGCCGATTCCAGAACTCCGCCCCTGATCGACCCTTGCTACCTCAGCGATCCGGAGGATTGGGTGACGCTGAGAAAGGGCATCGCGATGGTTCGCCAAATCTTTTCACAGCAGGCTTTTGACTCTTTCCGCGGCCCTGAGAGGTTACCCGGAGCAGAGGCACGCACGCCTAAGGCATTAGATGCCTTCATCCGTTCGCACGCGTCGACGGGGCATCATTTCTGTGGCACCTGCAAGATGGGAGACGACGCCTATGCGGTCGTCGATACGCAGTGCCGAGTCGTAGGAACGACGCGTCTTCGCGTGGTGGATGCGTCGATCATGCCGAGCATCCTGACGGGAAACACCAATGCCGCGACGATCATGATCGCCGAACGGATATGCGACGCGATACGGAACAGATTCCCGAATCCGCAAGGTATGGTGCGCGGTTGCTAGCAGGCAGGGGTTGACCTGAATACGATGGTGCGAGGAGCGACGAGGATAGATCAGGAAGAACCCACTATCCTGAACAGGAGTAAATGATGATGTCCGATGTAACTAAAGTGGATATGCATGCTCACTTATTTCCAAGCCATGAGGTCGGATTTGAAGAAAAGAGGTATTCCGTTTGGGAGTACGGCGATTTTCCTGAAATCGTATACAGCCCATGCAGTGGCGTTGTGGATGAAATTCAAAAGCAGATGTCCGAAACAGGGATATCGAAGGCTGTTCTTCTGATATACTTTAAAGCACTAGATTCTAAGAACGCAAAAATACAGACAATATCTTCAAGGTCATCTTCCGATAAATTAAACCAGGAAGAGATCGATGCGATAGATAGACAGGTTGTAGCGGAACTAGCGAAAGCGAACCGCTGGGGTTGTTCGATTTCCGCTCAGTATCCGAATATCAGCACTTTCGTTACGGTCGATATCAACATCCAGACGCCCGAGGCTGCCGCCGAACATGTATTAGACCTAGCCCGCAACCATGGCGCCAAGGGTGTGAAACTCCACAGCGCCTTGCAGGGATTTTCGATGTCCGACAGGCGGCTGTGGCCTCTCTATCGGAAATGTGAGAAAGCCGGGTTGCCTGTCCTCGGCCATGGCGGCCCGGACCGCGATGGAAGAGGTATCTCCGATCCGAATGCGTTCGCCGAAATGCTGCAGGCGTTCCCCAACTTGCCTGTGGTGATTGCGCATATGGGCGGAGCGGCATGGCGGCAGACGGCTGCAATCGCACAGGCCCACAAGAATGCGGTGTTCGACTGTTCAGAGATCATCCATTGGACCGGCGCGCCGAATGCGCCCACGGATGACGAGCTTGCTTCCCTGATCAAGGAGGTTGGATCTGAGCGGGTAATGATGGGGTCCGATTTTCCGTGGTATGATCTGGACGCAACCGTCGAGCGTGTGCTGGCCCTGCCAAGGATATCGGATAGGGATAAGGAAGGTATCCTTGGGGCCAATGCCGTGAGGATTCTGGGCCTTTAACGCATGTCTCCTGGAAGTGCGCAGGGGTTCGGGATAAAGACATGCTGTAGCCGGGACCCTGCTTGCCCTGCGACATCACCTCTATGGGGCAAAGTGGTCGGGGCTTTCGGCGTCCAGCCGTGAGTTTCCCTTTGTGGAATGGAGGAAAGCGCTTGGCCAAAGTTCTTGTGTGCGATCTTGTTGGTTTGCGATTTGACGCCGAAGGCCGCCCGGATCATTCCGAAATCAGGGACTATGTCCTTGAGAAGGGCGGGCTTTTTCATACCGGCCGCTACACGGAAAGCGGCGCGCTCCATCAGCCCGATAAAATCAATTTCTACTATCAGCCCGATCTGGCCACAGAAGATGATCTGTTGGGTGCTGCCGCGGACGGGGTCTACGATGCCATCATCGTGGCAGCTACGATCGTGCCGGAAGGTGCGCAGTTTGCCAAAGGCGGCGTGCGCATCGGTGCGGGCACAGACAATATGCGATCGCAGTCGTGGGGCGGCCCGAGGGGGCGGGGCGGGAAAGCTCCCCTGATGAACACGCCCGGCACGAACAGCCGTGCCACCGCACAGATGGTGATGAAGGCGGTGTTGAGCGCGCTTCCACGCCTTCCGGTCGACGAACTGCATGAGCATATCCTTCGCGGCGAGTTCGATACCGGAAGGGACATTCGGCAATTTCCGACGGCGAAGCTCGAGGGAATGCGCATGGCAATCCTCGGCTTCGGCAAGATCGGGTGCGAAGTCGCGGCACTGGCGCTGGCGTTTCACATGGAGGTCGTCGTCTACGCCCGCCCTGCGCACCGGAGCCGCATCGAGGCAGCCGGCTACACCTACGCCGAAAGCCCGCTGGCGGCGGCGGCCGGCGCACATATTCTCAGCGTTCATGTTGGGTTGGGGCCCCTCGATCCGGCTAGCGGCATTCATGCCAATGCCGGCATGGTGGACGCCAGGGTGCTGTCGGCCATGCAACCGGGAGCCGTGCTTCTAAATTACGACCGCGGCGAGGTCGTCGATGTGGGTGCTCTGGACAGCGCAATGACCGCCTTTCACGTCGCGGACGCGTTTATCGACGCCGATATTTTCAGAGACAGGACGACCGGCGAGGTAACCGGGCCGCTCGCCCCCTATGTCGAACCGGCGCGGCGGCTCGGTGGTCGTCTTAGGCTATTGCCGCATGTCGCGGCTGATACGGACCATCCCTCTCGCGTCACTGGGGCAATTTGCGCAGTCGACCAGATTATCGATGCCATCCTGCACAAGCGTGTGAGATATCTCGTAGGTGATCTGCCCGATGGCTATGCACTCGCTCGTTAGGCCGGATGATCGCTTTTGGTACCGTTTCTTCGTCTTGTCGTAACTGTTACGTGTGTCGAAGTATATTATCTGCAAGACAACGTAATTATTTAATAAGCACGGTATGTTATATATTTATCCTTTTCTCGGCACAATTTTATTAAATATAAGTATAATGATAGCGTTTGGAGAAAGAAATGGCAAAAATAGTACTGTATAATTACCATTGGAGTTGCGTTTGGAGGCTCCTCTATTATGTAATGAAGATTAGAGCCGACAGATTGGGCTGAGACGATGTGAGTCTGTCGCCGCAGTGGTTGGTCAGAACTGTATCCATTCGGTTTTGCATGCCAATCTGATTCCACCCGACAAAGGCACGCTGTTCTCGAAGCGCGGCAGGGCTTGGCTCGAGGCTCAGCCGCTCGCCGAGGATCAACGGCGTGTCGTCTTTCGCTATGCCGGTGAACTCGACCGCCTCGGTGTGAATAGGCCCTAGATTTGTAGACACCTTCGGGCTACATTTCCTGCTGCCGTTCGAATTCGATGGGCGACAGCATCCCAATTCTCACGTACTTGCGCTTCGGATTGTAGAACATTTCAATATAGTCGAACTATCCTGCCTTGCTTCGTTGCGCGTTCGGTAGGTCTTGCGTCTGATCCGTTCGCGCTTGAGCAGGTGAAGAAGCTCTCCGCCACGGCGTTGAGGCTCCTATATTTGTCAAGCGGTGAGCGGTGCAGTTTGAGGCCGACAGAGTTGGGCGAAGATTTCACGCACGATGTAGCGCTGAGGCACCGGATAATCTCTCGGTTGCTTTTGCCCTCTTTTTTGCGCTTGTTGACATAGGCAATAGTTGGTGAGTGG
>NZ_JBTMXB010000035.1:0-43096 GCF_054489405.1 Mesorhizobium sp. A623
ATCCCGATCGTGCGCGCGCCCGACAATGACGACGAGTTGATCAAGCTGTCGAACTCCACCGCCTTCGGCCTGTCGTCGGGCGTTTGCACCAACGACTACCGCCGCATGCAGAAATACATTGCCGGCCTGAAAGTCGGCACAGTCAACATCTGGGAGGTCCCAGGCTACCGCATCGAGATGTCCCCCTTCGGCGGCATCAAGGACTCAGGCAACGGCTACAAGGAAGGCGTCATCGAGGCCATGAAAAGCTTCACCAACGTCAAGACCTTTTCGTTGCCGTGGTAGCCGATTAAGGGAGCCTCCACCCTTTGCGGCCACGGAGCAGCCGCGCGGCGCCATCGCCACGATCAGATGCTTGGCCTCGTTGCCCGCGCATGCTCGTTGGTGGCCGTGATGATTTCTCCCAGTTTTTCAAAATCATCCCTGCGGGGAGAACGCTTTCGCCAGGCAAGCCCGATGACCCGCTTCGGTTCGGGATCCTCGAACCGCATCAGACGGATGGCCTGCCGGTTGGTCTCCACTCCCACGCTGATCTCCGGAATCAGCGTCATTCCGAAGCCGTTGGCTACCATCTCCAGAAGCGTCGACAGGCTCGACACGCCGAACGTGGCCGCGTTTTCGACCTGCCGCAGGCCGCAAAACGTCAGGGCCTGGTCCCGGAAGCAATGGCCCTCCTCCAGCAGCAGCAGCTTGTCGCTTTCGACCATATCGGGGGTCGCCCGCACACGGTTCGATATCTGCTTCGATCGCGACATGGCCAACAGGAAGCGGTCGTCGAAAAGGCGAAGCGTTTCGATGGCCGGGTCGTCGACCGGCAGCGCCAGCAAAAGAAGGTCGAGGCTCCCATCCAGCAGTTCGCGCAGCAGGAACTGGGTCTGGGTCTCGCGCAGGCGCAGGTCGAGATCGGGATAGGTTTCCCGAACCAGAGGCAACAATCCGGGAAGGATGTAGGGCGCAACCGACGGGATGACCCCCAATCCCAGCGGCCCGGACAATGATTTGCCGTTCTGGCGTGCGACATCGACAATGTCGCGCGCATCGGAAAGAATCCGCGCGGCGCGAAGTGCTACGCTCCTGCCGCTGTTCGTCAGCATGACCGACCCACGCCCTCGTTCAAAGAGCTGGACTTCCAGAAACTTCTCCAACTCCTGGATCTGCATCGAGAGCGCAGGCTGGGTCACCGAGCACTGCTCCGCGGCCTTGCCGAAATGCCCGCAGCGGGCTACCGCATCGAAATATTTCAACTGTTTCAGCGAGATCATTTCAATCAGTTTTCCTTATCGACTTTGGCTGGTAATCTTATTGGACCTGATCGTCAAGGTCGAGTACACTGGGACAGACACTAGACCGATGACCCTTCGGCAATCGGCCCTAGAGCCGTCGCATGAGCGCCGAACGCCAACTGATTGGTGCACGGGCCGCGGCGGCACCCCCCTGGAAATTCGTTAGGAGTATTCTGATGATCGTTGAAAATAAAACCACAAATTCGCCCGGTGGCGTTCGTGAACTTTATACGGACGATACAGTCCTGGCCCTCAATGCCGCACTGGCGGAAAGCGGCATCGATGCCGGGCAGGTCATCTCCGTCCTGCCCGTCCCCGGCCAGGGCATGGGGCAACCCGTACCGCCGCGGTTCCGCGTCCTTTATCGGTCCAATTGACGCCGAGACAGGCGCGAACCCACGCCCACACAGATCGAAGATTTTTTGCAAACGAGCCGGAAAGGAATGACGACATGACGGACCAGAAGCCAGGCACCGGATCCACCATGAGCACAGGCGCTCCGGCACCCAGCGACCGCAATTCGCTGACGCTGGGAGCCAACGGCCCGATCCTGCTGCACGATGTGCATTTCCTCGAGCAGATGGCGCATTTCAACCGCGAAAAAGTTCCGGAGCGCCAGCCGCACGCCAAGGGTGCGGGCGCGTTCGGCGTGCTGACCGTCAGCGAGGACGTTTCCGCCTTCACCAAGGCAGCCCTGTTCCAGAAGGGGGCCAGCACCGACATGCTCGCCCGCTTCTCGACGGTCGCCGGTGAAAACGGCAGCCCCGACACATGGCGCGACGTGCGCGGCTTCTCGCTGAAGTTCTACACCGACGAAGGCAATTACGATCTCGTCGGCAACAACACGCCGGTGTTCTTCGTGCGTGACCCGATGAAGTTCCCGCACTTCATCCGCAGCCAGAAGCGCCTTCCCGATTCCGGCCTGCGCGACAACCACATGCAGTGGGATTTCTGGACCAACAACCCGGAAACCGCGCACCAGGTCACCTATCTGATGGGCGAACGCGGCCTGCCGCGCACGTGGCGCCACATGAACGGCTACGGTTCGCACACTTATATGTGGATCAACGCCAAGGGCGAGAAGTTCTGGGTAAAATACCACTTCCACACCACGCAGGGCATGGCGTTCTTCAACAACGCTGAAGCGGCCGACATGGCCGGCAGCGATACCGATTTCCACCGCCGCGACCTGTTCGACGCCATCGCGCGCGGCGAGCATCCGAGCTGGACGCTGTCGGTTCAAATCATGCCCTATGCCGATGCCAAGAACTATCGCTTCAACCCATTCGACCTGACCAAGGTGTGGCCGCATGCCGACTACCCGCTGATCAAGGTCGGCGCCATGACGCTGAACCGCAACCCGGAAAACTTCTTCGCCCAGATCGAGCAGGCGGCGTTTTCGCCGGGCAACACGGTTCCGGGTATCGGCCTGTCGCCGGACAAGATGCTGCTCGGCCGCGCCTTCGCCTATAACGACGCGCAGCGCAACCGCATCGGCACCAACTTCCACCAGTTGCCGGTCAACCGCCCGAAAGTGCCGGTCAACACCTACATGATCGACGGCCAGATGGCCTTCGATCACACCGGTAACGCGCCGGTCTACGCGACCAACAGTGGCGGCCGCCCTTGGGCCGACCAGACCGGCCCGGCGGAGGATGGCTGGGAAACCGACGGCGAGATGACGCGCAGCGCCTACACGCTGCATGCAGAGGACGATGATTTCAGCCAGCCCGGCAGGTTGGTGCGTGAAGTCTGGAACGACGCGCAGCGCGCGCAGTTCGTCGATCAGGTCGCCGGCGCCTTGTTGGGCGGCGTGCGCGAACCGGTGCTAAGCCGCGCCTTCCAGTACTGGAAGAACGTCGACGCCGCTACCGGCAAGCAGATCGAGGACAAGGTCCGCGCCGGCAGCGCTCCGAAGCCTGCCGAAGGTATGGGCGAAGCCTGACCGCAACGGACGAAATTATCCGCCTGTTCGCGCCTTGCGGTGCGGCAGGCGGGCAAATTGGCAGGGCGTCGCTTCGTGACGCCTTGCCCGCTCTGCAATTTCTCTTGTTGGATGAGCAGGAGCGGAAGATATCCGGCGCTAGCTCCGCACATTCCGACTATTCAAGGCGGCCGCGGTCCAGAAGCCCAGACACAACACGCATGCGCCGACGCCGACCGCGATGAGGACGGTATCGTAGCTACCGGTCGCCGACCATAGCCAGGCAGCGGCCAGGGGAGAAACCGCCAGCGTGATGTTCATGGGGGCGACCAGCGCGCCGTTGATCGCTCCATAGGCATCCCTGCTGATCATTTCCGGCACCATGAGGCCGCGCACGATGGTGATCATGCCGTTAGCCCCGCCGTAAAAGGCCGCAATCACCGCGATGATCGCCACGTTCGGCGGAGCCAAGGCGAAGCCAAGGACGGCAAGCGGAAATGCAATGACGATCATGGACCCAACCCTGCGGATCGGAGCGTTGGGAGCGAACATCATGATCAGGATGCGCCCCGCCACCTGCGCCGGTCCGATCACCGCCAGCACGGTGACGACGCCGGCGGTATCGAGGCCGCGTTCGAGCAGCAGCGGATAGAAGTGAAACGTCAGCGAGGCGAAGGCGACTTCATAGCCGACAAGCGCGACCATGAGCGCCCAGAAGACCGGACGACGCATGGCCCAGGCGACCGCCTTGCGGCCAGCCAGGGGTGGCGCTTCGTGCGGCTGTCGCACTGGGACCGCAAAATCCTTGGCGGGATCGATCGCCAGGAAATAGAGCCCGCCGCAGACGACGATGTTGATGCCGCCGAGAACCATGAGCGCGCCCCGCCAGCCGATCCCGTCGATGAGGAATTGAATGAGCGGGATGAAGACGGTGCTGGCGAACCCGCCCCACAGTGTCAGGGCCGTGATGCCGCGTCGCGCGTTTCCCGAGCCGACGCGTCTTGCGATCACCGCGAAAGCGGGCTCGTAGAAGGTCGCGGCCTGCAGGCAGCCGATCCCGGCGAAGATGGCGTAGAAGACGAAGACATTCGACACCTGCGACCAGGCGAAGAGCAGAAGGCCCGCGCCCACCGATGCGAGGCTCATGACGATGCGGCCTTGCCCACGGTCGATGGCGGCGCCGACCGGATAGGCGGCGAGACCCGCGAGCGTCAGGCCAAGTGTCGCGGCACCGTAAATCTCGGTCTTCGACCAGCCGAGATCGGTGCGCATCGCCTCGGCCATCAGCGCGAAGGAATAGTAGAGCGTTCCCCAGGAACAGATCTGGGCGATACCGAGGGCGGTGATCAGCCGCCCGACCCCTGCCCCCGCCCCGGCTCCGGCATCGCGCTTTCGCGCCTCGTCATCAAGCGCCGTGGATGTCACGCGGCACTCCGGCAACAGGTGGCGTCGGTCATCGGCACGACGGTCACGCGACCGCCTGCCGAACGGCCGGCGCGCATTTTGCGTCGGCACAGCATTCGTCCGCGAGATACCCGATCAGCGCATTCATGCCGGGGTAATTGGCACGACAGACCAGGGTGGTCGCCTGGCGCTCCTGCGTCACCAGGCCCGTGTCGACAAGCCGCTTGAGGTGGTGCGACAGGGTCGAGGCCGGAACGTCCAGCTTCTCCTGGACACTCCCCACGGCAAGACCTTCGTCGCCGGCGCGCACCAGGATGCGATAAAGCTGAAGCCGCGTCGAATTGCCGAGCGCCTCAAGCTGGGATGCTGCTTTTTCGAGTTCCATGGAAATAGAGGTAGCCGCCGCATCCCGGGCCGTCAAGAAGGCCGGCCGGAATATACATGCGCCGGTCCCCGCCCCTTGTTGGGCAAGCGATGGGTGGGGCTGCCCGGCACCGGCAGCGAACCCGTGGCAGGCGTGGCCGGCACCACAACAGCACCGGCCAGCCCGACATCACTTGGAGAACATCAGGCCTGCTGGATAGCGGAAAGCTTCCACGCAGCACCGTTCTGGCGGGTGAACGTCCACAGTTCGGTGGTTTCTGTCGGCTGGTCGGCATCGCCATCGACGACCTTGCCGGTAGTGCGGTCGCGGGTCACGTCGAGCGAGGAGTACTGCAACGCGGCCGTCGCGTAGTCGCTGTCGCCCTCACGCCAGCTTTCAGCGATATCGGCCTGCAACAGATCGACCTCCGAAACATCGTTGCGGACGCCATTTTGAGCGTTGTCGGCCAGTTCTTCCGACAGGAAGGAAACCATTTCGGGCGTCACCAGGCGGCGCAGCGCACCATGATCTTCGCGCCCGTACGCTTCCTGAACCTGCGTCAGCATCTGCTGGAAGGTTTCCAGGTCGTCCTCGGTCAAGGCGATATCCTCGGAAGCGACAGCCTCAGTCGCGCGGCCAGATCCGGAGCCCGAGCCGATGCCCGGAATCCCGAAGGACGACGCATTGGCCGCTTCGCGCTGGTCGCCGCGCCCGAAACCCGCCGCGCCGCCGGAAAGACCGGCCCCGGCCATCGCCGGCGTACGCGCCGATTGAGAGCGGAAAAAGCGAATGGCCAGCATGATCGCGCCGCCGATCAGCAGCATCTGGATGAGAAAACCGAACATGCCGGCAAGGCCGCCAAAGCCCTGCCCCAAAAGGACGCCGAGCAGGCCGCCAAGCAGCAGGCCGCGCATCATCGACCCGCCGAGCCCGTTCATCAGGCCCGGACGCTGCGCGCCCATCGGCTGCTGGCGGGCGGCCGTGTTGTTTCCGGTACTGGGCGTCATCGAACGTTCGACCGGCGCGGTTTGTGCCGGTGCCGTCCGCGTAGGCGGCGCTGACTGGAAGGTACGCGCGCCCCGGCTGCCGAAGCTGCCGCCGCGCCGCGCCTCGGCGTGATCCATCGCCGTCATGGAAAATGCCAGGAACAGGGCCGAAAACAGCGCTGCAAATCGGACGTTAGGCGAAGTCGACATCGGCGGTTCCTCAATGAATCCCGTGTTGGGAATGCTGTGTTGGCTGCTAGAGCGGTCTTGGCCCGAGAGAGGCGCATGGCCTGTCTCGCGGGTGTGCGCGGTCAGTCGAACAATTCTTCGAGGAACGATTTTCTGCGCTTGGGATAGCGATGGCCCTTGGAGCGGGCATAATCGTCATCATCATGGCCGCGCCCCGGCTGAGGTGCATACTGCTGCGGCTGCGCGTAAGGCTGCGGCTGCGGCTGCGGCTGAGGCGCGGCTTCCTTGCCGGCGCGCTCGATGATCTTGTCGAGTTCGCCGCGATCGAGCCAGACGCCCCGGCATTGCGGGCAATAGTCGATCTCGATGCCCTGACGCTCGCTCATGACCAGAGCGACGCGGCAGGAAGGGCAAACCAGACCCAGGATGGAAGATGTCATGCAAACCTCCGAACCGATATTGGACATGAGCCCACTCGAACCGGATTGATGTTCTTCAATACCATGGAACGGGCCCTTTCACGCGGTCCGACATCACGATCGCCCGGAGGCGACAGTCAGAGGGGCCCGGCCCGCGCATGGGATTTGGGCGCGGCGCAATCGACTTTCAAGAGCGCCGTGCCCGAAAAGCATCCCCGCCGGACGATTTTTTCGCGCGCGAAACGATGACGCCGGCAGCGCCCGTTCGAGGCTGGTCCACGGCCCCCTTGAATTTCCGGGCCCGTTCGGCTAGACGAGCCGCACCAGGCCGGGCCCCTCTGGCGGTTCCCATGAACCGTGATGTCGGACTGGATATCAAAACAGGTGGCCTGGTGTTCGTGGAATTTCATCGACCGTAGCTTTTGCAGCGCAACCGGCTCCGACACGAAAGTGCCGCCGCCGCTTTGCCCGGTCGATCCACACATTCGGGCGCCCCAACGAACAACGGGTCCCACATGAGCGAACTTTTTACCCCGGAAGCCCTTTCCGCCCTTCTTCAAGTCATTTTCATCGACCTGGTCCTGGCCGGCGACAACGCCATCGTCATCGGCCTTGCCGCGGCAGGCCTGCCGAAAGACCAGCGCAACAAGGCCATTCTTATCGGCATCATCGCGGCCACGGTGCTGCGCATCGGCTTTGCCGCCATAACCACCCAACTCCTGCAAATCGTCGGCCTGCTGCTCGTCGGCGGCGTCCTGCTTTTGTGGGTCTGCTGGAAAATGTGGTCCGAACTGCGCGCCGGTCATAGCCAGGAACAAGTCGATGCCATCGAGGGCCGCGAGAGCGGCGTCGACGGTGGCGCTCCGCGCAAGACGTTCGCCCAGGCGGCATGGTTGATCGTCGTCGCCGACGTGTCGATGTCGCTCGACAACGTGCTCGCCGTGGCGGGCGCCGCGCGCGATCATCTGACGATCATGATCTTCGGCCTGATCCTGTCCATCGCCATGATGGGCCTGGCCGCAACCTACATCGCCCGCCTGCTGCAGCGCTTCCGCTGGATCGCTTATCTCGGCCTCGCGATCATCCTGTATGTCGCGCTGGAGATGATCTATCGCGGCGGCAACGAGGTGCTGGTCTACCTCAACCCCTGAGGTCTCTTAGCGACCGCCTCCGTTAAGGCGGTGCATGCCTATTTGGCCTGCACCGCCGCAAGGTCACTCAGGAAGTCTGGGTCTAGGGTGCGAGGTCCTTCGAGCCCAGCGTGATCGGCTTGGCGCAGGCCGCTATCACATGCGGAAAGCTCGGCTGTGCGACGAGCCCGCCCTTGGCGGCGTCGAGCCAGAGGATTGCGCCTTCCGCGAACGGATCCTGATCGGAGACGACATCCTTGCACGCCTGCTGCTCGCCGGAGGCGGCGTAACGCGTCTGATAAAGGCGGGTCAGCGCCGACGGGCCGGCCTCCCCCTCACGCGGCAGGAAGCCCGGCTTGAACAGCCTCTTCCAGTCGAGCGCCTTGCCGTTCGCAAGATCGATGGTGAGCGGATCGGCGGCATCTTCGGTCGGATAGGCGGTGGCGCAGAAATAGCTTCGCCGCACGTCGACCGAAAGATAGCGCGCCGACACATAGCTCGCCCGGACCGTCTCCTCGAAACTTTCACGGACCGGTGACTGGCCCGCTTGCCGAACGGCGTCGAGACAATCGAAGCGCTGTTGGCGGTCGGCTTTCTCACGGCCGGCGAGCATCCCGTTTGCCACTCGGCGCACATCCGCGCTGGCTCCCGCAACGAGCCGCGGATAGACGATTTTTCCCGGCGGGCTGCGCAACGGCTTCACCGTCACGGCGGACCCGGCGAATGCCTGGGCACAGCCGAGCAGCAGGGCAAACAGAGCCGTCAACGGCAGCGAGCGGGCCAATTTTTCGAACATGTCGTCAAGCATCCCGGCAAAGCTCATCCATATCTCTTCCCTTTATTCACATATTACTCAAACCCGAGAAGTATGTGAATAAATAATCGCGCCTGCACTTCCGGCGCTTTGTTCTCATGCTACCTTCCATGGCGGTGGGCACTCGACACATTCGTTGCCGATCACATAGCTTGGGCGGCCTGGCTCCGATTTCCAGCAAGTCTCGGCCACGAAGGGGGATGGCATGGCGGACAATCTGACCATCGCCCAGCGGCTGGATCGCCTGCCCGTGACCCCGCTGCATGTCGCGTTGCTCGCGCTGGCCGCATTCGGGCTGTTTGCCGATATCGCCGAGGTGGCGTTGGGCAATGCATTCTCCGGAATTTTCTCCGCAGCCCCGTACCATGCCTCGCGTGGCGAACTGGCGTTATTGCTTGCGTCCGTCTTCGCCGGCGGTGCGATCGGCGCGCCGGTGTTCGGTTGGATCGCCGACCGCCATGGCCGCAGGATCGCGCTGCAATCGGCGTTGGTTCTGTTGACGGTGAGTTCGCTGGCTGTCGCGGCGAGCCGCGACATGGCCGCCATGACCATTTTCCGCTTCGTTTCCGGCCTGGCGCTGGGCGGTTATCCCCCGTTGACCGCCGCCTATCTTTCGGACCTGCTGCCGCCCCGACGCCGGGGCATGCTGATGATGCTGTGCGCGGCCCTGGCCTTTCTGGGGGCACCGGTCATCATCCTGATGGTCCGCTGGCTGACCCCGATTGCACCCTTCGGAATCGAGGGATGGCGCTGGGCCCTGATCTTCGGCAGCGCGTGCTCGGCGCTGACGGCAGCCTTCTTCTTCCTGGTGCCGGAATCGCCGCGCTGGCTGGCATCGGTCGGCCGCACCATGATGGCCGAGGAAGCTTGCCGGCGTTTCGAGGCCTCGGCTGGAATAATATCTGCGCCGACCCGCGAGTTGCCGGCGCTCGAGCGCGCCCGGACGAGCGGCTTTCGCGCGCTGGCCAACGATCGCACCAACCTGCGGCGCACAGCGCTGCTCTGCGCGCTCTACATGCTCGGGCCGTGGGCAACGATCGGCTTTCCGCTGCTGAGCGCGGCCGTGATGGTGCACAAGGGATTTCACGTCAGCGATTCCCTGCTGGTCGCGGGGCTGACGATGTTCGGGCCGGCGCTCGGGATTTCGGCGGCAGCGTCCTTCATCGACAAGATTCCGCGGCGACGGGTGCTCCTTGCCTGTGCCGCCACGATGGTGGTGACGGGCCTCGGCTTCGCAACCGGTACCGCCCTGCTGCCGCTGATCGCAGCCGGCGTGGCGTTCAATCTCGCCAGCGCCGTCTACAGTGTCGTGCTCGGGCTCTATGCAGCCGAATTGTTGCCAACGCATCTGCGGGCCTCCGCGACTGCCGGAGCCTGGGGATTGGGCCGGATGGTGTCGGCGCTGGTGCCGATCGTGCTGCTGCCGCTGCTTGGCGGCTACGGCGCGCTGGCGATGTTCACCGTCATCTCTGCGGCGCTGTTGGCCAGCCTCGCCCTGATCCGGGTCGCGGCCCCGCCGGGGCGGGAGCGCATGCCGGTCGAATAACGCAGCCCCATTGCGCGCCTCATGTCCAGAAAGCTCCGTTCAAGCCGAACGGCTTCTGGACCGGGTCGAGCCGCACCCTTGTCGTGATGGATCGGATCAAGACCGGCGTCACAGTGCCGCTGCACCAACCCGGCTGATGTCTTGCCCCCAAAGCAGTGACTTTTCGTTGCTGCGTCACCGTTTGGCTTAGAGCATGTCTCCCGAAAGTGGGCACCGGTTTCGGGGTAAAGACATGCGAGAAAACTAAAGGACGGCAAGCGAATCTGAAAGATCGCGACTTGCTTTAGGAGCCGACCGTCTCCTTGTGTGGCTTGCCCTGAAGCTGCGCCAGTTCTTCGATGGGGATGTGGCAGCGCAGCGCATGGCCGGCCTCGACGTCGGCCAGGGGCGGCTCCTTGTCCTCGCAGATGCGCCCGATCTTGCGCGGGCAGCGCGTGTGGAAGACACAGCCGCCCGGCGGGTTGCGGGCGCTGGGGATATCGCCTTCCAGCCGAATGCGGGCGGCAGGCGCGCCTTCCAGCTTCGGCACCGCCGACAGCAGCGCCTCGGTGTAGGGATGGTGCGGGCCTTGGAAAACACGTTCAGCCGGCCCCACTTCCATGATGCGGCCGAGATACAGCACCGCGATCTTGTCGGAGAGATAGCGCACGACGCCGAGGTCGTGGGAGATAAACAGGTAGCTGACGCGCCGTTCGGCCTGCAGGTCGGCCAAAAGGTTGAGGATCGCCGCCTGCACCGACACGTCGAGCGCCGACGTCGGCTCGTCGCAAACGACGAGGCGCGGTTCGCCGGCAAAGGCGCGGGCAATGGCGACACGCTGTTTCAGGCCGCCCGAAAGCTGGCGCGGTTTTGACGCCAGATACCGTTCGGGGAGCTGTGCCGAACGCATCAGGTCGAGTAGGCGCGTGTTGAGCGCGTCGCCGCTCAGGCCGCCGAGCCGCTTCAGCGCGCGGCCGATGACATGGCGCACCGTGTGCGAACGGTTGAGCGCGGAGTCCGGGTTCTGGAAGACGATCTGCATCGCCTTGACCTGATCGCCCGAGCGCTCGTCGATGGTCGGCGGCAGCGGCTTGGCGTCGAGCAGGATCGCACCATCGGCATCCGGCGGCAAAAGGCCGAGCAGCAGGCGCGCGAACGTCGTCTTGCCGCTGCCGGATTCGCCGACCAGCCCCAGCGTCTCGCCAGCCGCGATCTCAAGCGAGACGCCGGCCACGGCACGAAGGCCATGGTCGCCGGAGGCGAAGGTCTTGTTGAGGTCGCGTACCTGCAGCACCGGAACCGCCTCTGCCGCTGGCGCCTGATACCTGACCTGCGCGGGGGTCTGGCGCGGCAGGTCCTGTGCCCGCTCGTGATAATGGCAGCGCGAGAACCGCCCGCCAATATCGTGCAGGGGCGGCAGTTCGCGGCGGCAGCGGTCGTCCGCCAGCGCACAGCGGTCGGCGAAGGGACAGCCGGAAATCGTCGCGCCGGGCGACGGCAGCGTTCCGGGGATCGTGTCGAGCCGGCTTTGATCCTTGCGCTGGCCGGCGCGCGGCAGGCAGCGCAGCAGCGCCACGGTATAGGGGTGGCGCGGCGCGGTGAAGAGCTGTTGCGTCGGCCCCTCCTCCACCAGCATGCCGGCATAAAGCACGCCGACGCGGTCGCACATCTTGGCGACGACGGCGAGATTGTGGCTGATGAACAGGATCGAAGTGGAAAACTCGCGCCGAAGTTCGCCGATCAGGTCGAGGACTTCGGCTTCCACCGTCGCGTCCAGCCCCGTCGTCGGCTCATCGAGGATCAGCAGCGCCGGGTCCTTGGCGAGCGCCATGGCGATGGCGACGCGCTGCTGCATGCCGCCCGAAAGCTGGTGCGGGTAACGCAGGGCAACGTTTTCAGGATCGGAAATGCGCACCCGCTCGAGAATTTCGATCGACCGCTTCTGTGCCTCGGCGGCGGAAGCGCCATTCATCTCGAAGATCTCGGTAACCTGGCGGCCGATCCGCAATGTCGGGTTCAGCGCCTTGCCGGGTTCCTGATAGACCATGGAGACGCGCTTGGCGCGCAACTGCCGCAACGCCTCACGGTCGAGCCGCGTGACGTCGATGCCGTCAATGGCGATGGTGCCCGCCGTGACGTGGCCGGCGCGCGGCAGGTAGGCCACGGCGGCGAGCGCCATCGTCGATTTGCCGCAACCGGACTCGCCGACGAGCCCATAGGCCTCGCCGCGGCCGATTCGAAAGCTGACGTCGCGCAGCACGGCGCGGTCGCGCCCGCCGGAACGATAGGCGACCTTGATGTTTTCGACCGATAGCGCGTCAGTCATCCAGCGCCCCCTGAACCCCGTCGGCCATCAGGTTGACGCCGACCACCAGCGTCGCGATGGCCAGCGCATCGAACAGGACCGTCCACCAGAAACCGCCGCCGATCATGCCGTAATTGCTGGAAACGCTGAGGCCCCAGTCGGGCGACGGTGGCTGGATGCCGAAACCCATGAAGCTCAGCGTCGCCACCGCGAAGATGGCGTAGCCGAGGCGCACCGTCGATTCGACCAGGATCGGCGGCAGCACGTTGGGCAGGATTTCGACGAACATGATATGGAGCGCGCCTTCGCGGCGCAGTTTCGCCGCCGCCACATAGTCGAGTTCGCGTTCCGACAGCACGGCCGAGCGCACCGTGCGCGCGATGATCGGCGAGAAGCTGAGGCCGATGACCGCGATCACCGTGACCTTCGAGGTGCCGAGCGCGACGATGGCGAGCAGCGCGGTGATGACCACCGGTACGGCCATGAAGGCTTCGAGGATACGGCTGACGATGTCGTCGATCAGGCCGCGAAAATAACCGGTCAACAGCCCGAGTGCCGTGCCGAAAATGGTGGCCAGCAGCGTTGCCAGCGGCGCGACGGTGAGGATGTCGCGGGAGCCGACGATGACCCGCGAAAACACGTCGCGGCCAAGCTGGTCGGTGCCGAACCAATGTTCGGCCGACGGCGGCGTCAGCGAGTTGATGATGTCGTTGGCGAGCGGATCGTAAGGCGCGAAATGCTCGCCAAACAGCGCGCAGGCAATCCAGAACAGCACGATCGCGCCGCCGATCAGGAAGGAACCGGAGCGGCCAAGGGCGGCCAGCGTCTCCCTGGCGCGGCTGCGCGCCGCTTCCGGCGTCGAAGCGATGTCGGCGGCGCTCATGGCTCGGCTCCCAGCCGGATACGGGGGTTGAGCATCGAATAGGTAAGGTCGGCGATCAGCGTCGCCACCGCGTAGACGATGCCGATGGTCAGGATGCCGGCTTCCAGCACCGGAAAATCCTTGCCGCGCGCGGCGGTGAAAATGAGCGAGCCGATGCCCTGGTAGCGAAACAGCGTCTCGACCACGACCAGCCCGCCGATCAGGTAGCCGGTCTGGGTCGCGATCACGGTGATGGTCGGCATCAGCGCGTTGCGCAGCACGTGACGCCAGATGACCGTGCGCCAGGGCAGGCCCTTCAGCACGGCCGTTCGCGTATAGTCGGAATCCAGCGCCTCGATCATGCCGGCCCGGCTCATGCGCGCGATATAGCCAAACAACACCAGAAACAGCGGCAGTGCCGGCAGGATCAGGTAGTAAAGCTGGGTGAAGAAGCCCGCACCTTCCGGCCACGTCGCCGCGATCGGCAGCCATTTCAGCCAGATGCCGAAGACCAGGATGAGCACGATGCCGGTGACGAATTCAGGCAGGACCGTCGCCGAGAGGCCGCCAAGGCTGATGATGCGGTCGATGGGGCGGTTGACGTTGAGGGCGGCCACCACGCCGCCGAGAATGCCGAGCGGCACCACCATGACGAAGGCGACGAGCGCGAGCTTGAACGAATTGCCGAGCGCATCGAGCACGAAGGGCGCGACCGGCGAGCGGAAAATATAGGACGTGCCCATGTCGCCGGTCACGAAATGCGAAATCCAGTCCCAATACTGGACCACATAGGGGCGATCGAGGCCGAGCTGCTGGTTCAGCGTCTCGACGGCGCGCTGGTCGGCGAAGGGGCCGAGGATGGCGCGGCCGACATTTCCCGGCAGCACCTGGCCCCCCGAAAAGACCATGATGCTGAGAAGAAACAGCGTAACCAGCGACAGCGAGATGCGTCTCAGGAGGAAGCTGAGAATGACCGGGCCCTCCGGTTGCGGCCTAAAATGGACAGTCGCGGCCTGCCGTCGCGAGGACGGCGGGCCGCAGCTTCAAGGCTTCATTCGATCACGCCTTGGAGGCGCGGTCGAGGAAGATTTGCGACATTGCTGTCGGATTGACGCCGGTTACGCCTTTCGCGGTGGCCGACAGATAGTCGAAGAAATAGCCGATGACCATCGGCGTTTCCTCAAGCAACAGGCGCTCGATCTTGCCGGCGTCGGCCTTCTGGGCCTCGAGGTCGAGGGCCGCGATATAGCTCGCCGCCAGCGTGTCGTATTCGGCGTTCTTGAAGTGTGCTGCGTTCCAGGTGCCGTCGCTTTTCAGCGGCGCCGACAGGAACACGTTCGGCACCCCGCGATGGCCGTAGTCGGTGATGCCCATGGTGGAATCCAGCCAGTTGGATTTGCCGAACACCGCGTCCCCGTAATAGGTGCCCGAGTCCATCACATCGAGCTGCATGTCGATGCCGATCTCCTTGACGAAGTTCTGGACAAGCTGGGCGTATTCGGGGATTTCCTGATAGCGCTGCGTGGTCAGGGTGATCTTCTGGCCCTCCTTCACGCCGGCGGCTTCCAGAAGCTGCTTGGCCTGCATCAGGTCCAGCTGGCGCTGGGCGACCGAGGTGTCGGTCGAGGGGTAGACGGGCGCGAACGGGCTGTCATTACCCGGCTGCGCGCGGCCGCGCATCAGGCCCTGCGTCAGCTTGTTGCGGTCGATGCTGAGCGCGATGGCGCGGCGCACGCGCGGGTCCTTGAACGGGTCCATGTCGTTGCGCATGTGCATCTGGTGATGCGTGGAGGACTTGTTGCTGAGGATCACCACGGATGGATCGTTGAGCAGGCCTGCGCCGGCCAGAACCGGCAACTGGTTGATGACGTCGACCTGCCCACCCTGCAGCGCCAGGATTTGCGGCTGGATGTCGGCGAAGAACACGAATTCGACGCGCGCCGGCAGGGCCTTCTCGCCCCAATAGTCTTCGTTGCGCACGAAGGACGCGCCGACCTTTTGCGTGTATTTTTCCAGCTTGAACGGGCCGGTGCCGATGAAATTCTTCTCGAAATCCCCGGCATAGTCGGCCGGCAGGATGATGGCGTTGTAGTTGTCGGACGACACCAGATACGGGAAATTGCCGTTGGGCGCGTCGAGGTGGAATTCGACCGTGAGGTCGTCGACCTTGCGCACGGCTCCCTTGCTCAGCACGCCGGTGAAAACGGAAAGCGCGTTGGAGGAATTGGCCGGGTCGGCCAGCCGCTCGATGCTCGCCACCACGTCTTCGGCCTTCATCTCGGCCCCGGTGTGGAACTTGACGCCCTTGCGCAGCTTGAACGTCCACACCGTGCCCTTGTCGTTGGGCGACCAGCTTTCGGCCAGCATCGGCTGCAAGATGAGGTCCGGGCCGTCCATGCACAGGAATTCGCCGGTCTGCTGCAGCATGACGAGACCGCCGACATCGGGTGCGGTCACCGGATCGACGGCGCCGTTCGGCGCATTGCAGGCGACGCGGATGGTGGCGCCGGCCACCCCTTCCGCACGGGCAGTGGTGGGCAGGGAGCCGAAGCCGGCGGCAAGGCCGAGCTGGCCGAGCAGCGGCAGCGACAGGCCAAGCAGGCTGCCATGGCGGACAAATTCGCGACGGCTGATGCGACCGGCGACGAGACCGTCGATCAGGTGATTTTCCAGCGGGTTCCGGCGACGCCGGAGCAGGTCGAGCAAGCGATAGTCTTTCATGACGTGTTTCTCCCCTTGGTGTTGTGACAGCGATTGGTTTGAAAGGTTATCCTGTTATGAACGGCCCCTCTACTGCCGATCAAGCCTCCCGGCCGGTTTTTCCGATAACGTCCTTGTGTCGTCGCGCGCCGCTACCCTCGTCAGTTCAGCGGCAAGCGGCGGTAGGTGCCCGGCTTTTGCGGGTCGTGATATTTGTTGCAGGGCCCGTTTTCCATGTAGTCGCGGTGGCAGAATGCCAGCGCGTCGCGCGATAGGGTGACGCCGAGGCCCGGTCCTTCCGGTACGCGCACGACATTGTTTTTCGGCGAAAACGGTCCGCCTTCGATAACGTCGACCGGGTGCATGCGAAACAGCGACTGGTTGGGCTCCCGGATCCAGCCCAGCGCCGCGCACAGATGCAGATAGGCAGAACTGCCGACGCCGCTGTCGCCGCTGTAGCACCAGAAGTCGATGCCGGCATGTTCGCACGCGCCGACGAAGCGCACGAGCCGGCCGATGCCGCCAACCGCCGCCGGATTACCGACGATGGCGTCCGGAACCTTGAGTTCCATGGCCCGCGCGATGTCGGCATTGTGGGTCGAAAACGGGATAGAGCAATGCTGGCGCAACTCGCGCATGGCCTCGACGGTCGGCACCGGGTCCTCCCAGTTGCGCACGCCAAGCTCCTCCAGCGGCCGCGCCAGCCGGCGCGCGGTGGCCAGCGAATAAGCCTGGTTGGAATCTATGCGGATCATCACATCGTCGCCGAGCTTCTTGCGGATCAGTTCGACCATTTTTAGCGACAGCTTCGGGTCTTCGGTGGAAAACTTTCCTTCGAAGAAGGTGGTGCCATGCGTTTCATGGAGCTTGACGCAATAGTCCGCGACCTCTTCCGGTGTTTTTTCGCCGCGCACGACCTCACCGTCGCCGCGTAGCGAGAAATAGTCGGTAAAGGGGATTTCCTTGCGCACCGCGCCGCCAAGCAATTGGTAGAGCGGCTGGTTCCAGGCCTTGCCGCGCAGATCCCACAGCGCCATTTCGATCGCCCCGAAGGCCATGATGCGGGTGCCGTCATTGATGCTTTGCACCCCTGTCCAGAACGGCAGGCAGACATGCTCTGCACCGGCGATGTCGAAGGCGTCGCGGCCGATCAGGCGCGGGGCCAGAACGTCGGTGATGATGGCGGCAGCCGCCGGGCTCGGCGCTTCGCCAAGGCCGATCAGCCCGTCTTCGGTCTCGACTTCGACGATGGTCGGCGAAAAGCCGTCCAGTTCGCCGAACGCCCAGACATAGGGCGCGTCCAGCTTCAAATTGATCGGGGTGGCGGTGATCTTGCGGATTTTCATGGCGTGCCGGTAAGTTCGAGGAACGGCTTGCCGATCAGGTCGGGCAGCACGTCGATGCCGAGGCCGTTTCCATCAGGAAGCCCCATGCGGCTGCCGATGACCGGCGGGCAGTTCGAGGCGGTCTTTACCGTCACCCATTCATGGAAGGCGCTGGCGTGCAGGCGGTGCTCCTCCGGCGTCGACAAGGACAGATGCGCCATCGCGGCGGTGTCGATCTCGGCGCCGCCGGTGTCCTCGACGGTGATCATGAGGCCGAGGTCGACGGCGAGATCGCGCAATTGCCGCGTCTTCGACACGCCGCCCAGCCGCGAGATTTTCAGCGTCACGCCGTCGGCGGCCCCCTTGCGGTGAATGTCGAGCAAATCGTCCAGCGACATCACGGATTCGTCCAGCACCATCGGCTTGTCGAGCGAGCGCCGCACCGACATGCACTCGTCGATGGTCGTGCAGGGCTGTTCGAACGTGTAGTCGATGGCGCGGGTCGCATCGGCGAATTGCCTGGCCTGATATGGCGTCCAGCCGGCATTGGCGTCGCAGAAGATCACCGTGCCTTTCGGCACCGAGGCCGCCACCGCTGAGACGCGCTCGATGTCGCCATGCACGTCGCCGCCGACCTTGACCTGAATGCGGTCAAAACCCTCGGAAACGATGCGGGCGGCACGCTTGCCCATTTCGTCGGCGGCACCGTGGGTCACCACCTTGTAGAGGGCGGTGGTTTCGCTTTCGCGGCCGCCGAGAAGGGTGACCAGCGGCACGCCGGCGGCGCGCGCGACCAGATCGCAGCAGGCCATGTCGATCGCCGACTTGATGTAGGGGTGACCCTTGAACACGGTGTCCATCAGGCGGCCGATGCGGGAAAGCGCGCGCGGGTCCTGGCCAAGCAGATGCGGCGCGATCTCGATGACGCCAGCCTGCGCGCCGGCCGCGAACGCCGCCGAATAGAAGGTGCCGAGCGGCGCCATCTCGCCCCAGCCCGTCAGCCCGTCATCAGACGTCAGCGAAACGATGATGGAGTCGAAGGCATCGGCATGCCGCCCCTTGGACATCTTGTATGGCCCCTCCACGAAGGGCTGCAGCAACCGGTATGCCTTGATTGTCTTGATACGCATCGCTTTAGCCTTGGCTTCCTTCCAGCCCACGGACATAGGTGAGCAGTTCATCGAAATTCCAGTCGAGATGTTCATGCGCGTGCCGCTTGGCGGCGGCGATGTCGTCGCCCTTGAGCAGCCGCACATAGTCCTCGTGCATGTCCACGTCGGGCACCACCTCGTCGCGCGCGCGCTGATGCAGCGCGAAATACATCTGCAGCCGGCCGGCAAGGCGTTGCCACGTATCCAGCAGCAGCGAGTGGTCGCACCATTCGTAGATCAGGCCGTGCAGGCGTAGCGATGTCTCGATCTGCCGGCTGATGTCGATGTTCAACGTCGCGTGCCTGACGGCGTCGTGGCGGCGGTCGAGTTCGGCTTCGAAGCTTGCGTCGCGGAGCGGCCAGACACGCTCGATGGCGAAATCCTCGATCACATGGTGCAGGGAATAGGCGTCCTCGATGTCCTTGGCGGTGACATTGATGACATAGGCGCCGGCATAGGGAATGTTGGTCAGCAGGCCTTCCTGGATCAGTTCCCGCAGCGCCTCGCGCAAGGGCGCGCGGCTGACGCGCATCTGCTCGGCGATGCGCAGTTCGTTGACCTTCTGCCCCGGCTCCAACTGCCCCGTGAAGATGGCGTGCCGGAGACGGCCGACGATTTCGGCGCGGCGGGTCGTATCGACGATCGGGGCGAACTCGGTCTTGGTCATGGCCGTGCTGCATGCACTCAGGATGGCGCCAGCCAATCACATTGTCGACAATCTAGCAATCCCGGAAATCGCATTTATGCGCGAAAGCGCTTCAGGCCGAGAAAGCCAACGTCACGACGCCGATGAGCGCGGCCATGATGACGCTGGATTCGCGCACCGCCGAAACCGCGCCAAGCGGGGCAATGGTCTTGGCGAAGATCACCAGCCCATAGGCCGTGACGGCGCAAGCGCCGCCGATCAGCCCGACGTAAAAGGCCTTTCTGCCGAACCGATGCACGCCGTTGCGACGGCGGTGGAACAGGAACAGCACTACCGACAGTTCCAGCAGGAACAACCAGCCCATATAGCCGAACGGGCTGTCGGCCAGCCGCACGCCGATGCCGTCGACGATGGAATAGCTGGCGATCAAAAGGCCGGTTATCATCGCGGCGATCACGGCTTTCGGGTTTGCCTTGTTGGCCCCGCGCGCGAAGGCGAGGATGGCGATGCCGGCCGAAATGCCCGCCAGCCCGAGCCAGGCCGTGACCGACAGCCTCTCGCCGATGGCAAGATAAGCGCCGAGCGCCACCAGAACCGGGGCGCTGCCGCGCGAGATCGGATAGACCTGGCTGAAATCGCCAAAGCGGTAGGATTGGAACAGGAAGACGTAATAGACGTAGTGGAGCAGCGTCGAGGCAACGATGAAAGCCCAGCTTTCAACCGTCGGCGCCGGTGAGGCCAAGACCACACCAGCCCGGCGACGACATGCACCGACGATACGGCCGCCAGCACGATCGACCGGTCGGCGGCGGCCTTGATCAGGGCGTTCCACAGCGCATGGAGCCCGGCGGCGGACAGGACCAGCGCAAGCGCGAAACCCGACATGGCCGCTTACTCCCAGTTCAGAATTTGGCCCAGTTCAGAATTTGGGCCCGGATCGCAATTCCAGTACCACCGTCATGCTGCCGCGCGCACCTCGATGGCATCGGCCTTCACCCTTTCCGATTTTGGATCGTACGGGCTGCGCAAATGCGGGGTCGCCGCATAGCGCACGCCGGCGAGGTCGATCTCGAAGCTTCCGGCCAGAAATTCCTTGTCGACGCCTTCCGCGTGCTGGATCAGCCCCAGCGCCACCGAGCGGCCGAGCGTGTGGCCATAGGCGGCGGAGCGGACCTCGCCCACCGGCTTGCCGTTGCGCAGGATGAGTTCGCCGCTCCACAGCATCGGGGCCGCGTCGTCGACGGTGAACTGGACGATGCGGTTCTGCAGCAATGGCTGCGCCTTGGCCTTGACCAGCGCCTCGCGGCCGATGAAGCCGCCCGGCTTGTCGAGCGCGACCGCAAATCCGAGGCCCGCTTCGAACGGCGTGATGTCCGGCGTCAATTCCCGGCTCCAGGCGCGATAGCCCTTTTCAACGCGCAACGCGTCGAGCGCGTAGTAGCCGGCGTCGACCAGGCCGAATTCCGCCCCCGCCTCATGCAGAGCCTCATAGACGCCGACGGCGAATTCGGTCGGCACGATCAGTTCCCAGCCGAGTTCCCCAACATAGGTCATGCGGTTGGCGTAGACGGTGGCGTAGCCGAGATCGATCTCGCGGATCGCGCCGAACGGGAAGCCGGCATTCGACAGGTCGGCCGAGGTCAGCTTGCCCAAAAGGGCGCGCGATTTCGGCCCCATCAGCGCCAGCACCGAATAGGCCGAGGAAACGTCCGTGACGATGGCGTGCGCATCGGCGGGCGTGTTCTTGGCGATCCAGTCGGCGTCATGGACCGCCTGCGCCGAGCCGGTAACGATCAAAAACTTTTGCGCGGCAAGCCGCATGACGGTCAGGTCGCTCTCATAGCCGCCGCGTTCGTTGAGCATGCCGGTATAGACCGAGTTGCCGACGGCGACATCGATGTCGGCAGCACATATGCGGTTGAGCACGGCGCAGGCGTCGCGCCCTTGCATCAACAGCTTGGCAAACGAGGTCTGGTCGAAGACCGCCACGCCTTCGCGCGTCGCCTTCATCTCGCGCGCCACCGCGTCGTGCCAGTTCTGCCGGCCGAACGCATAGTCGGTCTGCGGGACTTCGTCCGGGCCGGCAAACCAGTTGGCGCGCTCCCAGCCCATCTTGGAACCGAAGCAGGCCCCCTTGGCGGCCAGTCGGTCATACAGCGGCGAGCGGCGGAACGGCCGCGCCGTATCCAATTCGCGGTTCGGCCACGGCATGGCGTAGTGCAGGCCGAGCGTCTCCTTGATACGGTCGTACAGCCAGCGCGGATTATTGTTGAAGCCGGCGAAGCGGCGAATATCGACCGGCCACAAATCCATGGTCGGCGCGCCGTTGACGATCCATTCGGCCAAAGCCATGCCCGCCCCGCCGGCGCTGGCGATGCCCATCGAGTTGAAGCCCGCGCCGACAAAGAAGTTCTTCAGTTCCGGCGCTTCACCGAGGATGAAATTGTTGTCGGGCGTAAAGCTTTCCGGGCCGTTGTAGAATTTCTTGACCTCGGCGTGCTCCAGTTGCGGCACGCGCACCAGCGCGTTTTCCATCAGGATTTCGAACTGGTCCCAGTCGTCTTCCAGCAGCGCGAACTCGAAATCGTCGGGAATGCCGTTCATGCCCCACGGCTTGGCGTGCGGCTCGAAGCCGCCCATGACCAGGCCGCCGACCTCCTCCTTGAAATAGATATAACCGTCCGGATCGCGCATCACCGGCAGGTCGGGATGCACGCCTTCGATCTTGCCGGTGACGATATACATATGCTCGGCCGAGTGCAGTGGCACGGACACGCCGCACATGCGGCCGACATTGCGCGCCCACTGGCCGGCGCAATTGACCACGATCTCGGCGGCGATATCGCCCTTGTCGGTCGAGACACCGCAGGCAACGCCGTCCTTGACCTTAATGCCGGTGACTTTAACGCGCTCGATGATGCGCGCGCCGCCGGTGCGAGCGCCCTTGGCCAGCGATTGGGTCAGGTCGGTCGGGTTGGCCTTGCCGTCGCCGGGCAGCCAGACCGCGCCGACGAGATCGTCCACGGCCATCACCGGCCAGCGCTCGAAAGCTTCCTTCGGCGAGATGACGTCGACCTCGATGCCTTGAGCGCGCGCCGATGCGGCGGTGCGCTTCAGCACCGTCATGCGGTCCGGCGTGCGCGCCACCGCCAGCGAGCCGCAATTCTTCCAGCCGGTGGCAAGCCCGGTCTCGGCCTCCAGCCCGGCATAGAGCTTTGTGGAATATTTGATCAGGCTGGTCATGTTGGAGTGGGCGCGCAACTGGCCGACGAGACCCGCCGCATGCCAGGTGGTGCCGCCGCTAAGCTGGCCCTGCTCCAGCAGCACGACGTCGGTCCAGCCCAGCTTGGTCAGGTGATAGGCAACGGAGCAGCCGATGATGCCGCCGCCGACGATGACCACGCGGGCCTGGGTTGGAAAATTGTTCGCCATGACGGCCTTGTCCTCGATCGTATGAATTGGGTGGAGGAAAGGTCGCATACGATGCCACAAAATGCAACATCAAATATCACATAATATCACATCTCATTGGCGATAATGAGCTTCGGGCCTTTCTGCCCGAGCGCCTTGACCGTCGACGCCGAAGGCGGCGCGTCGACGATGATTCCGGCGGCGCGTTCGAAGTTGGGAACCCGCAACGGCGTCAGCTTGCCGAACTTGGATTTGTCCAGCACGAAATAGGCCTTTCTCGCGGCCATGATCATGCGCGAGCGCTGCTCGGCCCCGGCGCGGGTGAAGTCGGTGACCTCGCCGTCGCTCGACAGCGCGCCACCGCCGAGGAACGCGATGTCAACCCGGAAACGGGCAATCGCATCGAGCACATCCACGCCAACGGCCGCCGCTTCGGCGGGATCGATTTCACCGCCAAGGATATGAACCCTGACGGTCGGGAAATGGCAAATATGCAGCGCAATCGGCAGGCTGGCGGTGCAGATCGTCAGGTTTTGACGCGTGTTCAGCGCATGCGCCACGGCAAGCGTGGTGGTGCCGGAATCGAGGAAGACCACCATCCCGTCCTCGACAAGGCTGGCTGCGGCCCGGCCGATCGCTGCCTTGCCGGCGGCGTTTTCCTGCGCCCGCTCGGTCATGGCCGGCTCGTTGGCTTCGAAACGGGCGGCGCCGCCATGAACGATGTCGAGCTGACGCCGCTCGGCCAGCAATTTCAGGTCGCGGCGGATCGTTTCGCGCGAAACCTCGAAGAAGCCGGCAAGGTCGGCGATGCTCACCGACCCATCGCGCGCCAAGCGCTTCAGGATCTCGTCATGGCGGCGGGGTGCGAGTGCCCGCCCGGAAGCATGATGTGCATGAGGCATGCGCTACTTTGGCCACGCAACGCCGATGTTGCAAGATGTGGCGTTGCGTGCAGGGCGTTTTGCGCCCTGACTTAGAGTCGGACTCTCTCGCCGCCGGGATCGTAGGCGCAGCGTTCGACCCGCGCGGCGCGGCTGCGGCGATCGAAGGCCTCGACCTCGATCTCGTTGAGCCCCATGTCGTCGCCGGAAAGGTAGCCGAACACCAGCAACGCGCCCACTGTGTGGCCGAAATCGCCGCTCGTTGTTATGCCGACGATACGGCCCTGCGCCGCCATCGCCTCGCCGCCATAGACCGGCAGCGGATCATCGAGCCGGAAGCAGGCGAGTTTTCGCGTGAGGCCGCGCTCCTTCTGCGCCGCGAGCGCATCGCGGCCGTGGAACTCGCCCTTCTTCATCGACACGGCAAAGCCGAGGCCGGCCTCCAGCGGCGTGTCGTCCGGGGTGATGTCCGCGCCCCAGTAGAGATAACGCTTTTCCATGCGCAGGCTGGAGATCGCCTTGTAGCCGACATCGGCGATGCCGAATTCCGCACCCGCCTCGCGCAGCACCTCGTAGACATAGGCCAAATATTCGGTCGGGATATACAGTTCCCAGCCGAGTTCCCCGACATAGGTGACGCGCGCGGCCATCACCGGCGCCCAGCCGATGCGGATGTCGCGACAGGTCATGTAGGGGAACGCCTCATTGCGGACGTCGTTCTCGCTGACCTTTTCCAGCACTTTTCGCGCCAGCGGGCCGCACAGATTGATGACGCCGTGCGCGCTGGTGACGTCGTGCATGGTCACCGATCCGTCGCGCGGCATGTGGTACCGGATCCAGCCGCCGTCGCGTGTGCCGAAGCCCGAGCCGGTGACGACGTAGAATACATCTTCGCGCGGCCGCATGATGGTGAGGTCGGACTCGATGCCGCCGCGCTTGTTGAGCAGTTGCGTGTAGATCACCGCACCGGTGCCGCGGTCCAGATTGGCCGCCGCCAGCCAACCTTGCCGTCGCGGTCGCGTACCACCACCACCGGCGCGCCGCCGACATTGAGCGTTATGTAGTCGCCGGAATTCGCCAGTTCGACCGAGTGGCCGGCGAAGAACCAGCTGTTGCGGAAGATTTTTCCTGCTCAGCGGCGAAAATCTCGTCGCTGGTATAGAAGTTGCGCGGCAGGCCGTAACCGGGTCGATAGGCGTCGAGGACATGGACGTTCATTGCGGCGTCTCCACGGGAAAAGGTTTGCCGAAGGTAAGGCTTTCTTGTCTTGCGCCGCAAACGCGATTAGCTTGCGGCTACCCTAAGGAAAACTAAGCGTGAGATGCTGACGTCTCCTCCCCTGAACTGGCTCCGCGCGTTCGAGACGGCGGCCAGGCTTGGTAGCTTCGCGGCGGCGGCGGAGCTGAACGTGACGCCCTCGGCGATCAGCCAGCACATCCGCGCGCTTGAACTGCGCCTGTCGAAAAACCTGTTCGACCGGCATGCCAACGGGGTGACGCCAACGGCGGCGGGCAAGCGCTATCCCGAGGAGCTTGGCCGGGGCTTTGCCCTGATCGACGACGCGACCGCGCGGCTTGCCGGAAGAACCACCCGCGAACTGCTGGTGGTGCATGTGGCGACATCCTTCGCCAGCCAGTGGATCGCGCCCCGGCTCGACCTGTTTCGCGCCTCGCATCCGGGCATCGAACTCCGGCTGACGGCACTCGGTCACGGCGTGGATAAGGGCCGTGGCAAGGCCGACGCGGAAATCCGATATGGCTGGGGCGACTGGCCGAGACTTGAAGCAACGGCGCTGATGCGGGAGGAAATCTTTCCGGTATGCGCGCCGGCACTCGCCGCAACGCTGCGCGCGCCCGAAGACCTCAAGGGCACCGACCTTCTGCATGTGCCGGGCTATGCCGAAGACTGGGAAGCCTGGCTGGCCTTTGCCGGAGTGACCGGCATCGATGCCGGGGACGGCGCTTCCTTCGACCAGTCGATCATGGCGATCCGGGCCGCCGTCGAAGGCAAGGGCGTGATGCTCGGCCGCTCGGCGCTGGTCGAGCGGGAACTCGCCAGCGGCCTGCTCGTCGCCCCCTTCACCCCCAAGCTGCAAAGCTCCGGCGCGTACTGGTTCCTGGCCTCGCCGCAAAACGCCCTGACGCCCAAGGTGCGTGCCTTCCGGGAGTGGCTGGTGGCGGCGTCCCAGTAGCGGTTCCTGAGCATCGCCAGGGCGCGGATGGTCGGATTGCGCCGACGCGCCTTCGAATGAGCAAGCACGCCGCCCGGCACCGCGCAAATCTGCTATGAGGCCATATTCTCCTGATTCCCAACGCAGGCTATCTTGAACACCGATCCCGCAAATATCCTGAAAACCGTTTATGGCTACGACGCTTTTCGTGGGCCTCAGGCGGAGATCGTCGAGCATGTGGTGGCCGGCAACAACGCCTTCGTCCTGATGCCGACGGGTGGCGGAAAATCGCTGTGTTACCAGATCCCGGCGATGGCGCGGCCCGGCGTCGGCCTCGTCGTCTCGCCGCTGATCGCGCTGATGGCCGATCAGGTGACCGCCTTGCGTCAGGCAGGCGTCAAGGCGGCGGCGCTCAACTCCGACCTGCAGGGCGACGAGAGAAGCGCCCTGTGGCGCGACATTGCCTCCGGCGCGCTCGACCTGCTCTATGTCGCCCCGGAAACATTGCTCCGGCCAGACGTGCTGGAGCGGCTAGGCCAGGTGAAGCTGTCGCTGATCGCCATCGACGAGGCGCATTGCCTGTCGCAATGGGGGCATGATTTCCGCCCCTCCTACCGCCAGCTCGACGCGCTGGTCCGGCTGTTCCCCGACACGCCGCGCATGGCGCTGACGGCCACCGCCGACGCGCCGACCCGGGCCGAGATCCTGGCGCTTCTGCAGATCGCCGAAAGCGACGCCTTCATCGCCGGCTTCGACCGCCCCAACATCCGCTACGCCATCCAGGAAAAGGACAATCCCCGAAGCCAGTTGAAGCGTTTCCTGAAGGACCATGACGGCGAAAGCGGCATCGTCTACTGCCTGTCGAAGCGCAAGACGGAAGAGACGGCCGCCTGGCTTTGCACCCAAGGCTATGATGCGCTGCCCTATCACGGCGGCATGGACAAGGCGGATCGCGCGGCCAACCAGGCGCGTTTCCAGCTTGATGAGGCCGTCGTCATGGTGGCCACCATCGCCTTCGGCATGGGCATCGACAAGCCTGACGTGCGCTTCGTCGCCCATGTCGACCTGCCGGGCAGCATCGAGGCCTATTATCAAGAAACCGGGCGCGCCGGACGCGACGGCCTGCCTTCCGACACGCTGATGCTTTATGGCCATGAGGACATCGCGCTGCGCAGCCGCTTCATCGAGGAATCGGACGCGCCCGAACAGCGCAAGCGCACGGAACGGCAAAAGCTCGATGCGCTGCTTGGGCTGGCCGAAACGGCAGGTTGTCGCCGCCGCGTGCTGCTGTCCTATTTCGGAGACGATTGCCAGCCCTGCGGCAACTGCGACACCTGCGCCGAGCCGCCGCAACTGTTCGACGGCACCATTGCCGCGCAAAAAGCCTTGTCCTGCATTCATCGCACCGGAGAGCGCTTCGGCCAGGGCTATATCGTCGACGTGCTTCTGGGCGTCGAGGACGAGCGCATCGCGAGTTTCGGGCACGACCGCATCTCCACCTACGGTATCGGCAAGGAGCATGACAAGCGCGTCTGGCGCGCGATCCTGCGCCAGTTGATCGCGCTGCGCCTGATCGATGTCGACCTCGCCGGCCATGGCGGCTTGGCGATCTCGGAGGCGGGACGCCAGTTCCTGCGCGAAAAGCCGACGCTGATGCTGCGCGTGCCGCCACCGGCGCGCACCGCTCGCGAAAAAGGCGTTTCGCGCAACCAGGCGGCTACCGCCCTGCCCGAGGCCGATCAAGCCCTGTTCCAGGCGCTGCGCGAAAAGCGCATGGAAATCGCACGCACGCAGAACGTGCCGCCCTATGTGATCTTCCACGACAAGACGCTGATCGAACTGGCCACCGCCCGCCCCACTTCCCGCGCGCAGATGGCGGGTGTTCCCGGCGTCGGCGAGACCAAGCTGGATCGCTATGGCCCGGCATTCCTGACGGTGATCGCCGAGCATATTTCGAACGGCGTATCCTGAACGGCGTTTGTTCTGCTCTTCCTACTTCAGTTGATCGCGTCGATGCTGCCCAGCCGCAGGAACAGCGTCTCGCCCGAAGAATCGTCGACGCCGTCATTGTCGGTCATGACATAGGCATCGCCACTGGCGTCGATGGCAAAGCCCTCGACCTTGTCGACGATATAGCCGTTGGTCGCTGCCTTCAGGTCCGGCACCAGGTCGCGGACCATCGTCTTTGTCACCAGAGACAGTTCGCCGCCGAGCTTGACCGGCTTGAAATCGTCCAGCGCGACGGCGTAGACGGCCTTGAGCCTGGCGTCCGCCCCGATCAGATTGTCGCGCTCGACGATGTAGAGCCGGTCCTTCCAGGCGGTGATTTCCGACAGGCCGACCCAGCCCTTTTCAGCTTTCTCGAGGGGATAGCGCACGGCCGACCATTCTTTCGACGCCGGCTTGTAGGCCAAAAGCTTCACCCCGCCCTTGGCGTCGTCGGCCCATTCGCGCTGCACGGCCATGACCAGCGTGAGGTCGTCGCCCTCGCCCAGCGTGGTGATGCCTTCATAACCGAAGCGGCCGCCCTTGCCCAACAGTTCAGCCGGCAGCGGGATTTCTTGGCTGATCTCGCCCTTGGCGTCGACGCGGTAGATCGCGTTGGCGGTCAGCTTCGAGGCGTCGCCTTCCGAGGCCAGCCAGAAACCGTCCTTGCCGTCGGAGGCGATGCCTTCGAGGTCGAGTTTCTGGGCCGGCTGGCCATCGCGGGTGACGACCAGCTTCTTGACGATCTTGGCCGGTGTCCTGGTGGCGTCAATGGTGAAGATGGCCGGCTGCGAGCGATAGAAGGAGTCGGAGACGGCATAGAGTTTTCCGGCGTCCTTCGGATCGGCGGCCAGCCCCGACAGCGCCCCCCAGCCGAGCGGTTTTCCCGCCTCGTCATCGGCCGAGACGACCATCGGATAGACGGCCGGGCCATCGCCGAGTTCATAGAGCATGACGTGCGAGCGCGCGCCGCCATCTTCCACCAGGTCGGTTTCGTTGGCCGTGACGAGCAGGCCGCGCGAAGGAATGGCGACCAGGCCTTCCGGACCCACGCCCGAGGGCAGCAACTGCACGAATTCCGGCTCGGCATCGGTGTCCTTATAGACGCCGATCATCGAGGCGCGCTCGCTGGCGACGAAGATGTATTGCGTGTCGCCGAACTTTGCCACTTCGAGGCCTTCAAGCTCGACGCCCTTCTTGTTGCGCTTGTCCGGATAATGGCCGGCGGCGGCGATCTTCATTTCCAGCGACGAGCCGGATTCGAAGAGCACCTTGCCTGTCTTGTCGAAGATGGTGAAAGAGCGGGAGCCGCCATGATAATCGCCCTCGTTGGCGATGACGAAACGGTTATTGTCGAGCCATTTGATCGCGTCGGGCTCGCGCGCCACGCCTTGCATCGAACTGGTGAAGGAAAGCGCGCCGTCCTTCCTGGTGTCGATGCCGTCGAGATCGACCGAGCCGGCGGAAAAATGCGCCGTGACCTTGCCGGTCGCCGCATCCACGATGGCGATATGGTTGTTTTCCTGAAGCGTGACGGCGATTTCATTGGCGGCGTTGAAGTCGACGAATTCCGGCTCCGGGTCTTCCGGCGAGATTTCAGCAATGCCGGTGAAATCGACGGTTGTCATGGTGGCGCAGTCCGGCATGCCGTCGGTCAGGCTGAATATCTTCAGATCGCCGGCGGGCAGTTGCGGCAACGCGCCGTCGTTCAATTCCTCGTCGCGCTCGTTTTCGATGGCGATGGCGGCGAACTTGCCGTCGGCGCTGATCGCCACGGAATCGGGCTGGCCGCCAAGGTCGCAGGTCGCGAGGATTTTCTTGGTGGCAAGATCGATGACGGCGAGGTTGCCGGACGGGTTCTTCTTGCTTTCCGAGGTGTTGACGCCGGCCAGTACCTTGGTGCCGATAACGGCGACGGAGGTCGGCTCACCCTCGATCTTGACGATGCCGCCCGCCTTCGGCGCTTTCGGGTCGGAAATGTCGATGAAGCCGACCGCGCCCAGCGGACTGTCCGAATAGACCAGCGTCTTGCCGTCTTCGCTTGCCTTGATGATCTCCGACGAGGTCGGCGTCTTGGCATCAAGGTCGGACGGCAGGTTTTCGGCTACCGGAAAAGTAGCGATCCGGTTGAAGGCGCTGTCGGCATAAGCGGGCAGCGCCACCGACGCGGCGAGCATGGCGGTCAAAACGAAAAGGCGCGATTGGCTGGTCATCGGGGTTCTCTCTCATTCAGGAGTTCCCCGGTGCCTTGCAGGATCGATATTTCAGCGCGATGACTTGCCGATGACGGCTAGATGACAATGGCCAAGTCTTTTCCACTATCGCGCGCTCTAACCCTCGAAACCGGTCAGCACGCCGACCGCGTTGACGCCGATCTCATCGACGGCATAGCCGCCTTCCATGACGAACAAAGTCGGCAGCCCCAGCCTGGCGATGCGTGCGCCGATCTTCGGATAATCGGCGCTGACTAGCTTGAACTGGCTGATCGGGTCCTTTTCGAACGTATCGACGCCGAGTGAAACCACGACCACGTCCGGCGCATAGGCCGAGAGCCGCTCGCAGGCATCCTCCAGCGCGGCGCTCCACGCGCTCCAATCTGTGCCGAAGGGCATCGGATAGTTCTCGTTGAACCCTTCGCCAGCACCCGCGCCGCGCTCATCGGCATGGCCGAGGAAGTAGGGATATTCCACCATCGGGTCGGCATGCAGGTTCAACACCTGCACATCGCCACGGTGATAGAAGATCTCCTGCGTGCCGTTGCCGTGGTGATAGTCCACGTCGAGGATTGAGACGCGGCCGGCCCCCTGGTCGCGAAACCATTGCGCGGCGACGGCGGCGTTGTTGATGTAGCAATAGCCGCCCATGAAGGCAGCCCCCGCATGATGCCCCGGCGGGCGGCAGAGCGCGAAGGCGGCCCGCTCGCCCGCCTTGACAAGGCTTGCCGCCGTCAGCGCCACGTCGAAGGAAGACTTGATCGCGGCCCATGTACCTTTGACGAAGGGCGCGCCGGCATCGAAGGAGTAAAAGCCCAGTTGCGCGTCGATGTTTTGTGGCACAACGTCGGCGCGCAGGCCGCGCGTCGGCCAGGTGAAGGGCATGGCCGAACCGCCCCGCCCCGACGCTTCCCATTGCGGCCACACGGTCGGCAGGAAATCGATGTAGTCGGCGGCGTGAACCCGCTTGGCGGCGGCAAGGTCATGCGTTTGTGGCGGCAGGATGGGGCCCAGCCCTTCGCTTTCCACCCGCGCCTTGATGATTTCGGCGCGCGAGGGCTTTTCGAAACCGGGCACGATCTCGCCGGCGTTCAGTTCCATGGTGCCGGCATGGCCGGCATGGAGCGGCGAAAATACAGTCTTCATGAAATCCCCCCGGCACGATGCGGTGACAGCGTATCGACGCCCGCGAGGCTCGACAAGCGCTGTGCCAAGCGGCAGCGGCTTGCTGGCATGGTTTTTCCGTCACGAGCCTCTGCATCGGCCTCGATCGCGGCTCGACACGGCCCCGGCCTTTTTTAATTCAAGTTTCAATTGCTCTGTTGCCATCCCACCGCGCATGTGGTGACAATCGGGAAAGAGGCGATGTCCGCCGACAAGAGCGGTCCACAAAATGGGGTGCTGCGTGCCGGAAACACCGGATAAAAACGCTATCGACGTTCGGGGGGTTCGTAAGGTTTTCGGCTATGGCGAGGCGCAGGTCGCGGCGCTCGACAGCGTATCCGTCACCATCCGGGAGAACGAGTTCTTCACGCTGCTTGGCCCTTCGGGTTGCGGCAAGACCACGCTGCTGCGGCTGATCGCCGGCTTCGATTTCCCGACCGCCGGTGAAATCCTGCTCTATGGCGACGACATCGCGCCGCTGCCGCCGTTCAAGCGGCCGGTCAATACGGTGTTCCAGTCCTACGCGCTGTTTCCGCACATGACGGTGGCGCAAAACATCGGTTTCGGGCTGCAGATGCTGGGCAAGCCGAAGGCCGAGACCGCCGCACGCGTCGCCGAGATGCTCAAGCTGGTGCAGATGGAAGCGCTGGCCAACCGGCGCACCAACGAGATCTCGGGCGGCCAGCAACAGCGCGTGGCGCTGGCGCGGGCGCTCGCCCCGCAACCCAAGGTGCTGCTGCTCGACGAGCCGCTTTCGGCGCTCGACTACAAGCTACGCAAGGAAATGCAGATCGAGTTGAAGCGGCTGCAGGGCAAGACGGGCATCACCTTTATCTTCGTCACCCACGACCAGGAAGAAGCACTGACCATGTCCGACCGCATCGCGGTGATGTCGGCCGGCAAGATCCTGCAGATCGGCACGCCGCACGATATCTACGATCGGCCCGCCGAACGTTTCGTCGCCGATTTCATTGGCGAGACCAATTTCCTCGAAGGCATGGTGACGCACGAGGCGAACGGGCGCGCAACGGTGAAACTGTCGTCGGGCTCGGAAATTACGGCCTCGCTGCCGTCTGGTTTTTCACCCAAGGGCAAGGCCACCATCGTGGTGCGGCCCGAGCATACGCAGCTTGCCGCCGCCGACGAAAAGGCCACGCTTTCCGGCGAGATCGAGAACGTCGTCTATCTCGGCACCGACACGCATTTCCATATCAGGCTCGACGATGGCGGCCCCTTCATCGTGCGCCAGCAAAACGCGAATGGCGGCAGCGTCACTGTCGCCCGGGGCGACCGGACGGGCATCGCCATTCGCGCCAACGCCGCGCAATTGTTGAAAGACTGATGGTGGCGAGCGCGAGCCTCAACCCGACCGAACGGCGCGACATCCACAACCGCTGGCTGCTTTCGACACCAGCGCTTCTAATCATCTTCGTCGCCGCCACAGGCCCGCTCTTCGTCATGCTCGCCTACTCGTTCATGGTGAAAGGCGACTATGGCGACGTGAAGCCCTGGACCTTTTCCCTGGATGGCTGGACCTCGGTGCTGTTCCAGCGCGATATCTTCGACGACACACTGGGCTTGGCCGATGCGCACCTGACCATCTTGTGGCGCTCCATCCGCCTGTCCTTCTACACGACCTTCCTGACGCTGATCTTCGGATTTCCAACCGCCTACTTCATCGCGACGCGGCCGCCGTCGACGCGCGAAGTCTGGGTTTTCCTGGTCACCATCCCGTTCTGGACCAACCTTTTGATCCGCACCTTCGCCATGCAGCAGGTGCTGCGCAACGAGGGCCTGGTCAACACGGCCCTGATCTGGACCGGTATCATCGACAGCCCGTTCCAGATCATGAACACGGACGTCGCGATCCTGCTCGGCATGGTCTATGTCTACCTGCCGCTGATGGTATTGCCGCTTTACGCCTCGATGGAAAAACTGGATTTCCGGCTGATCGAGGCGGGCTACGATCTCTATGCCAGCCGCTGGCAGGTATTGCGGCGCATCATCTTCCCGCTGGTCAAGCCGGGCGTCATCGCCGGCTCGATCCTGGTCTTCATCCCGTCGCTCGGCGCCTATGTCATTCCGCGCGTCCTAGGCGGCGGCAAGAACATGATGCTGGGCAATCTGATCGAGCTGCAATTCGGCGCGGGCCGCAACTGGCCGCTCGGCGCGGCCATCTCCATCACGCTGATGGCGCTGGTGATGATTGCGCTCTTGTTCTACGTGCGCAACGCTTCGCGTTCGGAGGCCGGCCATGGCTAAGCGTACCTTCGATGTCCGCGCACAGCCCGGTTTCGGCTTCATGGCGTTGCTGACCTTCTTCGCGCTGTACCTGCCTATCGCGGCCCTGGTCGTCTACTCCTTCAACGCGGCCGAATCGCTGTCGAACTGGGGCGGGTTTTCCTGGCGCTGGTTCGTATCGGCGTGGCAGAACTCGGCCGTTCAGGATGCCTCGATCCGCTCGATCGTGCTTGCGGTCTGGGCTGCTACGCTCGCCACCATCGTCGCCACCATGGCCGCGCTCGCTACCACCCGCACGCGGCGCTATCCCGGCCTGACCTTCAAATACGCGTTCATCAACCAGCCTTTGATGGTGCCCGAGATCGTCACCGCCGTGGCGCTGCTGATCGTGTTCTCGCGCATCAAGGTGTGGACCGGCTATTCCGGCCTCGGCTATCTCATCCTGGCGCATACGGCCTTCTGCATTCCGTTCGCCTACCTGCCGATCCGCGGCCGGCTGGAAGACATGGACCTGACGATGGAGCGCGCAGCCGCCGATCTCTACGCGACGCCGTGGAAAGCGTTCCGCTATGTGACGCTGCCGCTGTTGAGGCCAGCCATCATAGCCGGCTTCATGCTCGCCTTCGTCATTTCGCTCGACGATGTCGTCATCACCGAATTCGTCAAGTCCGGCGGGCAGGATACGCTGCCTACGTACATGCTCGGCCAGTTGCGGCGCGAAACCACCCCGGAAATCAACGCCATAGCCACCGTATTCCTGGGCATGTCGGTCCTGCTCGTGACCGTCTTCTTCTTTGTCAACCGACGAAAAACCTGACCAGTGCAACGTAAATCATAAGGGAGAGCAGCAATGAAATGGACGACAATGGCCGCCACGGCGGCGATAGCGATACTGGGCTGCGCCGGGAGCGCATCCGCGGCGGGAGAACTCAACATCTTCAACTGGGGCGACTATACCAGCGCCGACATGATCAAGAAGTTCGAGGCCGCCTACGACGTCAAGGTCACCATCACCGACTATGACTCCAACGATACCGCGCTTTCCAAGGTGCGCGCCGGTGGCCATGGCTTCGACATCGTGGTTCCGTCGGCGAGCTACGTGCCGATCTGGATAAAGGAAGGGCTGCTGCTCGAGGCCCGTCCCGACCAGATGGAAAACTTCAAGAATGTCGATGAGCGCTGGGTCAACGTTGCCTGGGATCCGGGCCGGCACTATACCGTGCCGTGGCTGTGGGGCCTGTCGGGCATCGGTGTGAACACCAAGGTCTATGGCGGCGACATCAACACGTCCGCCATCTTCCTCGATCCGCCGGCGGAACTGGTCGGCAAGATCAACGTCGAGCCGGAAATGACCGACGTGCTGTTTGCCACCATCAAGTATTTCGGCGGCGACTGGTGCACCGACGATCTCGAACTGCTCAAGAAAGTGCGCGACAAGCTGGTCGAGGCAAAGCCGAAATGGCTGGCAATGGACTACAGCGTCACCGAGAAACTGCCGGCGGGCGACTACGCCGCCGTCTACTATTGGAACGGTGCGATCATGCGCTCGCGCATCAAGAACCCCGACATCAAGTTCGGCTATCCGAAGGAAGGGTTCCCGATGTTCATGGACAGCGTCGCCATCCTCAAGGACGCCAAGAACGTCGACAACGCCAAGCTGTTCATGAACTTCATCATGCTCCCGGAAAATGCCGCCATGATTTCGGCCTTCGCGAAATACGCCAACGGCATCAAGGGTTCGAAGGAGTTCATGCCGGACGAAATGAAGGATGCTCCGGAACTCGTCATCCCGGCCGAATTCGAGAAGGCGGGTGAGTTCCTGACGACCTGCGAGCCCAAGGTCCAGGAACTGTACACCAAGCTCTGGACCCAGCTTCAGAAATAACCGAACAAGCGTCGGGGCCGGGCATGATCGCCCGGCCCTAACGCTCCACTCGAGCGACCATCAAGAACATTCCCGGAAGAAAAGCATGGCCAAGGCGACCGCGTTCGAGGAAAATTACGGCTTTCGCCGCGACGCGGTCAATCTGGCCAACTGGAGAAGCAGTCCTTTCAACCGCTGGTCGTTCCAGAATGCCGGCGAACTCGTGCCCAGCGCCCGCATCGAGGCTATGGGCGAGGCGGAACAGCCGGCCAAGGACATGAGCGGGCTGCTGACCGAGAAAATCCCCACAGGCGAAACCGTCGCGGCCTTTCTGGCGCGCTCCGATACCGATGCGCTCACCGTGATGAAGGGCGGAAAAATCGTCGGCGACTGGTTTGCGCCGCATATGAGTCCCGGTGCGCCGCACATCATTTTTTCCATCAGCAAATCGCTGACCGCCATCCTTGCCGGCATCCTGCACGGCGAGGGAAAGTTCGACCTGGAAGCACCGGTGATCGCCTATCTGCCGGAGGCGACAGGCTCCGCCTATGGCGACGCAACCGTGCGCCACGTGCTCGACATGGTCGTCAGCATCGATATCGAGGAATCTTATCTCGACCCCGACAGCGCCTATGGCCGCTATCGCAAGGCTACGCTGTGGAACCCGGGCGGCGGCTCGGAAAGCCTGAAATCGTTCCTGCTGACATTGCCGAGGCTTGAAGGCCCGCATGGCGACATTTTCCGTTATCGCTCGCCGAATTCCGACCTGCTCGGCATCCTTGTCGAGCGCGCTTCCGGCCAGCGCGTCTGCGACCTCATGCGCGAAAAATTATGGCTGCCGCTCGGTGCCAAGGGCGATGCTTTCGTCACCGTCGATCAGGAAGGCACGGCGCGCACGGCTGGCGGCATGTCGGTCACGCCGCGCGACCTCGCCCGCGTCGGCGAGATGATGCGGCAGGGCGGCAGGGCCGATGGCCGCCGCGTGGTTCCCGAAGCCTGGGTGCGCGACACGATCAGCGCCGGCAGCACCCAAGCCTGGCAACGCGGCGAGATGCTGCCCCTGTTCCCCAAGGGCCGTTACCGCAACAAATGGTACCAGGTCGGCGACGGCGCGTTCTGCGGCATCGGCATTCACGGCCAATGGCTTTACGTCGACCCTGGCAGCGAGGTCGTGATCGTCAAAATGTCGTCGCAGCCCGAGCCGGTCAACGACCCGCTCGACCTGGCCATCGTCGCCTTCCTGCAAGCGCTTTCCGGCATGGTTTGACAGGCCGGCCCGTCAGCGCGCGTGCCGAAACTGGCGACAAGCCCCGGAGTATGTTTTGATTGGCTGGACTGGCTCTTGCGGCAGCTACTGAGACATGAATGAAGTTCGCCGCCTCTTGGCGCAGATGATCTATACGCCGGCTCGGTCCCTGTCCGGCACCGGCGTGGTGCTTGGCACCTTGTTCTTTGCAGCCTCGCTGACGCCTACCCTCATTCCCCGGACATATCTGACGCAAGGCGTCCTTGCCGGCGCCTGCTTCGCCCTCGGCTACGGGCTCGGGGTCGCGGCTCGCTGGCTCTGGCGCTACATGGAAATCCCCGAAGTCCAGCCACGCTTGCGGTCGATCGCCAATACGGTCGTGTCTGTCCTTTGCCTTGCCATCGCCGTCGTCTTCCTGTGGCGGTCCGCCGGGTGGCAGAACTCCATCCGTACTCTCATGGACATGCCGCCGGTCGACAGCTCTCACCCTTTGACGACCTGCGCGGTCGCGCTGGTTACGTTCGTCATCCTGCTCGCCGTAGCCCGGTTGTTCGCGGCCCTGGTTCGGTTGGTCGTGCGGTTTTCCAGACGCTATGTGCCCAGGCGGATCGCAAACGTGGTGGGATTCAGCGTTGCCGCGGTCGTGGCCTGGTCGCTCGCAAGCGACGTTCTGGCGCGCTCTGTTTTCAGCCTTCTCGATTCGTCCTACAGCAAACTCGATGCGCTGCTCGAGCCTGAGCGGCCCCAACCAGCCGACAGCCGCAAAACCGGCAGCGCAGCCTCGTTGGTGAAATGGGAAGAGCTTGGCCGAGCCGGCCGTGAATTCCTCGCAGACGGGCCAAGTGCTGCGCAGATAAATTCCTTCACCGGCAGGCCTGCCCACGAGCCGATCCGGGTTTATGTCGGCTTGGGCGCGGCCGCCGATCCACAGGCCCGCGCCAAGCTTGCCCTGGAAGAACTCAAGCGGGTCGGCGGCTTCGACAGATCCTTGCTCGTCATCCTGACACCGACCGGCACCGGCTGGATCGACCCGGCCTCGATGGGGGCGCTGGAATATCTGCGCCACGGCGATGTCGCCAGCGTTGCCGTCCAGTACTCCTATCTGAGCAGCCCGCTGTCGCTTCTGGCGCAACCCGAATATGGCTCCGAGACCGCACGCGCGCTGTTTCTGGAAATCTATAATTACTGGACCGCCCTACCCAGAAATTCGCGCCCGAAACTCTATCTGCATGGGCTCAGCCTTGGCGCGATGAATTCGGAACGGTCGGCGAGCCTGTTCGAGATACTGGGCGACCCGATCAGCGGTGCGCTTTGGAGTGGGCCGCCCTTCGGAAGCCGTATCTGGCGTTCGGCCACGGATGCACGGAACCCGGGGAGCCCTGAATGGCTGCCGGTCTTTCGCGACAGCCGGCTTGTTCGCTTCGTCAATCAGAACGGGCCCGCCGTCGCTCCGGATATGCCATGGGGACCGATGCGGGTCGTCTATCTCCAATACGCCAGCGATCCGATTGTCTTCTTCGACTATCGCGATGCTTACCGCATGCCGGACTGGTTGAAAGCGCCGCGCGGCCCCGATGTTTCCCCCAAGTTGAGCTGGTATCCGCTGGTGACCATGCTGCAGCTTGCGCTGGATATGGCCGTTGCAACGACGACGCCGGCCGGCCACGGCCATGTCTACGCCGCAAAAGACTATATCGAGGCCTGGTCCGCCGTCATCGGTGCCCAGGATTGGTCGCCACAGGCCCTCGCCGCCCTCAAGCAACAACTTGCCGGCCAAACGGCCACGCAGGTCGAAAACAGGGGCGGCTAGACCGGCTCCGAGCCGCCCGGCCCCGCCAGCGGAGCGACTTTTGGCCGCGGAATCATTGATTTTTCATGAATAATTCCTATATGCACAATGCAATATGGAGAACGAAATTCATGACAAATGTACGATCGGAGAAACCTGAAAATAGACACGTCCGAGCTGACAGGATTGCTCGCGAATATATTACCGCTGAGCGTGTCGCTCGCGAGAAGAAAACAGCCAGGCTGCGTGAAATGCGGCTCAAGGTGGAAAGATTAGCCGCGTAATCTTGGCGAAATCCACCCATTGAAGGGCGTGCCTAATTTTGGGCATGCCTCGTCGCAAATCAATACAAGTACAACGATATCCTCGTCGACGTCGGGTCGTCGCAAGTATCGGCATGGGACAGCGATCCGCTCATCCGGTTCATGCTGGTCCACACCTACGACAACCGCTATTCGATGGATCAGGCGGTGGCGCGAGGCACGCCGCCTGCCGATCTGGCTTTGTAGCCAGCCAAGCCCAGGCCGGGCCGAGTCCCTCCCCTTGCTCCGCCGTTCAGGTCACTCGAAGAGGGCAAGCGAGTTGAAAAACGGCTTGGCGTCGACACCACGACACTGTGATAGTGTTGTTGCGGCATTCCCGCAGAACGACCTGAATGAAAGACCTCAATGCCTCGGCCAAGATTGCCGATGGACTGTTCGAGGAAATCGCCAAGATCGGGGAAGCCAGCGTTCGGCGTATCTATGGGGATTTCTCCAGCGCCCGCTCGAAGGGGTGGGCCGATATCCTGTCGAAGCATGCGATCATCCCACAACAGCAATTTGCCTATACGACCGGCAAGAACGCCTCCGACATCACGCTGGTCATCGACGCAATGGACCTTCTGCACAGCGGTCGGTTCGACGGGTTCTGTCTCGTGTCGTCCGACAGCGACTTCACCCGACTTGCCGCCCGTATTCGCGAACAGGGCGTCGACGTCTATGGTTTTGGCGAGCAAAAGACGCCTGAAAGTTTCCGACAGGCATGTCGCCGGTTCGTTTATACGGAGAACCTGCTGCCGGGCGCTCCGGCAAACACGATCGACGCCAACCAACCGGCCACGCCCCTCCAGCCACTCAGTGCAGGGGCTTCTGTCATCAAACGCGTGATTGCGCAGATGGAAAGCGAGGATGGTTGGGTGCCGCTCGGCCAGGTCGGCAATCAACTGGCCAACCTCGTCTCCGATTTCGACCCGCGCACCTTCGGCTCCCGAAAATTGAGCGACCTTGTGCGGAAGACGAACGAGTTCGAAATCAACCATCCCGAATGCGGAACGATGCGTATCCGGGTGAAGCCAAAGCCTTCCGGGCGCTCCGCGTCAAAGACCGGCAAGCCCTCCTGACCTCGGCAAATCCGGGCATCGGTAAGGGGAGTAAGGCGAAAAATGCGAAACGAGATACTCGGCGTGTCTACGGACAATCGCCTTGTCAGTCCCTCGGCGGAGCGGAACAAGGGCCTCATTGCCGACATTCTGAAGCGTGTCTTGCCCAGTCACGGCACGGTGCTCGAGATCAGCAGCGGAACGGGACAGCATGTCGTCCATTTTGCGCGCGAGATGCCGGACCTGATATGGCAGCCCAGCGAGAGCGACGAGCCGTCCCTTCAATCGATCGAACGATGGATGGCGGCAGACAACCTCCCAAACATCCTGCCCCCTTTGCGTATCGACGTAACCGAACGGCCCTGGTCGGCAGGGAATGCGGCAGCGATTGTCTGCCTCAACATGATCCACATCGCGCCATGGTCGGCCGCGGAAGGGCTCATTCAGGGAGCGGAAAACATCCTAGGCCAGGGTGGCATCCTTTTCCTTTACGGCCCGTATCGGCGGCAGGGCCGGCCAACGGCACCGAGCAACGAAGCGTTCGACGAGCAGTTGCGGTCGCGCAATCTCGAATGGGGCTTACGCAATGTGGAAGATGTCGCCCGCCATGCCATGCTGCATGGCTTCGGTCCGCCAGACATCCATGAAATGCCGGCGAACAATCTGTCGCTTGTATTTCGCAAGCAATGAAAGCGAATGGAAGCCTCGAGTGCCCGCGACCCGCATTTAGAAAGCAAAAATCATGACACAGACCGACAAGACAAATCGCCAGTTGATATTGGCCGAGCGCCCGAAGGGCGCGCCCAATGCGAACACGCTGCGTTTGATCGAGAGCCCCCTGCCCGTGCCCGCTTCCGGACAGATGCTGCTGCGTACCGAATATCTCTCGCTTGATCCCTACATGCGGGGCCGGATGAGCGATGCGCCGTCCTATGCGGCCCCGGTCGAAATCGGCGGCGTGATGGTCGGCGGTACGGTTGCGCGGGTCGTCACCTCGAATGTCGAGGGGTTTTCGCCAGGCGATTGGGTGCTCAGCTACAATGGCTGGCAGGACTACGCCCTTTCGGACGGCAAGGGGGTGACCAACCTTGGCCAATCGCCGGCGCATCCTTCCTGGGCGCTTGGCATTCTGGGCATGCCCGGCTTCACGGCCTGGGCTGGCCTGAAGCAGATCGGCGCACCCAAGCGGGGTGAGACAATCGCTGTCGCGGCGGCGACCGGTCCGGTCGGTGCGACCGTTGGGCAGATCGGCAAGCTGCTGGGTTGCCGCGTGGTCGGCATTGCCGGCGGTCCCGACAAATGCGCCTATGCGGTCAGCGAGTTGGGTTTCGATGCCTGCATCGACCACAAGGCCCCCGACTTTGCCGAGCAACTCGCCAAGGCCAGCCCAGACGGCATCGACATCTATTTCGAGAATGTCGGCGGCAAGGTGCTGGACGCGGTCATTCCGCTTCTGAACCCGCACGCGCGTGTGCCCGTGTGCGGACTGGTATCGCAATACAACGCGACCGAACTACCCGCAGGACCGGACCGGATGAGTTGGCTGATGGGCCAGATCCTGCGCAAGAAGATCAGGATGCAGGGCTTCATCATCTTCGACACTTTCAGCCATCTCTACCCCGAATTCGCCAGGGAGATGGGCGGCTGGGTCGCAAGCGGCAAGATCAAATACCGCGAAGAGATCATCGACGGCCTGGAGAACGCGCCGGAAGCTTTCATCGGCCTTCTCACCGGCAAAAACTTCGGCAAACGCGTCATCCGCGTCGGCCTGGACTGAGGGGAACACAAAGGCTCCCCCGCGTCAGGGTGATCACTTTGACAGGCGCGCCGGCTGGCCGTGCGGCGGCAGGATATCGGTCGCACGGTGATCCTCATCGACACCGTCGATCAGGAAGATATCCCCTTGCGAGTTGCCTGTACGCTTGGCGAGGATCCCCCGATAGGCAGGCGAGCCGTACCAGGCGCGCGCCGCCTGCAGATCCGGGAACGCGATTACGACCAGGTCATCTGGAAAGCTGCCTTCCAGTTGTTCCTTCTCGCCGCCATGGATGATGAAACGCCCCTGAAACGGAGCAAGCGTGGCATCGATGGTTTCGAGATAGGCGACGATGTCCGGCCCCATCCTGACGTTGCGAAGATGGCCGATGGCATAGCTGGTCATTGGCAAGTTCCTTGTGTTTGCAGGGTTCAGGCAGGGATGGTTCGGCTGCGCAACGCATCGAATTCCAGCTTGGCCAGAATGGCGATGACACCGGCCTGACCGACGAGGAACGCCCATCCGAGAGCGTTTGGCGCGATCAATCCCGCTGACGGCAGGAAAATACTGGCGGCTACCCACGAGAGATTGCCGACCACCACCAACGTGGCCGCCCAGCCTGGCACCGGCGTCGTGCGTGAACTGATCGCCATGAAGGCGGCGACCGGGATCAGGCTCGCCCCTGCCCAGAACAAAAGGTCGGCTGGAATCTCCGTCACCCCGGCGACCAGCGTTGAACCAAGCAGAAGGACCGCCCCCATCGCCGCGCATGTAGCGGCGTCGAGCGCCAGCAGGGGCTTCAGTGAAGAGTGCTTATTGTTCGTCATTGCTATTCCTCATTGCTGTTGATCGTCCGCAAACTTTGGCGAAGCGATGCCCAATCCTTGCCGGGTTTCGATCTGGCGTCGATTACGTGCGAGGTAATTGCTGGAGGCATGGCTGGGCTGCTAGGTTCGGACCATGCTGAAAGAACACCCATCCGCCGGAGACCTATTGCGCGACTGGCGCCAGCGCCGCCGGCTCAGCCAGCTTGCGCTTGCCGTCGATGCCGAGATTTCGCAGAGGCATTTGAGCTTCCTGGAATCGGGAAGATCGCAGCCGAGCCGTGACATGGTGCTGCGCCTGACCGAGCGGCTTTCGGTTCCGCTGCGCGAGCGCAACCTGATCCTGACGGCGGCGGGCTTCGCGCCGATCTATCGCGAACGGCCGCTCGATGCGCCCGAACTCGGGGCTGCCCGCGCCGCGATCGACCAGATCCTGCAAGGACATGAACCGCATCCCGCCCTTGCGGTTGACCGGAACTGGACGCTGTTGTCGGCAAACAAGGCAGTCGGCGTGCTGATGGCGGGAGTCGCGGAGCATCTGGTCGCCGGCGAGATCAACGTGCTGCGGCTCAGCCTGCACCCAGAGGGGCTTGCGAGCCGCATTCTCAATTTCCGCGAATGGCGCGCCCATATTTTTGCGCGCCTTGCCCACGAGATCGACGTCTCGGCCGCCCCACGCCTGATGGCATTGCTGGAGGAACTGAAATCCTACCCCACGCCGCCGCACGCGGTCTCGACGCGCGCCGGTCCGGTCGTCGAGGGCGGGATCGTCGTGCCGCTCACGCTTTCAAGCGAAGAAGGCCCCCTCTCCTTCATCAGCACCACGACCGTGTTCGGAACCGCTATCGATGTGACGCTGTCGGAAGTGACTATCGAAACCTTCTTCGCGGCCAACCCCGAGACGGCAAGTTCGATGGCGAAACTGATCGCACGATCCTGACCGCGCATTCCTTCAGGGCCGAACACTTCCGTAGCCTGTTCACTCGGAGCCGACGAAGCGCGCCAGTTTGCCGAGCGTTTGCAGCCCCAGTTCCACAGAGGTGGTTCGTGAAATCTGGACATCGGTGATAAGTGGAAATTCTGCCTAAGAGTCGGACTCGAAAAGGCTTCAACTACATCCATATCTTGCAAGGCGTCTGGTGAGCATGCGGATATGGGCGATGG
>NZ_JBTMXB010000036.1:0-39166 GCF_054489405.1 Mesorhizobium sp. A623
GGGGGCGCCCCCCATCACGATCGTTCGCGCCAGGCAGCCTTCTGATGAGTTGAGCGGCCAAGCAGGTGGCGTGCTAAAGCGAAGCCACCGTTTTCAGCGCGCCATCCAGCATGTCCCCCTTCTCGTCCTTGAGCGCTGCTTCGCGCAGACGCCTTATCCAGTCGGCGGCGTCGTCGCGACCTTCGAGAAGCTCCAGGCTGGACAGCACGCGGTCGAATTTCGACTGCCCGCGAACATGGGTATCGCTGTAGCCCTTGATCAGCCGGCGGCAATCGAGAATTTCGACGCCGAGCGCGTAGTCCGCAGGCACATGGTCCAGCGCCAGCCGATACCAGTGCTCCAGATGTGCTGCTTCCACCTTGTGGCGCAGCAGCGACCGCCGCCAACGACGCAGGCCGCCGATGAACGGCTTTGGTGCATAGATGCGATCAAAGGGTTCAGTGACTTTGTAGTTTGATCAGCGGACGCGCTCGGACAGGGGCCTCGCGAGTCGTATGATCGGGCACGGTCAGATCAAGGTTCATCAAAGCCATAAGCGAGCGCACAAAACCCTCGGTCTGGCGCAGTGGAAACCGGGCCAGAACGCCAAGCATCAGCGTTGTCTCGATCGCCAGATTGGAGAACCGGCGCTGACCGCCGGGCGTATTCCGACACGATGGGCGCCACCCTTCAATCGCCTCAGCCGAAATCCACATCCTGATATCGCCGCGCTGCGTTGAATTTAAACGGCATGCAAATCTCGGTTAGCTCGTGATCGAGGCCCTCATACCATCACTGGCCTATCCTTGCACCAACGCCGCACCGAGCTGGTTCTGACCGGCTGCGTCGCGCGTTGAGGTTTGCAGTCCAAGCCCTGGCTGGCTCTCGAACCGCGTTTCCGAACCCGTACAGGATCGGGCCACACTTGCTCTGTCAGTTTGCCGTCGTCCCGACAATGCAACCAAAATGATGCCCGCGGGTTGCTTGAATGGAGCCCGTCCACGTCGGCCGACTGGGGGAGTTAAAAAAATGCAACAGAAAAAGGCATTTGCCGGCATGAGCCCGCGAGAACTATTGTCCCTGATCGGGATGACGGCCGGCAGCGTGACGGCGATCAAAAGAAGGAAAAACCGATGCACATCAAGCGGATCAGCGCCGCCACGCTCATTCTCACCCTGGCCTTTGCCAGCACGGCACTGGCCGAGGATGTCGTGCGTCACAAGATTCCCAATTCTGATTTTCCGATTGCCTAGGCGGTGGAGGTTCCGGCCGGAAAGACCACCGTCTATGTCAGCGGCGCCGTTCCTTCTGTCGTCGATGAAAACGCCGACAAGAACACCACAGCCGCCTATGGCGACACCAAACCCAGACGGAATCCCTATTCAAATCCATCGACAAAACCCTCGACGGTCTCGGCCTCAAGATGGGCGATGTGATCAAGATGCAGGTATTCCTGGTTGGGGATCCCGACAAGGAAGGCAAGATGGACTTTACCGGCTTCATGGAGGGTTACACCCAGTTTTTTGGCACTGATGCGCAGCCCAACCTGCCCTCGCGCTCGGTGTTCCAGGTCGCCGGCCTCGCCAATCCGGGTTTCCTGGTCGAGATCGAGGTCACAGCTGTTCGGCCCTGATTGCGGACTTCCACCCTTTCGGGCGTGGGACGCGCCACATCGGATCCTTCAGACCATAGATGTGGCCAGGCTTGAGGCGTGTCGCCGTTAGAAGTTCCCTGCGAAGACGGCTCCTATGAATGGAACAGTTCGCATTGGATCCTTTTTGACGATGAAAGGAACCCGGATTTTTTTACTGCGTGTTTTCTTGGAAGTGCGTGCGATTAGGATATGGGAACCATGAACACCGATACAAAAGCAGCTTGCTGGTGGCGAAATTGCCTCGGGTCCGGGTCCGTCCGCATCTTTGCGGCAGCGCTTCTGGTGCTGTTCGGTATTTTCGGCTTGGCCGCGTCCGCGCAGAACAGCCGGGTCGCTGTCGTCCTGACGCTGGATGGCGTCGTCGGTCCCGCGACGGCTGACTATATCGTCCGGGGCATCCAACGCGCGGCCGAGCGGAAGGCGACACTCGTCGTGCTGCGGATGGACACGCCGGGCGGCCTCGATACTTCCATGCGCGATATCATCCGCGAGATCCTCGCCTCCCCGGTTCCTGTCGCTTCCTTCGTGACGCCTTCGGGCGCACGTGCGGCAAGCGCAGGCACCTACATCCTCTATGCCAGCCATGTGGCGGCGATGGTGCCGGGCACCAATCTGGGCGCTGCCACGCCGATCGCAATTGGCGGGAGTGGGGGCCTGCCCTTCGGGAGTGAGCAGGATAAGGACGGTGGCAAGGCCGGAAAAGACAAGCCAGCCGCGCCCGCCAATGCCTCGGAGGCCAAGGCGATCAACGACGCCGTGGCCTATATTCGCGGACTTGCCGAAATTCGTGACCGTAACGCCGACTGGGCAGAGCAGGCAGTGCGCGAGGCGTCGAGCCTGACCGCCACCGACGCCGCGCGCGAGAACGTGATTGACTTCACCGCCACGAGCATCGATGACCTGCTGGCCAAGGCAAACGGCATGAGCGTCCGCGTCGGGCATGCCGAAACGGTGCTCGACACGCAAGGCCTCGCCATCGAGGAGGTCGCGCCCGACTGGCGCACGCGTTTCCTGTCCGTTATCACCCATCCCAATGTCGCGCTCATCTTCATGATGATCGGCATCTACGGGCTGATCTTCGAATTCATGAACCCCGGCGCGCTGGTTCCAGGAACCATCGGCGGCATCAGTCTCGTAATGGGGCTTTACGCGCTGGCGGTGCTGCCGGTCACCTATGCGGGTGTCGGCCTCGTCTTCCTGGGGGCCGCGCTGCTGGTAGCCGAGGCGATCACCCCATCCTTCGGCGTGCTGGGTGTTGGCGGCACGGCGGCGTTTGTGCTTGGCGCGGCAATCCTGTTCGACACTGACGTGCCAGGCTTCCAAATATCGTGGCAGATGCTTGGCGCGGTCGGGATTGCCAGCCTGCTGATGTCGCTGCTGGTGGCGTGGCTGGCCTTCACCTCGCGCCGCGGCAAGGTGGTCACCGGCAAGGAACAGATGATAGGCGCCGCCGCAGAGGTCCTGAGCTGGAATGGAAACGCTGGGTATGTTCTCGCCCATGGTGAGCGCTGGAAGGCCGTTGCCGACATGCCTCTGACAGTCGGACAGACCGTGCGGATCGAAGATATTGACGGCCTCACGCTCAAGACCACCGCTGCTCTAATCCCGGCGACGGAAAGCCCACAAAGATGACACTGCTCTTAATCTCGAGAGGACAATCTCATGGATAACATGTTCGGCGACTTGATCTTCTACATCGTGCTTGTTGCCATTCTGCTGGGGATACTAGGCTCTACGGTCAAGATCCTGCGTGAATATGAGCGCGCCGTGGTCTTCACGCTCGGCCGTTTCACCGGCACCAAGGGACCGGGCCTCATCCTGCTCGTCCCCTTCGTGCAGCAGATGATGCGCGTCGACCTGCGCGTGCTCGTCCTCGATGTCCCGAGCCAGGACGTGATCAGCCGCGACAACGTGTCGGTTCGGGTGAGTGCGGTGATCTATTTCCGCGTCATCGATCCAGAAAGGGCCATGATCCAGGTCGAGAACTACATGCAGGCGACCAGCGAACTGGCGCAAACGACGCTGCGCTCAGTGCTCGGCAAGCACGAACTCGACGAGATGCTGGCCGAACGCGACAAGCTCAACGTCGACATCCAGGCAATCCTCGACAAGCAGACCGACGCCTGGGGCATCAAGGTTGCCAATGTCGAGATCAAGCATGTTGATGTCGATGAATCGATGACCCGGGCGATCGCCCGCCAGGCTGAAGCCGAGCGCGAGCGCCGTGCCAAGATCATCAACGCCGAGGGCGAGCAGCAGGCCGCGCAAAAGCTGCTAGAGGCGGCACAGATACTGGCCAAGGAACCGCAGGCGATGCAACTGCGCTATCTCAGCTCGCTCAATGTGATCGCCGGAGAGAAGAGCTCGACCATTGTCTTCCCCTTCCCGATGGAACTCGCCAGCCTGATCCCAAGCCTTTCGAAGGCGAAGAAAACGCCGTAGACAGTGTTGGTCTCCAAAATATGATGGCAGGAGAGACATCGAACAACCGGGCCGACGATGGTCCGTTCATTGAGATCAGAGCGCTGGTCGCTGCAGAGTTGCGAGAAGCGGCAGCCATCCTCGCCCAGGGCATGCTTGATAATCCCTTGCACGTCGCAGTGTTCGGCACAGACGTGGAGCATAGACAAAAGCGACTGATGCGCCTTTTTCGTCACTTGACCGCCTATATTGAGGCGAATGGGCAGGTGCTGGGCGCATATGCGAACGGTGAACTGGTCGGTGTGCTGGGCATGATAGAACCCGGCGGCTGTCGTCCAGCGCTGTTGGATAGACTGCGCTTTGTCTGCATGGCCGTGGCCAGCACCCACCCTCCCGATTGCTGTGTATCAGCCGCTGGCTGTGGGCGTGGGCGCGTAACGATCCAACTTGTCCGCACTGGCATATCGGTCCGCTGGCCGTGCGGCATGCGTACCGACGGCGAGGCATCGGACGGTACTTGATGTCACGTTGTTGCCGGCGCATGGACGAGCTGTCGGTTACAGCCTATCTGGAGACTGACCTGGCAATCAACGTAGCCTTTTACGAGACGCTTGGTTTCGTCGTGATCAGGCGCGAGTTTGTGCTCGGCGTGCCGAACTGGTTCATGTGCCTTCCACCATCGGGCGGGACGCTAAAAGATGCGACCCCTTCGTCGTAGGTTTTCTGCCAGATCAGCGCAGCCCAAGAGATCCCGATGGCGCGATTAGGCTGAGCCGAATGTTCTGGCGACGGACAGTTTCAATGACCAATTAAGACTGCACCGCCCCGTAACGCGAGAGGAGTCCCGGGCTTCTGATTGATGGCAACAGGCTCCAGCGGGAGAACCAAGTATGCGTTCCCCAGAGAAGCGCGTTGCCCAGAAGTCTCGACGCAAATGGCGCCCGGCCAGAGCGCGAGAGCCTACACCCTGACACACAACTGGCACATTGGCTTCTACGTCGGCCGGGACATCTCGTTTCCCAGAAAGAATCTAGCGGGTGGGGTAATCAAGCCAAGTCTTACCAACGAACCAATCGCCCACATCTCGCTTTGCACGGTCGTTTTCAAGACCGTAGCGTTCTTGAATTTTGCCCTCAAGCTGATCGCGGCGGCCGGCGATCTGATCAAGATCATCATCGGTGAGTTTCCCCCACTGCTCTTTGACCTTGCCCTTAACCTGCTTCCAATTTCCTTCGATGCGGTTCCAGTCCATGGTTTTCTCCATAAGGCGGGCATCGCCTGCGGACAAAACGCGGGGCCGGCTGTTTTGTTCATCTCAACAAAAAGACCGCGCATCCGTCAGGACACGCGGCGGTGAGATTGGCTGAAATACGCAAGAAAAAAGCGGGCCGTAATGCCCGCTTCCCTTCGGTCTTGAGACTTGTACGCCGCCAGTACATTCGTGGTCGGCGCACCATCAATCAAGGCAAATGCGGCTGCTGCTCGGGGAAACCCTAGATCGTATCTCGGCGAGCGTTCCCTGCCGGCGTGCAGCCTATGTCCCCGATATAGGGCTGTTCTATCATAAAGCAAGCCGGTACAGAAAACCCGCCACCGGAGGGGACAAGTGGCGGGCTTGCAAGCCGAGGAAGTGGAGTCTCCTCTGTCGCGGGTGGGAAGCGCGACTTTCGTTCAAACGGCGTTGAGGCAGGAACGTTCCAATCAAGTCAGGATAAAACCAGCAGCAATAACGGTGAGCGCAAGCGATAAGGCGATGCGTCAGGGCAGGCAGCCTCTCGATCGTTCGATACTGGCGGCATTCAAACGCGCGCAGGATAGAGGCAGGCTTGACGTTGCCGAGCATCTCCTGTGCGCGCTGGAATGCTTATGCGACGGCCCGGTTGAAGGCAGTGCCGCACAGGACGCCTATCGGCTGATCTGCGATTGCAACGAACCAAGACCCCCGCGGCAAGAGAAGTCGCGTCGCCGCAAAGTCTGACGACCGCGGCCGCTTTGTGCATATTGCGGCGTTCCTGCCGTCTTGGCGGGCACTTACCCATCCGTTGGCTTGTTCCCCCTGTTGGTAAGCCCGTTGACATACATGACCAAGTTGAGCGGGTCGAACCTCAGGCCATGGAACTTGGCGGCAAAGCGCCCGCCACGGTCGATGACGTGGGTGACCACCCCGTGCATCTGCTGGCCATCATCGACCGGGTCGAAGCGCTGGCTGTATTCCTCGGCGAGCTTGCGTGTCGCATCCGCGGCCTGCCCATCCCGCGTGGTCAGGAACAGCCAGTTGCGCGGGTCAAGCCCATGCGGGGCGCCATAGGCCTTCAGGATATCCGGCGTGTCCGCCGCCGGATCGGTGGTGACCGTCAGGAACTGCACCATGTCTTTCATCGGCGTGGCGTTCACCATCTGCTGCACCCGCGCGATCAAGTCGGAATGCAGCGGGCAGACATCGGTGCAACTGGCGAAGACGAAATTGAGCACGACGATCTTGTTGGAGAAGTCCGCGAGGCGGATGGGCGCGCCGTCGGCGTCGGCCAGTTCGAATCCGGGCGCTGCGGGCGCGTCGATCACCTGGAAATACTTCTCCTCGCTGCCCATCAGCCTGTCGAGATCGGCCCCCGGGTGATGGGCATGTGCCGGAAGCGCGAGTGCCGGGATGGCGGCCATCGAGAGGAGAAGGGCTCTTCTGTTCATTTTCGGTCTCCGGCTGTATCGGTGCGTTCGGACGGTGCCTGGCACGAAGCCGCCTTCGCGTGTGGCATGAGGCGATGCATGCAGACGCCGAGCGCGCACATGACGGCGCAGGGAAGCGCGGCCAGGATGGTGGAAGCGAGCCCGGCTGCCGCGAGCCAGTCCCATCTCGACCAGAGGGCGACGGCAAGCGCCGAGAGGCCGGCGAGCAGCCAGGCGCGCGTTCGCAAAGCGCGCAGCAGCCTTGCTGCGGTTTTGGGTGAATAGAGTCCGGATTGCACCGTCATGGCTTCTGGTTCCTTTACTTATGTCGTTCGATCGCACCTGTCAGGAAGGCGATCATCTCCGGCGCGTCCCACGCGGCGGGTCCGGAGAGGCGTGCCAGCTCGTTTCCGTCCGGACCGATCAGGAGCGTGGCAGGCAGCCCGAAGAGCGCAAGCGCGCGAAGAGCGGCCCCGTCCTGGTCGATGAAGACCGGTAGGCTGACCCCGATCTCGTCAAAGAACTTCCGGACAGCGCCGGCGCCGGCGCGATCCACGGAAAGGGCGACGACCTCGAATCCTTCGCCGCCGAGCCGCTCCTGCAAGCGGTCGAGCGTCGGCATTTCGGCGCGGCAGGGCGCGCACCACGTTGCCCAGACATTGAGCAGCACCACCTTGTCGCGCCAAGACTTAAGCGTTTGCGGCGCGCCCGACTCGTCGGTGAAGACGAGTTCGGGCACGGGTTGCGGCTCCTCGTGCAGGATTATGCCCGCAGGCTCCTGCGCCGGCGCGCCCGCTACGGCGAGGATGGCCATGGCCATCGCCAACAGGATCGCCTTCATTGCGTCTTCTCCTTCTCCCGGAGACTCATTCCCGCCTGATAGGCACGCTCCCGCTCGGGCCACGTGCTCTTGATGAAGCTCAGGACGGCTTGGATCTCCCCATCGTCCATCACCTCGCCGAAAGGCGGCATGTCGCTCTCGTAGCCGTTGCCGACCACCGCGGCGGGACCTTCCTTGGTGATGCGGAAGAGCACGCCGTCAGGATGGTGCCAGGTGTGTCCGGAGGCGTCGTGCGGCGGCGCGGGCATGCGTCCCGTGGCAAGCGGTCTTTTCCAGTCGGTCTGGCCTTCCAGATTGGCCCCGTGGCAACTGGCGCAGCGCTGCGCATAGAGCGCACGGCCGCGCGCGACGGTTGAAGCCGACGGCGCGCCATTATCCGTGCCGAACGGCCAGCCCCAGACCAAGGCAAGTCCGATTATCGCCGCGCCGAGCGCGACCGCAGCCATGGCGATCCGTTTCATTTGCGGCTGCTGAAGAAGACATACTTGACCAGTGCTGCCGCCCCGAGGGCGAGCACCACAACAGCAAGCAGCCAGATCAGGCCCATGCCCCACATCATGCCCGTGCCTTCCATCATGCCGTTGGGAGCGTTCATCATGGTTCATTCCTTTCATGCCGGCCTCGGCGGATCTCGCGCGTGCCGAGAAATCCGCGCTTGGCAGAATTTCTATTCCTTTGCGTAGACATCGGTTATCGCGCCCGTTTTCGGGACTTCCAGGATCTCGAACGGCGCTTCCTGCGCGCCGCTCATGCCGGGTGATCCCAGGGGCATGCCGGGCAGTGTCACGCCCTTGATGTCGGGCCGTTCGGTCAGGAGCTTCCTGACCGTGTTGACGGGCACATGACCGCTGACGACATAGCCGTCGATCATGGACAGATGGCAGCCCTGGAAATCATCGGGGATCCCGGCCTCGCGGCTCATGGTGACAAGATCGTGGGTCGGCTTGACGGTGACGGTGAAGCCGTTCTGCCGCAGATAGTCGGCATAGTCTTCGCAGCAGCCGCATAGCGGCGACTTGTAGAGCGTGATCTCCTTGCTCTCGTCGGCATAGGCCGCGCCCGTGCCGATCAAAAGCGCGGCGAGAACGATAGGTTTCAGAACAGTGCGCATTGGCGGTTCTCCTTTTCTGTGAAGGTATTTTCAGGCGACGCGGAAGACGCCCATCATGCCTGCGGCCTGATGTTCGAGAATATGGCAGTGGATCATCCAGTCGCCGGGGTTATCGGCGACGAAGGCGATTTCGACTTTTTCGCGCGGGGCCATCAAAACCGTGTCCTGCCATTCGCGGTAGCGGGTTGGCTTGCCGTTGCGCGAGAGCACCCGGAACGAGTGGCCGTGCAGGTGGATCGGGTGATGCCAGGCCGTCGCATTGGTCATGGCGATAACGTGCGCCCGATCCCGCTCCAACGTCAGCATCGGCTTCATGACATGGCCTTCGGCGGCGACCCCGTTGATGAACCAGATGCCGCCCGTGTGCATCATGTCCATCTTCATGCCCATGCCACCCATCATGCCGCCCATCTGGCCAGCGGGATCCTTGCCCATGTTGTTGCCCATCATTCCGTCCATCGCGCCAGAGGAACCCTTGCCCATGCTGCCGCCCATCTCCTGCATGACCATGGTGCCCATCATGCCGCCGTTGAAGGTAACTTCGTGCCGGGTGGCTGTGGCCAGGTCGGGTTCCTGCAAGGGGTTCGGCGGCAATACGACAGGCCAGTCGGGCATCTTGTCCCTGAGCGGCGTGTCGGCATAGGCGAGATCGACCAGGCGATATTCCAACCCTTCGTAGAAGCGGTCGGTCACGGAAACCCGGCTTCCGAGATTGGCCGTCATGTCGAGGATGACGTCGGCGCGCATGGCCGGGCCGAGCACGACAAGTCCGCCATCCGGCGCATGGGGCGTGACCGGTTGCCCGTCGAGCGCCACGATGGCCGGCTCGTGGCCTGCAAAGTCGAGCCCGAAGATGCGTGCGTTGGCGGAATTGATCAGCCGCAGCCGGATGCGCTCGCCCCTGTGCACCGTAAAACCATCGGGAACGCGGCCGTTGATGGTGACGGTGTTGCCGACGCGGCCGCCATGCATCGCGTCGTGCATGTTGCCGAAGTCGTCGCTGATTTCGGCCGATTTCGTCAGCCGCCAGTCGCCGAGCACCCAGGTCACGTCGCGGTCGACCCGGATTGGCACCGGCTCCTCGATAATCAGCGGGCCATAAAGACCGCGCCCGACCTGCTCAAAGCTGCGCTGATGCGGATGATACCAGAAAGTTCCGGCATCGACCGCGTCGAATTCATAGACGAAATCCTTGCCCACACCGATCGGAGGCTGCGTCAGGTGGGGCACCCCATCCATGGCGTTAGGAACGCGAACGCCATGCCAGTGGACGGTGGTTTCCTCGGCGAGGCCGTTTTCGACCGTGACCCGCAGGCGTTCGCCCTGCCTGATGCGGATTTCGGGGCCGGGAACCCTGCCATTGTAGGACCAGGCCGGTGTTTCTTCATGGGGTTCCGGCACCAGACGGACACGGCTCGGGGCAGCGCGCAGCCTGACTTCTCGCAACGGCGCGGCTTGGGCGGGTGAGGGGGAATGCAAGGGCATCATCGCACTGGCCGCGGTTGCGGCGGACGATGCAAGGAAGGCGCGACGCGTCAGCGTCGGCAGGCGAAATTTACGCATGGTTTGGTCATCCTGAAGTTCTCGTCTGGATCGCATGTCATCGCAGGGGAGGTGCGCGCGTTCATGCAGGACTACGACCACGGGCGGCGTTGAGGCCGTCCATGACACGTGCAGCCGCAAGCCGGACGATTTTCCGGCGACGTCAGCTCAGGATGATGGTTCGAGGAGGATAGGGTTGCGGTGACCCGATGTGGCCGGCGGATTCTTTCACCGGAGAAACGGCGACTTCGGTTTGGGCAACGGGAAGGTCAATCCGGGTGACCGGTGCGATCGCGATGAGCGGAGCCACGCATGCCTGGTCGCAAGCAAGGCTCTTGCCGTTGTCGGAGGGGCAATCCTGGCAATCTCCCATGGTTCCGTCGGCCATCGCGATGGCTGACATTTGCAGGGACATGCTTGTCGCGCCCGCTGCATTTGCCACAGTGCCCGCAGCGAATGCTGTGAGCAACACGATTGCGAATATGCGGGCAAGCTTGCGCATGGCCTTGGTGGTAGTCTTCTTTCTGATTTCTGTCCAGATTGCATGGTGTCACAGCGGTGCGAAGTGCACCGAGGCACAGCTCAAGTAGCATTTCCCGATTGCCGCAGAAGCCGGATGACGGCGGCTTCGGGGATGCATCGCGGTCTCTCGCAGCTCCCGATAATGGTGAGATGGAATGTCGTGTCGTGGAACATGAAATAGGTTGGCGATTGGATCATGGATTGCAACGAAACGCTGAAGTTGTCGCGGTGACTTGAACCGCTTCATGATACGCTCACGTCGTCGAACGGGTTGATGAGAATTCTCTGCTCGATTGGTCAGCCCTTTGTGGGAGCGGTGTTCGACGCTGGGCATGATCTCCCGCTTCGCCGCACCATAGGATCGGAGCTTGTCGGTGATCATTCCGCGCGGGGCAGAACCTTGCCCTTTGAGAATCGTGCGCTTCAACCGCTTGACAACCTTGGCATTGCGGCGGCTTTGGACCAGAGCGGCGAGGACGAAGCCATGCTGATCGACGGCGCGCCACAACCAGTGTTTCTTTCCCCCAATGGTGATGACGACCTCGCGAGGTACCATTTGTCACCGAGCCTGCCGGCTGAGCGCTTGCGGGTTTCATTGGCGAAGTGCCTACCGAATTTCTCCGTCCACAATCTCACGGTTTGGTGAGAGACGATTATGCCACGCGCCGCCAACATATCATCGACCATGCGCAGGCTGAGTGGAAACCGGAAATAGCGCCAAACGGCATGGGTAATCACTTCCGCTGGAAACCGGTGACGACGATAGAGAGGATCACGTGCAGATCTGGTCATGCCATCAGATTCCATATTTTGATCGCTCCTGCAGGACAATCTTCTGGCACATATGCGAGGGTCGCGGTTATGGAGGGCGACAGCGGTGGTAAGTGACGCTAGTGCGGTTGTCAGCTTAGTCCTTTTGCGGCACAATATTTGCGGGAGGGTGCCGGGGGTATGACACCGCAGCATTTCGAAATCATGCAAATTGCATTTGAAATGGCTTCTGACAGTATTATGGGAAAGGGCAATTTCCATGCCGAATTTGCCACCAACAGCATGCGAATCCTCTTGGATGCGGCGGCCCATGAAGAAGTGGTCGAAGCCGCGCAGGCCGTTCTAGACGCGCTCGACGACCTTAAGCCTCTTGTTCACGAAGGCAGGAGAAGCAGAGCATGGCAGGATCAAAAGCTGTTTGTGCAGGATGCCTTCTCTCGTTTCGACGGAATTTATGAAAAGAGAGTTGTCTCCGAAAGCGCCGCTCAGTTGTGACGCTGCCACTGATATCGATGCCAAATTGGCGACGAGAATCGGTCGGGCGATAACAGTACCGCCAGCCCTGAAACGCTTCTCGACCGCGACCGCGAGCAGACTTCCCAAGAAGTGAGCTGTTCGACTTCTGAAGGAACGATTGCTGATCACAGAACTTCGCCGGGATAAGCACCCCACAAGCGTGTCTGTTTGACGAAGCCAGCCATTGTATCGACTGCGATTCTGCACCATTGCCCGTCGCAGCGAACCAGTTCGACAGGAATTTCAGGTTCGAGCCAGGCCGTGACGGGGCCGTCGGCTGTGGGATTTTTGCGCAGCGCGATATTGTTCCTGTCCCAAGGGGCTGTTACCGCCGTCCTGCGCCCGGATAGGAGCGGGCCGTAGATCCATCCACTGGTTCCTTCCCAATCCCGCACGCGACGCCAATTGCCATATTCCTGGTAGATCTCGAGCGGTATGCCCGGACGAACGAAGGTCCATTCGATTTCGTATTGAACACTTGGCCCGATACGAAGATTGGCTGGCGAACCCTTCAGCGAGACGAAGCGGGGAAGAGGGAAATCACTCACCTCGGCTCTGAGGCCAATGGGCGTTGTTAAAAGCAGCGCGGTGATGAAGCCGCAATAAAAGATGGCGCGCATGCGGTATCCGGCATGGCTGACACCCTGGCGGGTTGACGAAAGCTCAGGGGTTTGCGTCGAATCGGAGCAGCTCACAGGGAATTCATTCTCGATTCCTAAATAGATCGACGATTGTGGTCGACAGAATACGGCTCAGTGCTCACATAGCGGTATGAAGATTGACGGAGTGTAAGCATGAGATTTTTTCTATTGCCGGCATCCACCCGCGTCAGAACGTGTTTGGCCGCGATGGACATGGAGCATGGAGCGGAGTGGTCGACGACGTGTCCGCACGGAGCGGGCGGCTTGCCAAGGATGGGGAAGGCCGTTCTGGTTCTGATCGCGATGCTGTCGGCTTCGGTGACCTTTATCCAACCCGTGCAAGCGGAAAGCCGCATGTGGGTTGCGGCCGATAATGCGAAGCGGCGCAGTTGCCCGTCGATGGAATGCGGCATTATCGGTAGGTTATTCTTCCGCGAGACGGTCGTTGTCTATGAGACGAGCAAAGGATGGTCACGGGTGTCAGGCTATTCAAACGCCGGCTGCTATGAAGAACAGTCATCCTTCGTTCAAGCAGGGCGCAACGACTGCAGCGAGGAGAATGGCGTTTCGGACGGCGAGTTTGCCATTTGGGTGAAGTCGGATTCCCTCGCCGATCAAAAGCCGGGACGCTCTCCAGAGATTCAGGGATCGGACGAGACAATTTGATCCCTGGCGTTAGGAATGCCTTAACCGTTTTGTAACGGTGGCTGCCTAGTTTCACACCCTCGCGGCCGGTTCGTTCGGCTTCAGTTCACGAAGAGCGGCGACGGACGGGCGGGTGCATCAGTCATTGAAGAAGTCTGCCGGGCTGCCGGCGTCATTGTCGAAAGCCATTCTGGGGCTTCTGGTTACGGCGGTATTGTGCGTCGTGGCCGCTTCGACGGTAGAAGCCAATCCCAGATATGCCGGCATTGTCATTGATGCGAAGACCGGCAAGACGCTTTATAAAAACCATGCGGACGCGCCGCGCTATCCGGCTTCTCTCACCAAGATGATGACGCTCTATCTTATCTTCGACGCGCTCGAGAGCGGCCAGATAACAAAGGGCACGAAGATACCGGTGTCGCGTAACGCAGCCAACGAGGTTCCGTCGAAACTGGGGCTGAGGCCTGGCCAGACCATCACGGTGGAGCAGGTCATCCTGTCCCTTGTAACGAAATCCGCGAATGATGCAGCGACCGCCATAGGCGAGTTCCTTGGCGGGTCGGAAGCGGGCTTTGCGCGCATGATGACGGAAAAGGCGCGCCAGCTGGGGATGAATTCGACCACTTTCAGGAACGCCAACGGATTACCCGACAAGGCGCAAAAGACGACCGCGCGCGACATGGCCCGTCTCGGTATGGCGTTGCGAGATCATCACCCTCGCTACTATGGCTATTTCACCACTAAATCTTTCAAGTACAGGGGCCGGCGCTTCGGCAACCACAACAGGCTGCTCGGCCGGGTCAAAGGCGTCGACGGGATCAAGACCGGCTACACCCGCGCATCAGGCTTCAATCTCGTCTCGTCGGTCGAAATACGTGGCCGCAGCCTTGTTGCCGTGGTGATGGGCGGCCGCACCGGCAGGAGCCGCGATGCCCATATGAGGCGCCTCATCAGCCGTTATCTGCCGAAAGCTTCCAGCGGGCGCGATCGTTTCCATATCGATCGCGGTGGTGATAAAGCGCTCATCGCCTCATTGGTCCCAGCCGGCCGTATCCCGCTTCCCACCTACAAACCGGCGCGTGAAATCGAGCCGGAACAAGTTGCTACCATTGAAGCAATCGGGGACGCGAGCAGCGTCGCACGAGTGGACTCGCCTGACGATATCGATTTGGTGAGCACCGCTTCGACGCGCGACAATGAATGGGTCATCCAGATAGGGTCTATGCCAGACCAGGAGGCCGCACGCGAAGTTCTTTCGCGGGCAGCACGCAAGGCACCGCTACGGCTTGCCGACGCCTCGGCCTTTACCGAGAGCTTTACAATGGACGGCAAAGTATATTTTCGCGCCCGATATTCCGGTTTCGACGCCAAGTCCGAAGCGTGGGGCGCTTGCGGCGTTCTCAAGCAGAAGAATATGGACTGCTACGCCTTGCTTCAGTAGATCGGCGGCCCGCTGGGTAAAGCGGCGGGGGCGTCGCTGCATCTAGAAATTGCGCAGGCTCATCCGTCCCAAATGCTGAAATCTACCTAGGCTCGCGAACAGAGAGCAGGCCGGTGACCGAGGGTGCTCGGAAAGGCGTCGTATTACCGTAATCGTAGCCAGAATGAGCTTTTCTTTATGAAAGCGCTATCAGTCTTGCAAGCCGGAGGTGACCGTCGCCCGGCGAACTAGAACTCGCCGGGCGAAGTGTTGCGTTCGGTTCAGCTTTCCGTCGTGCCGGGTATGACGTCGATCGTACGGGCTGGCAACGTATCCATGGCGGTCAACTGCTTCGCGCACAAATCCGCCGCGCCGGCTGCCTCTCGTTCCATACCGGCGAGTTTGACCCAGCCGCCATCCTTGATGAAGGTGTCACGTTGATAGGACGAAGTTTCCTTCAGTTCAGCAAGCTTCTGGCTCGCATTCGGTCCAGTGACGAACTTTTCGACACAGATGTTGGCAACGAGCTCGGCGCGCGCGTCGCGCGCTGAATCTGTTGCCATCGTCATCGCCGTCCCGCCGGTTGTCCAACCACCGGCGGTGAACCCGACGATCATGGTCAATACTGCGGCGCCAGCCACGGACCAAAACCAAAGCGTCTTGGACGGGCGAAAGTTGCCCCAGCGCTGAGACATGGATTGATCGGATACTATTGGGTGTTCCTTTCTCTCACGCATTATTACGCCTTGAAACAAGGCGAGCGTAACATGGCGGTGCGCGACAGATAACCCTCTATGTGCGATTGGTGGCTGATGGGGGCCGCTGAGAAAACTCAACAATAGCGTGCCCCACCTGCATGCCTGGCTGCGGCGCTCCGACTTTCAGATCGTCGACAACAGGTTCAGTTCGGAGCGCAGATGATCCGGGTCTGACAGCGCCGCTTCGATCTCCGTATGGACATGCTGCCAGATCGGTACGGCCTCTACCAGAACGGTACGGCCGGCTGGCGTCAGTTGCAGCAGCCGCGCGCGCCTGTCCTTCGGGTCGGTTGCCGTCTCGACAAGGCCCCGACGCTCCAGCGGCTTGAGATTGGCCGTCAGGGTCGTCCTGTCCATCGCCAGTAGGGCAGCCACGCTGCCGAGGCTCGGCGGCTCCGGCCGGTTGAGCGACATGAGCAGCGAGAACTGCCCGCTGGTGATGCCATGGGGTTTCAGCGCGACATCGAAACGGCGTGCGAGAGCACGCGCCGCCCGCTGTGCATGCAGGCACAGGCAGGCGTCACGCACATGCAGCGTGGTTTGGGAGGAAAGATCGAAAGGCTGTTGCATCTGAAGGGTTGACATCCGCGCAATATGTACGTTGATATCAACGTTGATAGGGGGCGTCAATTGTGAAGTATAAGATGCGGCATCATCACCCCGCCGTCTCCCGCGAGGAATGGCTCAAGGCCCAGCAGGCCCATCTGAAGACCGAGAAGGCGCTGACCCGGATGCGCGATCTCGTCGCCGCCGAACGGCGAGCACTACCATGGCTGAGGGTCGAGAAGGCCTATATCTTCGACACTGCCGAAGGCGAAAGAACGCTCGGCGATCTCTTTGGCGGCAACAGCCAACTCATCGTCCATCACCTGATGTTTCATCCCGACTGGGAGGCTGCCTGTGTCGGCTGCTCCTTCCAGGCCGACCATATCGACGGGCCGAGGCCGCATCTGGAGCGGCACGACGTTTCCATCGTCGCCATTTCGCGGGCGCCCATCCAGAAGATTACAGCCTACAGGAAGCGCATGGGCTGGCGCTTTCTCTGGGTGTCCTCGGACCGCAGCGACTTCAATCAGGATTTCCATGTCACCTTCGGGCCGGAAGAGCTCAAAAACGGCCGGATCGACTATAATTTTGGGACGATCACGGTCGATCCCCGCTACCACAGCGAGGAACTGCCCGGAGTCAGTGTTTTCTACCGAGACGCGGCAGGAGACATCTTTCTCACCCAGTCCATCTATCCGTCTCGACATGCCGACCACTCTTCGATCCGACAGGCAGAAACGGACATATTCGTGCCCATTCCTCATCCGTCAGGTCCGTCGGGTAACGCTTCGTCTTCTTCTCAATTTCGGCCATCCGGCCACGCGTCGCTGGGGTCCACATCCCAAGCTTGAATCACGTACAGCCGACCCCTTCAAGCCATTCTCAAACGGTCTCTTATACCAACGGTCATGACGGTTGACCGACATGAGCCCATTTGCGCATCCCGATTGATGTGATGGACTTCGGTTGGGCGAGCAGTTTCTGGCAGGCATCGCAGGCAGCCTCGATGATGTCTTCATAGGTGTCGAAGACGCGATTGGAGAGCCAGTTGGCGCGCAGATATTGCCAGATGTTCTCGACCGGGTTCAATTCCGGTGCGCGCGAGGGCAGAAAGATCGGCGTGATATTCCTGGGCACGTTGAGCTTTGCTGTGGTGTGCCATCCGGCGCGATCCATGAGCAGCACCGCATGCGCACCTCTGGCGACGTGACGGCTGATCTCGTCGATGTGCAACTGCATGGCGTCGGTGTCGGCAAACGGGAGGGCAAGGGCGGCACCCTTGCCCTGTGCCGGGCAGATGGCTCCGAACAAATAGGCGTTCTTGTAGCGCTGGTCGGCGGGCTGGCGCGGCCGGGTGCCGCGTTTTGCCCATTGCCGGACGATGCCGTTCTTCTGGCCTATGCGGGCCTCGTCTTGCCACCAGATTTCGACGGGTTTGCCTTTAGGCAGGTCGGCCAGATGCGCCTTCAGCGTGCGTGGGAAGTTTTTTTATAAGCCTCGATGATCTCGACATCCTGTGCAGGATGACGTGGTCGCGCGCTCATGTGGGAGAAGCCGAGTTCCTTCAAAAGCTTGCCGACATAGCGTTCGTGATAATCGACGCTGAAACGTTCCTTGATGACTTTCTGCAGGTCGATCCGCCGCCAGCGCACCACGCCGTCAACGGCACGGTCCGGGCCTTTCTCCACGAGAGCAGCCAATTCCACCTTCTGCTCGGGCGACAGCCGCGATGACGGCCCCGGCGACCAGCGATTGAGAAGTCCGTCGGGGCCGGCTGTGTTGAACCGGTGCACCCAGTCGCGCAGCGTCTGGCGGTCCATGCCTCCGATCCGGGCTGCATCGGCACGGCTCATCCCCTCAAGCAAAGCCGCAAGCGACAGAAGTCGCCGGCTTTGATTGGCGTTCCTCGAACTCTTCGCAAGCCGACGAAGCTCCCCCGACGAATAGTCCGTTCGTATCTTCACCGCTGCTCCCATCGCCGAATCTCCTTCGGCAGCATGGGATCACGGTTCCCCGGCCCTCCAAAATCACGAAAGAGTCAGCATCCGAGGCCTTTGGTATTAGCGGTAATTGCGGTCATCGCCTTGCGGCGCAGATCTGGATTGTCGCTATCTCTCGCGATGTAGCGTTCAAACTTGTGCCGAAAGCCATTGGAATTCAAGATAGCGACCAGGCACAGTGGCGCTCGCTACCGCCAGTCGATCTGGTCGAAAGCGACGAAATCAGGTTCGCGCCGGCTCCCTGACCATCTTCCCGACGCCAGCAATATGATCGCCTGCCGTCTTAACCGGCTGTTCACTACGCCACCGCCACAGTAGCACCAGCGGCAGTATTTCAGTACCGCGCCTCAGGTAACAAGCCCGCCGTCTCTTGATTGAGGCGGCGGGCTTTCATTCGTGTGGCGTTAGGCAGCCTTTGGCTTTCTACCCTTCTTAACGGGCTCAGGCGCGGCTTTCGGCTTGCGGCCAAGTCCCATGGTCTTGGCTAGGGCCGAGCGCGCGGCCGAATAGCTCGGAGCCACCATCGGGTAGTCGACCGGGAGGCCCCATTTCGTGCGGTACTCTTCGGGCGTCATTCCCAATAAGCCAACGTGCCGCTTCATCGATTTGAACTTTCGCCCGTCCTCCAGGCTCACGATGTAATCCGGAAATACTGACTTCTTAGGGTTCACGGCCGGCGACAACTGGACCTCTTCGACAACCGGCTGCTGTTCCAGCGCCGATATTGAGGCGTAAATGCTCGCGATGAGGGAGGCCAGCTCGTTTGCAGGAACGGGATTGTTGGAAACATAAGCAGCAACGATGTCAGCCGTCATCTCCAAATGGGGATCGTTCATGTCTAGTTGGTCGCTCATTGCAATTTTTCTTTCAATTCTGGCAAGCCCCCAAGCACTTGATAGGTCTTAATCAGGCATTCCTCAAGCCGCCCCGGAGTCATCATCTTGGTCCTCGGAGCGTCTGAATGGGGTCCATTCGTCCAGGGGTTCGGGGAGGTTGCGCAGAAGCAGCGCAGCTTGTCTCAGCAGGATTTGCAATTCGCGGCGCGCTCGGCACCATACCGGATTATCCCGGCCTCGACCAGACGGATTGAAATATCATGCAACCTCTTGCCTGCTTGCGCGTTTACGCGCCGCGTAAAACGAGACAGGGAGCGATTTACCATGAAGTTCACATCCTGCGTTTGGATCAGGGATGGCGAGCAGGGCGTCAGCCCAATCGCGACGGTCGAGGAGGCTGCCGAGTTTCTTGACAACCTTCCCGGCGAACTGCGCAACCCCTATGCGCATGTCGCGGGCAAGTCGATCAAGTCTGCCAGGGCCGGAGATATTCCGCCCGACCAGGCGAAGCAGCATTTCCTCGATTTTTGCGAAAACGCGGGGTTGCTCGCTGAAGACAGAATGGCGACTTGAGCCGACGTCATCGTTGGTCGGCTCGGCCAGTATGAGTTTCATAGCGCCTGCTGGCAAGATTGGGCGCACAGTGGTGTCGCGCAACTCCTTTGTCGCCAAGGAACGACACGGTTCCATGATCCCGACCGAGTATTTGAGAAGGGACCCCCCATGGTCATGACACGTGAGGAAGTGGCCTTCGTGCTAGGCCCTGTCGATGAGACGATGATTGCCGAGATTGTGGCAACGGGTGCTTCCATCACCGAGCGTCGCGAAGCTTGGGGCTGGCTCAACGCGGACGAGGCGCTCATGGGGGAGGGGCGGCGCTCCCCGGAATACGCGTGGCGACCCTGATCGAGCTTTTGGAGCCCGAGGAGGACGAGTAGGTTCCTTCTCAAGAAAAGCCGCTGACCAAGCCCGCATATCCTGATGGATACGCGGGCTTCGGTCACTATCGGCGAAGATGCCGAAATCTGTCGGCTAGCGCACCACGTAGACGATCTGACGCGATTGCGGCTCGACCAGTACGGGTAGGCCGTTCACGTTGACGTAGCGATACTGATAGTCCGGAACTTCGCGCAGCACGACCGTGTCGGGCAACGTCGCCCCTGTTACCACCTCTCCATCAAGATAGATGGGAGCCTCCTGATGCGTGACCACATAATGCCGTACCACGTCTGGCGGATCGATGACTGCACCGGTCGCACCGCCGGCGATCGTGCCCGCGGCACCGCCGACCGCCGCGCCTACCGGACCGCCAACGATGGCGCCTGCGATAGCACCGGTGGCGCCGCCGGCAAACGCGCCGGTATCATCGCCACCAATATCCGCCGGAGGCGAGACGATGGCGACACCAGAATCAGCCGGGCGCTCGGTCAGCATGACCTGACTGCCGCCGAAGTCGGCAGTCACATAGTCAGAATACACCCAGCCCTGGCCTTCTGCCTCGGCAATGGTGCACCATTTGCTGTTTTCCAGACAGCCATTGAGCGTCGCTTGCTGACCTGCGGCGAGCACGCCGATGACCGGATATTGCGGCCCGGGGCCTGCTCTCACATTGAGATCGGTGACAGCCGATACCGACGTGTCGGCAAAAGCAGCGCCTGACATGGCGACAAGCACACCAGCCGCAAGTGTGGGAAGAAACATTTTCATCGGTCTCTCCTTTCAAGCCTGATTGCTTACGAGAAAAAACTAATGCGATGACCACTGGTTCCCAGGGCAATTATGGTCATTTTGCGTCCCGGCAGTCGCCGGTGCTGTACAAAGGTGCGCGACATCGGCGGTACGTTTGGCGCGCGTCAGATTTCGAGCATGGCGTAAGGGCGGCCGGTCGGCTTCGCGACATGCATGGCGACGTTGTAAACCGGCGCGCCGCCCGGGGTGCGGCCCTGATAGACGCCACGATGCGCATGACCATGCACCACCGCGCTAACCTGGAATCGATCAATCGTCTCCGCCAGCCGCGAGGAGCCGAGAAACGGGAATATCTCCGGTGGCTCACCCTCGATCGTCTCGGTGATCGGCGCGTAGTGCAGAACGACAAGCGTGCGCTGGCTACGGACCTGCCGCATCGCGTTTTCAAGCCGCATCGCCTCGTTCACGCTTTCGGCGACCATTGCCTTGATCGTGGGTTCGCCGAAAGAGCCGAGCATGCGCGGTCCAAAGCCGCCGACGAACCCTTTGACGCCAACGAAGCCAACCCCGTGGATTTCCGTCGCCTGTCCGTCGAGAAGATGAACACCCGCCTGATGCAGGATATTGGTCACATCCTCGACGGCGCCGGACTCATAGTCGTGGTTGCCAAGTACGGCGACGACCGGGATGGAGCAGGCACGCAAATCTTCGGCAAGGATTTCGGCCTCCCGGGGTTTGCCGAGATTGGTAAGGTCCCCGGCGAGTACGAGGACGTCGGCTTCGCGCGACATCTCGCCAAAAAGATCGCGGAACGAAGTTTGTGCTTCGTCACCCACATGCAGGTCACCGACAGCAGCAACTTTCAGGTCGCCGACCGCCGCGATTTTCAGCATGCCACGGCTTTCTGCCCGCTCGGAGGCGGTCTGATCAGTCATCGCGATGCTCGCCTTCGATGCCGACATCGGCAAATCCCCACTCTCTGACATCGATCTCGTAGTCGCTTTGAGAGAACATGCGTCCGCGGCAGATCTTCATCCGGGAGGCGGGCAATTCGCGTTGCCTGGCGAGCCGGTCAAGCAATTCGTCGAGGAGCCAAGCGGGTACGCGGTCTCGCTCGGTTGGATAAATCCAGCGGAAGTTCAAAAGATGCATGAGCAGAACCTCCCAATGAACTTCCATGTAGGAGAGGAGCCTGTGCCAATCGACCTGATCGTGGGCCTTGAGAATGGTGTGCGAGATGTCGGCGCCGTCATGGCGGCCCCTGTCCTGGATGAAGCATTTGGACCAGATTAGCTCGGTGGGACCGATAATCCGCACCTGACTGCCCAACAATTCTCCCTGACGGGCGTGCTCCAGCCACTGGTCGCCTACCGGCATGGTGCCATTCATCGAGGTGAAGATGACGTCGAAGAAGTGCTTGTCCTTGAAGACCTTTCCAAGCCAGCGGTCGTCCTCGATCACAACCTTGTAGCCGAGCTGCTTGAAGTGGGCGAGGATGCGCGGGTAGTCACCCGCCTTGCAGAAAATGTCGAGGTCCTTCGTCTGGCGAGTAACCCCGGTATAGGCGCTCACGGCGTATGTGCCGGCCACGAGGAAGGGGATGCCCGATGTGGTGAGTTGGCGGATTGCCTCGACGTAAAAAATCTCGGCCTGCGCATCCCGAAGCGTCGGCGCGGCTTTTGGGTGAACCGAGGGCATGGATGCCGGAATAGCACTCTCCGGTGGAGGTTCACTGATCATCGAAATGGCTCCCGGCTAGGCGAACCCAATGACGTCTGTCGTGCCTATAACTCGTTACTTCGGCGAGGCGGTTGAGTTCGAGCCATCGAAACCGTCGAGGCCTGCCGCGCTCATGCGCCATCCGCCTACAAGTCTTGTCGCGATGAAACGGATGATGCCGGTCGAGGTTCCGATCGTTATACGAATTGACCGATTGCGATTGATGAAGTGATCGATGTTGGCGCGGGGTGGTCTATATCACCAAGAGGCTCTTCGGACATGCAGGGAACGTCTCGCGGGCCAACACCATTGCAGGTAGGTGGGTGCTCGAGTTCGCGATCATGCCGTTGCTTGGATGATCAGCGTCAACGTTCCATTCTCGTCAATGTTAACGGCAACGACTTGTGAGGAATTAAGTCCGCTCATAGCCAGGGCGGACGCTGCTTGCGGGGACGCATCGATCGAACTTTGCAGGACCTGTAAATCCTCGGCACTGGTCTGATTGATTACGGCCTCGACCTGCGACCTGATTTCTGGCGGCAAATCCTCGATGGCGACGACTGCGACGCTTGTGAAATTCTGGTCGGAGAAACCCTGATCGGGTGAGGATTCAGGCGGCGTTTGTGGTGTCTGCGGTGCGATTGGCGGGAGTTGTGGATCCACTGGCTGGGCGAAGACCACCGACGTCAATGCCAGTACCGAAGCGATTGCTATTGCGACCAATTTGCGCATGACCGTTCCTTTCATTGTTCAAGGAGGATCATCTTGGTGACGTACAACCGGGAGATCGGAATATGGTTCCCGATTGTCGTGCGTCGGTGGCTTGTCGCGGCGGGATACACACCGATGCCGCATGTCCCAGTCGATTTCACAACTCGATGAGAGGGCTCTCGTTCCACGGAACGATTTGCCTATGCGTGGCATTTGACAGCGTGGGCGAAAAAAGACCTTTGATGAAAGGCACGAACCATGAAATCACTTCCACAGTTCTCCGGTGCATTGCTGATCACGCTTGCGTTGATCGCTGCTGCTCAAGCGGAGAAGAAGCCGCCGACGCAAGCGCCGTTGCCGTCGACCAATCCTTGCCAGGTCAAGCCGGACGACGAAACAGCCAACCGGGCGCAGAACGAACGACACGGGTCCGACCGGACGGACAATCTGAGCCGATCTCTGGAACCCTGCGGTGGGGTGTTGAAGCCACCGCCAACCGGCGACCGGAAGATGGCGACGCCACCGCCGGCCGAGGGCAAGACACCGATCATTCGTCCGGGCGAGATACCGCAGCAGCCGAAACAAGACTAGGCAATGATCCTGCGAGGGAGCGGGCTCTGCTGCCATTCGTTCGGCGCGCTCGCCTCTGGAGCCTTCATGCTTGGCCGGGCTTAAGAGCCTGGCTTTTTGTTCACATAAGCGCGCGCTATGGCACAACGCTGGCGATTGGCCATCTGGATTCAACTTTCGCTGGTGATGCTCTGGTATTTTTGAGGAAAAACAAGCTATAATGGCGCTGGCCTTCCTGCGGGACAGCGTCCCTCGGAATGCCGGAGGAACCGAGGATGGCCATTGCGCTGGTACTCGTTCTGATCGTCGTCGGCTCGGTGCTGTTCCATGTGCTGAGCCCGTGGTGGTGGACGCCGATAGCCTCCAACTGGGGCTATATCGACAACACGCTCGTAATTACCTTCTGGATCACCGGGGCCGTGTTTTCGGCCGTCGTGTTGTTCATGGCCTATTGCGTCTATCGCTTCCGGCACACGGAAGGGCGCAGCGCCGCTTATGAGCCGGAAAACCGAAAGCTGGAATCCTGGCTGACCGTCGTCACCGCCGTCGGCGTTGCGGCTTTGCTGGCCCCCGGCTTGTTCGTGTGGAGCCGCTTCATCACCGTCCCCGCCGATGCGACGGAGATCGAGGTTGTCGCGCAGCAATGGCAATGGAGTTTTCGCCTGCCGGGCGCGGACGGCAAGCTTGGCACGTCGAACGCTCGGCTCGTCAATTCCGATAATCCGCTCGGCATCAACCCGCAGGACCCGAACGGACAGGACGATGTCGTGGTTGAGGCCGCCGACCTGCACCTGCCGATCGGCAAGCCGGTGAAAGTGCTGCTGCGCTCGATCGACGTCCTGCACGATTTCTACGTGCCAGAGTTTCGCGCCAAGATGGACATGGTGCCCGGCACGGTCACCTATTTCTGGTTCACGCCGACAAGAACGGGAAGTTTCGAGGTGCTGTGCGCCGAGCTTTGCGGCATCGGCCACGCCTTCATGCGCGGCGTCGTCGATGTCGATACCGAGCAGGATTATCAGGCCTGGCTGCAGCAGCAGTCGACCTTCACCCAATTGTCGGCTCCGGCCAAGACGGGTGCGCTTGCCCAGCCCGCAATGGCGCGGGCGAAGGTGGAGTAGGAAAAAAGCAGTTTTGACGAGGCGGCCATGTCGGCTGCCTCCCCGGTGTGAAGGACAAAAGAGCGAAGAGGTATAGCGATGGTCGATGTCACGCCTCAGGGGGCAGGGTTGATACCATCAGCGGAAGTGGCGGAGGTGGAACTCTACCACCCGCATAGCTGGTGGACGAAATACGTCTTCTCGCAGGATGCCAAGGTCATCGCCATCCAATATGCCGGCACGGCGATGGCCATCGGGCTGGTGGCGCTGGTGCTGTCCTGGCTGATGCGTTTGAAGCTCGGCTTCCCCGACACGTTCTCGTCCATCTCGCCCGACGTCTATTACCAGTTCATGACCATGCACGGCATGATCATGGTGATCTACCTTTTGACGGCGCTGTTCCTCGGCGGCTTCGGCAACTATCTGATCCCGCTGATGGTCGGCGCGCGCGACATGGCGTTTCCCTATGTCAACATGCTGAGCTACTGGATTTACCTGCTTGCCGTTCTGGTGCTAGTCGCAAGCTTCTTTGCGCCCGGAGGGCCGACGGGGGCGGGCTGGACGCTCTATCCGCCGCAGGCCATCACCTCGGGTACGCCCGGCGGGCAGGATTACGGCATCATCCTGATGCTGGTGTCGCTGATCCTGTTCATCGTCGGCTTCACTATGGGCGGCCTCAACTATGTGGTGACCGTGCTTCAGGGGCGCACGCGCGGCATGACGCTGATGCGTCTGCCGCTGACGGTGTGGGGCATTTTCACAGCCACCGTGATGGCGCTGCTGGCTTTCCCCGCGCTCTTCGTCGCCTGCGTCATGATGCTGTTCGACCGGGTGGTCGGTTCAAGCTTCTTCATGCCCGCGATGGTGGAGATGGGTACCACGCCGCTGCCGCATGACGGCGGCAGCCCGATCATGTTCCAGCACCTGTTCTGGTTCTTCGGCCACCCCGAAGTCTACATCGTGGCGCTTCCGGCCTTCGGGATCGTTTCCGACCTGATCAGCACGCATGCGCGCAAGAACATTTTCGGCTATCGCATGATGGTGTGGGCGATCATCGCCATCGGGGCGCTGTCCTTCGTCGTCTGGGCGCACCACATGTATGTCTCGGGCATGCACCCGTATTTCGGCTTTTTCTTTGCCACCACCACGCTGATCATCGCCATCCCCACGGCCATCAAGGTCTACAACTGGGTGTTGACGCTGTGGCGCGGCGACATTCACCTGACGTTGCCGATGCTGTTTGCGCTCGGCTTCATCGTCACCTTCGTCAATGGCGGGCTGACCGGCCTGTTCCTCGGCAATGTGGTAGTCGACGTGCCGCTATCCGACACGATGTTCGTGGTGGCGCATTTTCATATGGTGATGGGGGTCGCGCCGATCCTTGTCATCTTCGGCGCGATCTATCACTGGTATCCGAAAATCACCGGCAGGATGCTCAACGAGGCGATGGGGCGCTTGCACTTCTGGGTGACCTTCGTCGGCACATATCTGATCTTCTTCCCGATGCATTATGTCGGGCTGGTCGGCGTGCCCCGTCGCTATCCCGAACTCGGCGATACGGCCTTCGTCCCGCCATCCGTGCATACGCTGAACGAATTCATCACCATCGCCGCGCTGACGGTCGGTGCTGCCCAGATGGTGTTCCTGTTCAACCTGTTCTGGAGCCTGCGCCATGGCAGAGAGGCCGGCGACAATCCATGGCGAGCAACGACACTGGAATGGCAGACGGCGGGCACGCCGCCGCCGCACGGCAATTTCGGCAAGGAATTGCCGGTGGTCTACCGCTGGGCCTATGACTACAGCGTTCCCGGCGCGCCGGAGGATTTCATCCCGCAGAACGATCCGCGTCCGCTGACGCAAGGCGGGCCGATATGAGCGCGATCCTGATCTTTCTCGCCTTGATCACCGCCATTGCCGGCTGGTGGTTGTCGCGCCAGCGGCTGATGTCCAAGCCGTGGCTCGAGGCGGGGCCGGTCCTGGCGTTTCCTGCAACGGAAGCGTCTGCCATGCACCCGGCCAAGATCGGACTTGGCGTCTTTCTTGCCGTGGTCGGCGCGCTGTTTGCGCTGCTCATCAGCGCCTATTTCATGCGCATGGCCTATGCCGACTGGCAGGCTGCTCCGGTGCCGCGAATCCTTTGGTTCAACACGGCTCTGCTGGTTCTGGCGAGTGTCGTGCTGCAATGCGCGGTCTATGCCGCCCAACATAGGCGGTTCGACAATCTTCGGCTTGCCCTTCTCACGGGTGCTGCTGCCTCAGTCGCCTTCCTGGGCGGGCAATTGCTGGCATGGCGCGACTTCGCCGCCGATGGCTATTTCGCGACCGAGAACCCGGCGGTCAGTTTTTTCTACCTCCTGACCGCGATGCACGGTCTGCACATCATCGGCGGATTGGTGGCGCTTGGCCGGGTCAATTTTCGCGCATGGCAGAGTGATCCGGCGGCGAGGCTCGTCCTGTCGACCGAACTCTGCGCGATGTACTGGCACGTCTTGCTGGTCGTCTGGCTGGTGCTTTTCACCGTGCTGATGGGCTGGGCCGCCAGCTTCATCGACATTTGCCGCGGGTTGCTGACCTAGGAGGGACGGATGACCGAAACCGCGTTGGGGCATGCCGACCACACCGTACAGCGGCCACCGGGCCTGCGCGGGGTCGCCGCCGACTGGTCATCCGACCAACGGGCGTTCAAGAACGTCTCCTGGGGGAAGGCCATGATGTGGATCTTCCTGCTTTCGGACACCTTCGTCTTCGGCTGTTTCCTGTTGTCCTACATGACCGCGCGGATGTCGACGACGGTGCCGTGGCCCAATCCGAGCGAGGTTTTCGGGCTGCATATGTTCGGCCAGGACATTCCGCTGATCCTGATCGCCATCATGACCTTCGTGCTGATCTCATCGAGCGGCACGATGGCGATGGCGGTGAATTTCGGCTACCGGCGCGACCGCAGGAAGACGGCGACGCTGATGTTGCTCACCGCCGCTCTCGGCGCGACCTTCGTCGGCATGCAGGCTTTCGAATGGACAAAACTCATCACCGAGGGCGTGCGGCCCTGGGGCAATCCCTGGGGCGCGGTGCAGTTCGGCTCGGCCTTCTTCATGATCACCGGGTTTCACGGCACCCATGTCACGATCGGCGTGATCTTCCTGTTGATCGTCGCCCGCAAGGTGTGGCGCGGCGATTACGAAACCGGCGCACCCGGTTTCTTCACCAGCCGGCGCGGCCAATATGAGAGCGTCGAGATCATGGGGCTCTACTGGCACTTCGTCGATCTGGTGTGGGTGTTCATTTTCGCGTTTTTCTATCTTTGGTGAGGTGGAGCGATGGCACAGGCAGAGACGCAGGAACACGGGCTGCCGGGACATGTCGCTGCCGCCCCGGCGGTTGCGCACGCGCAGGGCCAGCAGCATCCGATCAAGCTTTATCTCGTCGTCTGGGGCTGGCTGTTCATCCTCAGCGCCTGTTCCTACGCCGTCGACTATTTCGCCCTTCAGGGTTATCTCAGATGGGGCCTGATCGTTACGCTGATGATGCTCAAGGCGGGGCTCATCGTCGCCGTGTTCATGCACATGGCCTGGGAGAGGCTGGCACTGGCCTATACGATCCTGGTGCCGCCGCTGCTGATCCTGGTCTTCGTGGCGATCATGGTCATCGAGTCCGACTACACCGAACTGACCCGCGTCTTGTCCTTCAGCGCAGGGCAATAAGCATCACTTTCGGCAAGCGGGAACGCATTCTTCGTTGACAGGAAAAATGATAGGCGGAGAATGTCCGCTCTCGTTTTCCGATGCGTCGCCACCTCCAGCAGAAGGGCGCCTACGATGACGATCGCCAGGAAACTTCAAGACTACATTGCCCGCATGGGTATCCCCTACGATACCGTTGCCCATCACCGGACTTCGACCACCTGCCAGACCGCGCTGGCGTCGCATGTTCCGAGCCGAAGGCTAGCCAAATCGGTGCTTCTTCACCACGAAATGGGCTATGCGCTGGCGGTCGTTCCGAGCAGCCACCGGGTCGAGTTGGGCACGCTTCAGAGCGTGCTCGACAAACGGCTCGGGCTCGCCTCGGAAGATGAGGTCGGCCAGTTGTTCAACGATTGCGACATTGGCGCGGTGCCGCCGGTCGGCGCGGCCTATCAGGTGCCGGTCGTCGTTGATGAAAGCTTTCGCGGGGAGGGCGATGTCTATTTCGAGGGCGGCGACCACAAGACGCTGGTGCGTGTCACCGGCGCCGATTTCCATAAACTGCTGCAAGGCGCAACGGTCGCCCGCTTCAGCCACCCGGCGTGACGCGGAAGCCGGCAGGTCAGTTCCTGCCGGCTTGAGCATTGGACCGGCTATTCCGATGCTCACTCAAAGTGTTAGCAAGCTATATGCGGTGCTCGCGCATCGCCGTCTTTTCAGGGGTGGGCGCAGGCGCGACCACCTTGCGATAGAGATGCCAGGTCGAATGACCAAGCACGGGCAAGGCCACAGCCAGGCCGACGAACAGCGTCAAAGTCCCGACGACCATGGCTACGGCGACGATGAGCCCCCAGAGCAGCATCGGAATGGGGTTCGCGATAACCGTTCGCGCCGAAGTCTCGACGGCGGCGTAGGCGCCGATGTCGCGGTCGAGCAGCAACGGGAAGGCGACGACGGTGGTGCTTAGTGCGACGAGAGCGAACAGGAAGCCTATGAAATTGCCAAGCACGATCAGCGTCCAGCCGCGCTGAGTGGTCAGGACGTCTGCGACGAAGCCGGACAACGATGCCGGAACGGCCTCACCGTAAAGATAGGTGTAGAGCGCCTGCGCCGTCAGCATCCAGGCCACGAACAGCACCATCAGCATGATGCCGAGCGCGAAGATTGCTGGCATGGCGGGTGACTTTCGGACGTCGAAGGCATGCCGCCACGAGGTGTCGAGGCCCTGCTCGCGCCGGCGGCTGATCTCGTAGAGGCCGATCGCCGCGACGGGACCCAAAAGCGCAAAGCCGGTCATCAAAGGGTAGATGAGTTGAAGCGCGTTGCCGCCGGAGGTCCAGGTGATGAGGAGCACGCCGACGATTGGATAGATCAGGCATAGGAAGACATAATGCGAGGGTTTGTCCCAAAAATCGTCCAAACCGCGACGAAGGGCGTCGAAAACATCCGAAACCCCTAGCTTGCGGATGGCGGGATGTTCGACCTTGCTGCTGGTGCCTGCTGCGTAGACATGGAAGTTTGCCATGACCGTTCCTCCGATATCGGGCTCGGTCGTGGCTCGCGGCGCTGCGGTCCAACGCGAATGGTCACGCGAAACCGCGACCAATATCACGAGGGATTATACTATTCGTCTTGGGGTTTGTCGCCCCCAGTGGTGAGGGCCGATGGGCACCAATGCGCTGATGCCGGATTTAGGCCGCCTTCACGCGATCGTTTCGATCCCTATGCGGACCCTTCCTGGATATTTACCGATCGTCGGCTCTTGTCGGCGTGTGGCGGCGCCATAATTTTCATACAGGCGTGGGCGTTAACCTGTCAGCAGGAGCGGACCATGAAACACCAAACACTCGACCAACTGCAGATAGTCGCAGATGTGGAAGCATGGGCGACATACCCGATAATGACTCGAAACCAACGGCTCGAGCGCTGGGCAGAGTTGCTTGAGCGACATCCCGAGCGAAGCCTTGGAGCACTGGCCGGCACCGAATACCTCACGCCGGCGGCGCGTGAAAAAGCGCGGGGTGAGGGATCGCCCGTCACCGTTGCCTTTGAGGATCCGATGCTGCGAGCGCTAGGCCTGCAAAACGATACCTATGGCGAGGCAAAGCGCTTCTTCGAACTGACCGACTGGCAGTTGCACAACATCGTCTGTGATTGCCATGTCGGTGCCCGGATGCAAGCTCGATGGGCGGCTACCCGCGTTCGAGCGGCAATTCGCGGCAATTTCAGGTTCGTTGCCTGGCTGAGAGAAAGGATTGCGCGTTGAGGCAGTAAACAGAGCGGTGAAGCGGCCAATCCGCTTGCTCGTGACCACGGTCTCTCAGGTTTGGTTGATCGAGCGTTCATAAACCGTCGCGCCGGTCTTGGCGTCTACGCCCGTCAAACTGACCTTATAGCCCCATAGGGTGCGGATGTGCCGTAACGTGGCGTCGCAGGTTGCCTCGTCCAGCAGGACGGCGTTGGTTACCTTATGCTCGAGGTGCAAGTGCCGTTCACCGAGCAAGTCCACGTCGACGATCTGAACATCGGGCCGGTTTGCGCCGATGTCGTAATTGCGGGCAAGCGCGGTGCGTATCGTTTCGTAGCCCCGCTCGTTGTGGATTGACGCGACCTCGTAATGCGCCTTGTCCGCGATGTCATCGAGCAGGAAGAAACGCCACTTCCGGATCAGCGCCGGGCTGAGATACTGCTGGATAAAGGACTCGTCGCGGTGATTGGCCCACGCGTCCAGCAGGGTCTCGCGCCAGTTTCCGTTCCCCGCGATGCTGGGAAACCAGTCGCGATCCTCAGCGGTGGGCTCCGTTGAAATACGTTGAATATCCTGCATCATGGCGAGGCCCAGCGCATAAGGATTGATGCCGGAAAACCGCGGATCGTCAAACGCCGGCTGGAAAACCACATTGGTGTGATTGCCCAGCATTTCCAGCATGGCGCCCTCGCTGATCCGGCCCCGATCGAACAGCGCGTTCATCATAGTGTAATGGACGAAAGTCGCGCAGCCTTCGTTCATCACCTGCGTTTGCCGTTGCGGGTAGAAATATTGAGCGATGGTGCGCACGATCCTGACTACCTCGCGCTGCCAGGACTCGAGGACCAAGCTGTTCTTTTCCAGGAAATAAAGCAGGTTTTCCTCCGGCAGATTGAGCGATTTCTTCCGCTCCGCCACGCCGGGGTCCGTTTCGCCCGCCTCGCCCTCGTCCTTCGAAGGCGGGAGGGTGCGCCAGAGGTCGTTGTAGGAACGTTCTTCGTATTCCAGTTGGTCGCGAATGCTCTCGTGCTCCTTTTCCGAGGATAGTTTCGGTGGACGGCGGTACCGGAATACGCCTTGTTCCATCAGGGCGTGGGCCGCGTCGAGAATATTCTCTACGGCAGCCACGCCATGCCGTTCCTCGCAGCAGCCAATGTAGCCCTTGGCGAAATCCAGGTAACTCAGGATCGCGCCGGCGTCCGTCCATTGCCGGAACAGATAGTTGTTCTTGAAGAAATGGTTATGGCCGAGCGCCGCATGTGCGGTCACCAGGGCCTGCAGGGCCATGGTGTTTTCCTCCATCAGATAGACGATGCAAGGATTGGAATTGATGACCAGTTCGTAGGCGAGGCCGCGGCCACCTTTCCGATAGAGCAATTCCTGATAGAGGAAATGCTTGCCGAACGACCAGTGAGGATACATCAGCGGCATGCCGACGGAAGAGTAGGCATCAAGCATCTGTTCAGACGAAATGACCTCCATCTGCACCGGATAGACGTCGAGATGAAGGTCTTCCAGCGCGATCGCGGCGATTTCATCATAGACCCGCGCCAACGTATGGAAGTCCCAATCGGAACCTGAAAACAGCAAGTCGGATTTGGTGGCGAGCTTTGGCATCTGCGATCCTTCAAGCGTTCGTCTGGCGGACTGACTGCCTGGTGAAGAGCTGGCGAAAGACCGGATAGATGTCGGCGGCCGTGGCGATGCGGCTCATCTGGAAATTCGGCCATTTGAGGTCGACGGCGCTGTAGGCGCGCCAGAGCGACGTGCCATTGTCGGTGGAGCCGAAGATATGGCTCTCGCGTTCGTCGATGATCTCGACATACGCGAAATACTGGCACAGGCGCATGATCTCGCCATCCAGCAGCGCTATGCAACGATCGGAATCGGCCACGAAATTGTCGCCGTCCGAAGCTTGGGCGGCGTAGATGTTCCATTCGTGGCTGGGATATCGCTCCGCGATTATGCGCCGCATCTCCTCGAGTGCCGTGGAAACGACCGTACCGCCACTCTGCGTGCTGTAGAAGAAGGTTTCCTCATCAACCTCATGCGCTTCATGCGTATGGCGGATGAAGACGATTTCGGTGCGGTCGTAGCGCCGTTTCAGGAAAAGGTGCAGCAGCACGAAGAAGCGCTTGGCCAAATCCTTCTCGCGTTCGCCCATCGAACCGGACACGTCCATGAGGCAGAACATGACCGCATTGGCGTTCGGCACGGGCTGGGGGTCAAAGCGATTGAAGCGGATGTCGACCGGGTCGACATAGGCGATCAGCCTGCGGCGACGCTCCAGTCGCTCAAGCTCTTCCTGCAACGCGGCTATACGAAGGCGCGCCGCCGCGTTTGGCGTTTCTTTCTCGAGGGCTGCGAGTTCATTAGTGATCGCGTCAAGCTCCCCCTGTTTGGGACGTTTGAGCGCAATGCGGCGACCATGGCTGTTGCGCATCGTGCGCCCGATATTGATATTTGTCGGGGACCCGGCGGCTGCAAACCCTGCCCGGCGCTGCTTGTAGGCAAGGATCTCCTTGAGGTTCAGCTTGACCATGTCCGGCAGCTCGAGATCCTCGAAAAAAAGGTCGAGCACTTCCTCCCGCGAGAGCACGAAACGGAAATCGTCTTCCGATTGTCTCGACATCGGTCCGGATGCTCCGTGGCCGCCTTGTCTCGGCTTGGGAAGCTGGTCGCCCGGGACGAAATCCCGGTTGCCCGGTAACACGTGCTGGCGCCTGCCGCTGTCATTGGCCGGGCTGAAGCTCGGTTCGCTGGTGCCAATCGCCGGCATGGCGACGATATGATCGGCGTCTACGTCGGAAATCTTGCCGTCCCGGATCTTGTCCCGGATGCTCTGCTTCAGTTCTTCGCGCGCACGCCGAAGGAAACGGTGCCGGTTGCCAAGGCTCTTGTCCTTGGGGTTGAGGCGGCGATCGATAAAGATCGGCATGGATGACCTCCGTCAGCCTGCCTTGTTCACCCGCATATACCAGTCCACCAGGCGACGGACCTGACGCTCGGTGTGACCACGCTGGACCATGCGCTGGACGAATTCGGTGTGCCGTTTTTCTGTCACACTGTCTTGCTTGGACCCGAAGCTGATGATCGGGAGCAAATCCTCGACCTGGCCGAACATCCGCTTCTCGATGACCTCACGCAGCTTTTCATAGCTTGTCCATGACGGGTTGCGGCCATTGTTGCGGGCTCGCGCGCGAAGTGTGAATTTCACCACTTCATTGCGGAAGTCCTTCGGATTGGCAATGCCGGCGGGCTTCTCGACCTGCGACAATTCGTTGTCCAGGATTTCGCGGTTGAGGATCTGGCCGGTATCCGGGTCCTTGTAGTCCTGGTCCTCGATCCATGCGTCGGCATAGGCGATGTAGCGGTCGAAAAGGTTCTGACCGTATTCGCTATAGGACTCCAGATAGGCCTTCTGAATCTCGTGGCCGATGAACTCGGCATAGCGCGCGGCGAGCTCCGATTTTATGAAATCGAGATAGGTCGCCTCCGCTTCCTTGGGAAATTGCTCTCGCTTGATCGCGTCCTCCAGAATGTACATCAGGTGGACGGGATCGGCAGCGACCTCGTCGGTGCCATAATTGAAGGTCTGCGACAGGATTTTGAAAGCGAAGCGCGTGCTGACGCCGGTCATGCCTTCATCCACGCCGGCAGCGTCGCGGTATTCCTGAACCGACTTGGCCTTGGGGTCGATTTCCTTCAGGTTTTCGCCGTCATAGATCCGCATCTTCGTGTAGAGTGGCGAATTGTCGTGCTCGGCCAAGCGGGTCGAAACCGTGAAGCGGCTGAGAATATCGAGCACTTCGGGAGCACAGGGACTGGTGGCCAACTCGCTTTCGCGCAGCAGTTTTTCGTAAATCTGCCGCTCCTCGGTGACGCGAAGACAGTATGGAACCTTGACCACCAGGATACGGTCCAGGAACGCCTCGTTGTTCTTGTTGCGTTTGAACTGCAGCCATTCGGACTCGTTGGAATGGGCGACGATGATGCCTTGGTACGGGAACGCGCCAAAATTCTCGGTGCCGTTGTAGTTGCCCTCCTGGGTCGCGGTCAGCAGGGGATGCAAGACCTTGATTGGGGCCTTGAACATCTCGACGAATTCGAGCAACCCTTGCGTCGTTCGGTTCAGTCCGCCGCTGTAGGAGTAGGCATCCGGGTCCGACTGGCTGAAATTCTCAAGCTGCCTTATATCGACCTTGCCGACGAGCGCGGAGACATCCTGATTGTTCTCATCACCCGGTTCGGTCTTGGCAATTGCGATCTGCCGCAACCGTGAGGGCATGAGTTTCACGACGGAAAATTTGGAAATGTCACCGGCGAACGCATCGAGACGCTTCGCCGCCCAAGGCGAGATCAAGCCATTCAGCCGACGCCGCGCGATCCCGTATTTGTCTTCCAGAAGATCGGCCATTCGTTCCGGATCGAAAAGTCCAAGTGGTGATTCAAAAACCGGGCTGATCTGATTTCCGGCCTTGAGCGTGTAGATGGGATGCTTCTCCATCAGGCTTTTCAATCGCTCTGCCAGCGAGGATTTGCCTCCGCCCACGGGTCCCAGCAAATAGAGGATTTGTTTGCGCTCCTCCAACCCTTGAGAGGCGTAGCGGAAATAGCCGGCGATCCGCTCTATCGTGTCTTCCATGCCGTAGAAATCGGAGAACGATGAATAGAGCTTGATCGTCTTGTTGGAAAAGATACGCCCCAGCCTTTCGTCCTTGCTGGTGTCGACGAGCTGAGGTTCGCCTATCGCCGCTACCATACGCTCCGGTGCAGAAGCGTACATCGACTTGTCCTCGCTGCACGACAGGAGATATTGCTGGAGGCTTGTTTCGTCCTGAGCCGCCGACTTGTAGATTTCCGAGAACAATTCGAAGATATCAGCCTGCTTATCGTGCATGCTCGCCTCCCGGCGATCTGGTCCAACGTCCCTTCTTTACCAACTGTCGTGAGGCCTCGTGGTTCCCTTCACTTTTGAAGTGATCACGGTTTCTAATTGAGGGATTAGGACGATCAAACGGCGGGAACGATCCATCAATCGTCGCCAGCGGTCCGCATCCGACGGCGAGACCCACTGACATCAGCGGCCAGGTCGCTCTTCCAGAGATGGCTGGAAGTATCTCCTCGGCATCTCGGGTGATGGGAGATCGTTACAGTCAGCCCTGCGAAGAGCTCCAACCAGCCGACGGAACGACGTTGATCATCCAAGGGACGCCGAACCTGTCGACCAGGGAGCCGAAGCCGGGCGACCAGAAGGTCTCGTCGAACTGCATGACCGGCTTGCCGCCTTCTGACAACTGATCGAACCAGCGCCGGGCCTCCGCCTTGTCCTCGGTGTGCAGGGTGACATCGAAGCCGTTCGCCGAACGTGTCAGCGTGTTTCGGCGGCGCGTCGTTTTCATCAGGATTGGGGACAGGGACTTCGTCGGGAAGCCTGTCGGGATCCGGTTCACGAATGGGTTTAGGTTCGGGGATCGGCGGCGGCGGAGTTGGCGTTGGTTCGGGAGTAGGAACAATGGCCATCGTTTGAGTCCTTCAGGGAAAACGGTTGTGGCGCGGTGGGTTATGCGAGCTCGACTCCGCAGGTACGGACAGGCTCGATTCCTCCAACGCTGTGCCAGAATGGCTGTGAGGTCCTAGCGATCGATTTCACCGAATACGATGTCGAGCGATCCGATTATAGCGGACACATCGGCGAGCATGTGGCCCCGCGATAGAAAATCCATTGCCTGCAGGTGGGCAAAAGAGGGCGCGCGAATCTTGCATCGGTATGGAACATTGCTTCCATCCGATATGAGATAGACGCCGAACTCGCCTTTCGGTGCCTCGACAGCCGCATAGACCTCTCCGGCTGGCACGCGGTGTCCTTCGGTATAAAGCTTGAAATGATGGATCGTCGCTTCCATCGACCGCTTCATCTCCGCACGCCGCGGGGGCGTGATCTTTTGGTTAGGAATAGCTACCGGTCCCTGGCCTTCAGGCAAACGCAATTTTTCCAGACACTGCTTCATGATCCGGACGGACTGGCGCATTTCTTCCATACGGATGAGATAGCGATCGTAGCAGTCGCCGTTCTTGCCGACGGGAATGTCGAAATCCATCTCGGAATAGCACTCGTAGGGCTGCGCCTTGCGCAAATCCCACGCTGCTCCCGATCCGCGCACCATTACGCCCGAGAAGCCCCAGGCCCAAGCGTCGTCGAGACTGATCGCGGCGATATCGACGTTGCGCTGCTTGAAGATCCGGTTGTCCGTAAGCAGCCCTTCGAGATTGTCGCAAACCTGGAGGAACGGGTCGCAGAAATCCCAGATGTCGTCCAGAAGCTTCGGGGGCAGGTCCTGATGAACGCCTCCTACCCTGAAATAATTCGCATGCATGCGGGCGCCGGACGCGCGCTCGTAGAAGACCATCAACTTCTCGCGCTCGGCGAAGCCCCAAAGCGGCGGGGTCAGCGCGCCTATATCCATGGCTTGCGTCGTGACATTGAGCAGATGCGACAGAAGCCGGCCGATTTCACAATACAGGACCCGAATAAGTTGCCCGCGCTTAGGAACCGATATCTCGAGCAACTTCTCCGCAGCGAGACAGAATGCATGTTCCTGATTCATCGGGGCGACGTAGTCGAGCCGGTCGAAATATGGCAGCGCTTGCAAATAGGTCTTATGCTCGATGAGCTTCTCGGTTCCCCGGTGAAGAAGGCCGATGTGCGGATCGACTCGCTCGACCACCTCGCCGTCGAGTTCGAGGACCAGTCGCAAAACCCCGTGAGCCGCCGGATGTTGCGGTCCGAAGTTGATCGTGAAATTGCGGACATTTGCTTCGGCCATAGCGATCGTCCTTTCGACTTGCGGCCGTCATCTCTCCTAAAGCCGGCCGCGAAGGCGACGGCGTCCCGTCACGTGGTGGTCTGCACGATCAGCGTCAGCGTCCCATCATCATCGATGTTGGCAGCGACAACCTGCGAGGAATTGAGCCCATTGGCCGCCAGCGCCGCTGCGACCGGCGGCCACGCATCAACGGAGCTTTGCAGCACATACAGTTCTTCATGTGTCGTTTGGTTTACCACGGCCTCGACCTGCGGCCTGATTTGCGAGGGTAAATCCTCGAGGGCGACGATCGCCACGCTCGTGAAGTTCTGCTCGGCCAGACTATCATCCGGTATGGCTTTCGGCGCCGTCGTAGCCGAGGGAAATTGCGAACCTGGAGATTGCTGTGCAAAAACCGGAGTTGGCAAAATCCACGCCGAAAGGAAGACGGCTATCGTGGGCACACGCATGATCGTACCGTTCATTCTGTTCAAGGAGGATCATCCAAGAACACAACCAACGTGTCGGACCATGGTTCCCGCTGTCACAAACGCGACCGTGGTCGTCGGACGCGCCGAAGCTTCCGGAAATTGGTCAGCTGCGCGTCATGGCGTCTCTTAACCGCGATCGCAACCAGAGCGAGGCCCGTCGATCGATGATGCACGGAGTTGCGGGAAAGTTGTCTCCGGACCGTCAACAAAGCGGTTTCTTGTCTTGAATGGAACCGTGACTTGCAAGGCACGTTGCACCCAAACGTCTCCGAAGTCGCCATCCGATCCATAACCAAAGGAGCAACCATGCTCGATATGCCGCATGCTCGCAACCGCATGATCGACGTGCACATCGCGCGCCGGGGCGTCCGTGACCGCAACGTATTGGATGCCATGCGCGAGGTTCCGCGCGAAAAATTCGTCGATCCAGGATTCGAAGAATTCGCCTATGAGGACAGCGCGCTGCCGATCGAGGCGGGTCAGACCATTTCGCAACCCTATATCGTGGCGCTCATGATCGAGGCGGCCGAAATCAAGCCCGGCGACAGGGTACTGGAGGTTGGCGCCGGCTCGGGTTATGCCGCCGCCGTGATGAGCCGGTTCGCCGGGCATGTCCACGCCATCGAACGGCACGCGTCGCTCGCCGAACCCGCCAGGAGGCGATTCGAAAAGCTCGGATACGACAACATCGATCTCAGGATCGGGGACGGGACCAAAGGCTGGCCCGAAGTCGCCCCGTTCGATGCCATAATTGTAGCTGCCGGCGGTCCCAGCGCCCCGCAGGCATTGAAGGATCAGCTCGACGTCGGTGGCCGGTTGGTCATCCCGCTCGGCGAGGAATCGCGCAACCAGCGTCTCGTCAAGATCACCCGCACCGGCGGGACAACGTTCGAGGAGGAAGATCTCGGCGGCGTCATGTTCGTGCCGCTGGTCGGCGAACAAGGCTGGGCCGAAAATGGCAGCCGCGCCGCGACCAACCATCTGCCCGGCCACTCTTCGGGGAAAAGCCTGCCGGAGATGATCGCCGCCGCGGCCGAACCTTTACCCGATTTCGACGACCCGGCTTTCGGAGAACTGTTTGAACGCTTCGCCGACCATAGGCCAACGCCACGGTCGAGACGTTCTTCAAGACTATCAAATCCGAGCTGATCTGGCGAACGCGCTTCCAGACTAGGCACGATGCCGATTGGCTTTGGTGCATGGATGCGGTCAAAGGGTTCGGTGACTTTGTAGCTTGATCAGCGAACGCGCTCGGACAGGGGCCTTGCGAGGACCATGTTACGGT
>NZ_JBTMXB010000037.1:0-38478 GCF_054489405.1 Mesorhizobium sp. A623
TCTCCATCGAATCTTTGCAAATCCGAAGGAATCACAACTGGCTGAAATCACTCAATCCTTTTTGAGGTCGCCTATCAGGATGAGGGAGGTAGAGTTCTGTCCACGCCGCAGGGCGAGGATCGTTGCTCAAGCCTCCCTGTTCAGAAGAAACGCCACAACCTCCTTCATCCAGAGGTGCGAGCGCAGCGAGCCTCGAAGGAAGCGGGGCCGTTGCGCAAATATCTCCGCCCAGTAGAAACGCCATAACCTCCCTCATCCTGAGGTGCGAGCGGAGCGAGCCTCGAAGGACGCACGACAGACGGCCAGTGCCCCTATGTCACAGTCGCTTGCGCCGGCCCGAATGGGTAGCATCCATGGGGGCGCTCTTTCAGGATGCCCCGGACGTGCGGCGGCAGGGGCGGCCGCATCCACAAATTTCCAGTTGGAAGGAATTCGAATGAGCAATCGTATCGTTATGCGCACCGGCGAAGCCTTGATCGCCGGTGGACCTCCCGGAACCGCAGCCGAACCGGAAATCGTGATCGGCGAACTCGACGGTCCCGTCGGCACGGCCCTTGCCACCCTCGTCGGCGACCAGGTCGCCGGTCATACGCGCGTCTTTGCGCTGCTCAACACCGACATCATGGTGCGCCCGGTGACGCTTTGCGTGTCCAAGGTGACGGTCAAGAGCACGCGCTACACCAACATCCTGATGGGCACGGTCCAGTTCGCCATCGCCAACGGCGTTCTCGACGCGGTTCGCGCCGGCATCATCCCGAAAGAAAAGGCCAACGACCTCGGCATCATCTGCTCGGTATGGCTGGCGCCCAGCGTGGTCGACGACAACAACCTCGATCACAAGATCCTGTTCGACCTGCACCGCAAGGGCACGACCGAAGCCATCCGCAAGGCGCTGAGCAACGAGCCGTCGATCGACTGGCTGCTGGAGAACCAGGACAAGATCATGCACAAGTACCATCAACTGGGACTTGACGGTAAGATCTGAGGATATTTCAACATCAGATAGCGGCTTCTTACTGCGCAATGGGGGCGTATTTGCCGTCGTGCCACTGGTTGATGTCGTAGCTGGCGTTCATCAGGTCGCCCTTCTTGTCGAAGGTGACGGGGCCGACCACGGTGTCGATCGGCTTGCCGTCCTTCAGCGCTTCGGCAACCTTTGCCGGATCGTCGCTGCCGGCGCGCTGGATGCCTTGCGCGATCGCCTGGATGGTGGCGTAGGAGAACAGCGTGAAGCCCTCCGGCACGAAGCCGCCGGCCTTGATCTTCTCGATCGCCGCCTTCGCCTCCGGCTTGGCCTGCGGATCGGACGGGAACACGAACATGGTGCCCTCGCCGGCCGGGCCGGCAACCTGCCAGAATTCCGGCGATGCAATGGAATCGGGCATGATGAGCTGGAACTTCAGGTTCTGCTCGGCAGCCTGGCGCATGATCAGGCCGGCTTCCGGGTGATAGCCGCCGAAATAGACGACATCGGTCTTGAGTTCCTTCAGCTTGGTAATCAGGGCCGAATAGTCCTTTTCACCCGCATTGATGCCTTCATACATGACCTCTTTCAGGCCATTTTCGCCCATCGTCTTGCGGACAGCATCGGCGATGCCCTGGCCGTATGCGCTCTTGTCGTGCAGGACGACGACGTTCTTGCCGGCATATTTCTTGGCGATCCATGGGCCGATGAATGCGCCTTGCGCGTCGTCGCGGGTGTAGAGGCGCATGATGGTGTTCCAACCCTTGGCGGCTGCGTCGTCCGTCATGACCGGGTTGGAGGAAGCCGGGCTCATCATCAGCACGCCGGCTTCGGCATAGACGGCGGATGCCGGGATGCTGGAGCCGGAACAGGCGTGGCCGTCAACGAACTTGATACCGTCGGCGACGATGCGGTTGGCCACCGAGACAGCCTGCTTCGGATCGCAGACGTCGTCTTCCATCGAAAGCTTGATCTGGCGGCCGTCGACCCCGCCCGCGGCGTTGATTGCGTCGGCGGCGGCCTGCGCACCCTGCTTGAACTGGTCGCCGATGGTGGCGAGCTGTCCCGTCATCGGACCGGCCACCGCGATGGTGATGTCGTCGGCGTGAGCCATGGACACGCCCATCGCAAGGCCGAACAGCGTTGCGCTCAGAATTCCCGTTTTTTTCATCTGAAACCTCCCATTGGACGCTGCCACACGGCAACGCCTTACCCAGAATGGCGGCGACAATTCCATTCTTCAACGGTTCTGTCCAGAGGGTGTGATTGAGTCAGGCAACTGCCGCTTGTTCTTGATAACGCCGCATAAATGGCAAAAGCCGTGCCGGCCTTGTTCCGGCCGGTCGCGGCTTTGCCTGTCGAGTGATCCCCTACGAGCCGGAGCAATTGCCCCGCGCCACGAAATCCCCTCGCCGTCCCTGTCGTGCGTGCGGCTTTGCCTCTTATGGGTGCCGCATTCTTGTTTCCGGTCACGCCGTCTTGTGCGGCGTTGATCCGAAGCCTTGCCCTGTCAGTCCGTCGTATAACTCAGTGCATCGTCATCCATTCGCGGGCTTCGCGAAGCGCGCGGGCGATCTCGATCTTGGACATGGTCGCCGACAGTTCCGAGCGCAGGCCGGCGGCTCGCGTGGAACCCTTGATCGCGGCGATGTTGAACCATTTGTGAGCCGCCACCATATCGGTCGCGCAATCGCGGCCCGTGGCATACATCATGCCCAACTCGAAAAGGATGTCGGCCTGGGCAGTTGCCCCCATGACGCCGAAGCCGGCTTCCTGCATTTCAAAACGTGCCATTTCAATCCCCTGTCTCTGTCCCGAGAGCCGCCTCCGCTTGTCCGTTTAATTCGGCTGGGGGCTTGCTCTTCCGATGCTTCGAAGCATGAGGCCGAGGCTTGAATCCGTCGTTAAATGGCGTGCTTAATTTGGAGAAAACAAAGCTAAAACAAGAGGTAAACGTGAGAAACCGTTAAGGATACAAACCCCGCATTTATGCGGATTCGTTTCAAATTCGATGAAAATCCGACGCCTGCCGGTCAACACTTCGCTAACCACGGAAATGATCGGCCAAATGGCAATCCATGAAATTTCGGGCTGAACCTTGGCTGGGGCCCTCAAAAAAAGCTGCCGTTCTTACGCAGCGGCACCACTTTTGTTTTGAATAAGGCTGGCCTAGCTTTCCTCTAACGCACGAACGGCGGCGCAGGAGCCGCCACCGTGGTTCACAGGGAGGACTTCTCGATGTTTGCCAAAGCCAGCATGGCACTTGCAGCCACATTCATGGTGTCGGGGATCCTGACCGGCGCGGCCCTTGCGGACCCGATCGAGGGCAACTGGAAAACCAAGGACGGCGACACGGCCGCGATCAGTTCCTGCGGCGGATCGTTCTGCATCAAACTGACGACGGGCAAGTATGCGGGCAAATCGATCGGCACGATGAAGACAAGCGGCGCCGATGCCTATACCGGCTCGATCACCAAGCCCTCGAACGGCAAGACCTATTCCGGCAGCGCAAAGCTTTCAGGCAGTTCGCTAAAGATGACCGGCTGCGTGCTCGCCGTCCTGTGCGAGAGCCAGACGTGGAAGAAGCTGTAGCGAGTAGCGAGTAGCGAGTAGCGAGTAGCGAGTAGCGAGTAGCGAGTAGCGAGTAGCGAGTAGCGAGGGGATCGTCTGGCGATAGGGGAAAAGCAAACGCTTCTCCCCTATTCGCCATTCCCTATTCGCTCTATCTCGCCTTCTGGCCGAACAGCACCTTTTGCGCTTCCTTGTCGTCGGCCAGGTTGCGGCGGTGTTCCTGGCCGATCTCGACACCCCGCACGACGGCCGGGCGAGCTGCAATCGCCTCGAACCAGCGTTTCATGTTCGGAAAATCATCGAGGTCCTGACCCTGGTTCTTGTAAGAACGGGTCCAGGGGAACGAGGCCATATCGGCGATCGAATAATCACCGGCCAGAAATTCCCTGTCTGCCAGACGCCTGTTCAAGACGCCATAGAGCCGATTGACCTCGTTGGTATAGCGGTCGATGCCGTAGGCGATCTTTTCCGGCGCATATTGCCGAAAATGATGCGCCTGCCCCGCCATCGGCCCAAGCCCGCCCATCTGCCAGAACAGCCACTGGTCGACTTCCACCCGCTGGCGCTCATCCACTGAGTAGAATTTGCCGAACTTTCGGCCAAGATATTGAAGGATCGCGCCGGATTCGAAGACGGAAATCGGCTTTCCCTTCCATCGCCCGTCAGCGGCAGGACCTTCCGGGTCGATAATCGCCGGCATGCGATTGTTGGGCGATATTTTCAGGAACGAAGGCTCGAACTGCTCGCCCTTGCCGATGTTGACGTACTTTACCACGTAGGGAACGCCCAATTCCTCCAGCATGATCGAGATCTTGTGGCCGTTCGGGGTTGGCCAATAGTAAAGTTCGATCGGTACAGTCTGCGATGGCATGCCGGGTTCTCCTGCGATGGGTTCCCCCAACAGGTAAGCCGGTGCGGCGCTGGCGCAAGCGGCAGCCGGTACAAAGCATTGTCAATAAATTTGAACGGCAGATGAATGCGGGCATCAGTGCCGGTTCAGCCGGCCGGGCGCAATCTCCTTGCATGAAGGAGACGCCCGCCATGCTCGCCCGCCGCTTTACCATCGTTTGCCTGCTGACGACGCTGTTCGGCATGGCGTTCGCCGTCCTCGTCGCGCAGGCGGACCGCCAGCCGCGCACCTGGCACGACATGGACAGCGGCCTGTGCGGCGGCGGCTTGTGCTCAAGCCATTTCAACCGCTGAGCCGTACCGATCATGACCCGCTCAACCGCCAATATCGCAACAATCCTGCGGCTACTGCCGCGCACCGCGCTGATCCTGCTGGCGCTTGCGGCGCCCGTCCTGGCGGTTCCGCTCATGCGCGCGGACAACGGGGCGACCATCGACGCGCCAACGGTGCGCAAGGGCAGCGGCGCCGGTTTCGTGCTTCTGGTCAGTTTGCGGCGCGGCTGAAATAAAGCCGGGGTTTTATCGGCTTGGGTGGCCCGCCCACTCTCCCACGCCCCGCAAACATCTATATAGTGGGCCATGGAAAATCGAATCTACCCCAAGGCCATCGGTTCCATCGTTACGCCGGAGCCTTTCGCCCCGCAAAACTTCACCGATGCCGGGGAAGCCGTAGCAGCGCTGGAAAAGCTCTACTTTCGCAACACCAGCTTCCTGCGCGATTCCTTTTCGGCGCTGGCCGATGGCGGCGACAATTCCCGGCGTTACCGCGCCTTTTATCCGCAGGTTGGGGTGACCACCACCTCGTTTGGCCATGTCGATTCACGCCAAGCCTACGGGCATATGCCGACGCCCGGCAATTTCTCAACCACGGTGACGCGCCCCGACCTGTTTCGTACCTATCTGGTGGAACAGCTTCAGCTGATCATGCGCAACCACGGCGTGCCGGTAACTGTGTCGGAATCGCATACGCCCATTCCGCTGCATTTCGCCTTTCTCGAAGGCACCCATGTCGACGGATCGGCTGCCGAGCGCATCAAGCGGCCGATCCGCGACCTGTTCGACGTGCCGGACCTCGACGGCACCGACGACCAGATCGCCAACGGCACGTTCGAGGTGGCGCTGGGCGAGGCAAGGCCGCTGGCGCCGTTCACCGCGCAGCGCGTCGACTACTCGCTTCACCGGCTTTCCCACTATACGGCGACCAGCCCGCAGCATTTCCAAAACTTCGTCCTGTTCACCAACTATCAGGTCTATATCGACGAATTCGCGGCGCGCGCGCGCGACCTCATGGCCAGAGGCGGCGAAGGCTACACGGAGTTCGTCGGGCCGGGCAATCTGGTGACGCTGGCGGGAGAGAGCCCCTCGGAAGACAGCGCCGCGATACGCTTGCCGCAGATGCCGGCCTATCATTTGAAGAAGCCGAACCATGGCGGCATCACCATGGTCAATATCGGCGTCGGCCCCTCCAACGCCAAGACGATCACCGACCATATCGCAGTGCTGCGCCCGCATGCCTGGCTGATGCTCGGCCATTGCGCGGGCCTGCGCAACACGCAGGCGCTCGGCGACTATGTGCTGGCGCATGCCTATGTGCGCGAGGACCACGTTCTGGACGACGACCTGCCGGTGTGGGTGCCGATCCCGCCGCTGGCCGAGATCCAGGTGGCTCTAGAAGAGGCGGTGCAGGAGGTGACCGGGCTTTCCGGCTACGACCTCAAGCGCATCATGCGCACCGGAACGGTTGCCACCATCGACAACCGCAACTGGGAGCTGCGCGACCAGCGAGGCCCGGTGCAGCGCCTGTCGCAGTCGCGCGCGATCGCGCTCGACATGGAATCGGCCACCATCGCCGCCAACGGCTTCCGCTTCCGCGTGCCCTACGGCACGCTGCTGTGCGTTTCCGACAAGCCGCTGCACGGCGAACTCAAGCTGCCCGGAATGGCCACCGAATTCTACAAGCGCCAGGTGGCGCAACACCTGACCATCGGTATCCGGGCAATGGAAAAGCTGGCCGAGATGCCGATGGAGCGGCTGCATTCGCGCAAGCTGCGCAGCTTTTCGGAGACTGCCTTTCAGTAGCAGGTCCCGTCCTAACGTCCGTTCACCAGTTCGAGCACGAGGCGGCGGATGTTGCCGCCCTCGCCCATCTCAACGCGGTCGAAGTCGCGGCTTTGCTGCCGCTGGGCGAGAGAGGCCTGCGAAAGCGGCACCTTGATCTCCTCCCTGATCTTCCTGCATTTCGGATCGTTTTGAACCGTCACACCGATCGTCGTCTGCTCGATCTGCGCGACCATCGCCCGGATATGGTCGCCATGCACCTTTTCATGGCGGCGGATGCCGTCGATGAAAATAGCCCAGCGCCTTTGCAACGCCGCCGGCAGTTTGCCCGAGGGTTGCGGCAGGGTGTAGGTGACGATCAGCTTCGGGCGGGCGGACGCCAGCGTGCAGGCATTGCCTCTCGGCTCGTATTTCCGCGTCCAGGTCAGCTTGAAATTGGTGTGCGCGATGGTGCGAACGCCGTTGCCTACAAGTGGGCCATGCTCACCAATCGAGGCGTAGAGTTCGGCGCCGGACGTACCGGTGATGGCATAGGCATCGATCCGCTCGACAAATTGCCCTTCCGCGCGGGCGCCCTGAGCCAGCAGGCCAAAGCCAAGCACAAGCACCGGAAGGCCGAACCGTTTACGATATTTCATTAATCCCCCGGCTTTGCCGCATTTTCGTGCGAAAGATATGCGTGACAGGCTTCACCTTCCACGAATTGCATTTTCGGGCAATCCTTGCATGCGCCGGTTCGCCGTCACCTATCAAACTGTTCTGTTTTGCGCGGCCGTGGCGCTGACGCTACCACTTGTGCTGGGCTTTTTCGGCGAATGGCACCAGGCGCTCGATTCCTTTTCGCATTTCCGCGTACATCTGTCCGTGCTGCTGGCGCTATGCGCGCTGCCGCTCCTGTTCACATCGGCGCGGCTGGAGGCGATTGCGGTTCTGGTCGTCGCGCTTGGCGCCTTCTCCACCACCTCGAACGCCCTGTCGCTGCCCTGGCTTTCCCCGGTCCAGGCCGGCTTCGAGCCTAGCCCCGACGACCGCGCCACCTATCGGCTGCTGCAGATGAATTTGCGCTTCGACAATGCGACGCCCGAAAAGGTGCTGTCGCTGGTCGGCCGCATCCAGCCCGACGTGGTGACGCTCGACGAAGTATCCACCATGTGGAAAGGCAAGCTCGACCTGTTGGCCAACGCCTATCCGTATCGGATCGTCTGCCCCTACCCCAACAGGATATTCGGCGTCGCCATCCTATCCCGAAGGTCGTTCTCGGCCGGGACCGAGCCGCGCTGCTATAGCGGCGGCGCGCTGGCCATCGCAAGTGTGGATTTTGGCGGCACCCCGGTCGATGTCGCCGCCATCCATGTCGGCTGGCCATGGCCTTTCGAACAGCAATGGCAGGTCGGCGAAATGGAGAAACCCGTTGGCCTGCTGGGGAAGACGGCGCTTATGGCGGGCGATTGCAACGCCGTGCCGTGGAGCGCCACCGTCCAGCGCCTCGCCAAAGCGGGCGGGCTGAAGGTGATGCAATCGGTCGGGCCGACCTGGCAACAGATAAAACTGCCGGACTTCCTGCGCTTTGCCGGCCTGCCCATCGACCAGGTTTTCAGCAAGGGCGCCGTCCTGATCCACTCGGCCAAGCGGCTGGAGAATACCGGCTCGGACCATCTTCCGGTTCTGGTCGACTTTTCGCTGCAGCCCCAACCCGGCCAGCCGGAGGACGGCCCCGAAACCGCGACCGCCTCGATTTTTCCGCGCCGGCTATAGGACTATTTCTTAGTTGAGCATGATCTCGTCCGAAAACAGGTGTCCACTTTTCGGGATCATGCTCACATGTTCTGATAGACCGGGCCTTCGCCGCCTTGTGGCGGCACCCAGGTGATATTCTGGTTGGGGTCCTTGATGTCGCACGTCTTGCAGTGGACGCAGTTCTGCGCGTTGATGACGAAGCGCACATCCTTGGCGGACGGATCGGCGGCGGCATTGCCGTCTGCATCCACCCACTCATAGACGCCAGCCGGGCAATAGCGCGTCGAAGGACCGGCGAAGACGTCGTGCTCAGAACGCTTCTGCAAATCCATGTCGGCGACCAGCAAGTGAACCGGCTCGTTTTCCTCATGGTTGGTGTTGGACAGGAACACTGAGGACAAGCGGTCGAAGGTCAAGACGCCATCCGGCTTCGGGTAGGCTATCTTCTTGTGCTTCGACGCCGGCTCGAGCGAAGCGGCATCGGTCTTGCCGTGCTTCATTGTGCCGAAGGGCGAGAAGCCGAGCAGCGTGTTCAGCCACATATCCAGCCCGCCGACCGCCACGCCGGCGATGGTGCCGAAGCGCGACCACAGCGGCTTGACGTTGCGGACCCGCTTCAGATCCTTGCCGATGGCCGTGCCGCGCCACGCGGCTTCGTAGGACGAAAGCTCGTCATTGGCGCGGCCGGATGCAATTGCTTCCGCCACATGCTCGGCCGCCAGCATGCCCGACAGCACCGCGTTGTGCGACCCCTTGATGCGCGGCACGTTGACGAGACCTGCCGAACAGCCGATCAGCGCGCCGCCGGGGAAGGACAGTTTCGGCACCGACTGCCAGCCGCCTTCGGTGATGGCGCGCGCGCCGTAGCCGAGCCGCTTGCCGCCCTCGAACGTGCCCTTGATGGCGGGGTGCGTCTTGAAGCGCTGGAATTCCTCGAACGGCGCCAGCCACGGGTTCTTGTAGTTGAGATGCACGACGAAGCCGACCGCCACCATGTTGTCTTCAAGATGGTAAAGGAACGAGCCGCCGCCGGTCTTCATGTCGAGCGGCCAGCCGAACGAATGCTGGACCAGGCCGAGCTTGTGGTTCTCCGGCTTGACCTGCCACAATTCCTTGAGGCCGATGCCGTATTTTCCGGGCTCGCGGCCTTCGGAAAGATTGAATTTTGCGATTAATTGCTTGGCCAGCGACCCGCGCGCGCCCTCGCCGATCAGCACATATTTGCCCATCAGCGCCATGCCCGGCGCGTAGGCCGGTCCGTGCGTGCCGTCCTTTTCGACGCCCATGTCGCCGGTGACGACGCCGGTGACCGCGCCCTTGTCGTCATAGAGCAGTTCGACGGCGGCAAAGCCCGGATAAATCTCGACGCCCAGCGCTTCCGCCTTGGAAGCCAGCCAGCGCGAGACGTTGCCCAGCGAGACGATGTAGTTGCCGTGATTGTTCATCAGCGGCGGCATCATGAAATTGGGCAGGCGCACCGAACCTGCCGGCCCGAGCACGAGGAAATGGTCGGCGCTCACCGGGGTCTTGAACGGATGGTCGCCCTCTTCGCGCCAGCCGGGCAAAAGCCGGTCGATGCCGATCGGGTCGACGACCGCGCCGGAGAGGATATGAGCGCCGACCTCGCCGCCCTTTTCGAGCACGACCACGGACAGATCGGGGTTTACCTGCTTGAGCCGGATCGCGGCCGACAGGCCGGCTGGCCCGGCACCGACGATGACCACGTCGAATTCCATGCTCTCGCGTTCAATGTCGCTCATAAATCCCTCCGCACTGGCTTGCCTGATGCGCATCTTGCCGTTTGATGCGCTCCATAGCGCATCAAACGGCCACGGGAAACCGGCACAGCCACAACAATGCCCATTTCCAACAGCGGCACGGGCGCGCAGCCTTGGCCCTCTATCCGGGTTCGCCATGTTCGGCCATACTCGGCGCATGCGCAACCACGGGTTTGTCCGCCTTGCCTCGACGCGCTTGCCAACCACGCCCGGCCTGAATTGCGGGGCAGTGCTGGCTTTCCTGCTCCCGCTTGTGCTGTTCCCCGCTCCGGCCGACGCACAGCAAAAGGTCTGGCAGGCAGGTCCCTACAGCTTTTCCGACGAGTTGGGCGGCTTCCGCATAATTGGCATTGCCGGCGCAGGTACGCATGCCGACCCGGTCGTCATTTCGGAAGAATTGAATTCGGCGACGCCGGTGACGCTGACCATCCGCACCACCAGGCCCATTCGCCCTTTCGACGCGTCCGGCTATTACGCCAACGGCATCCTCTACCTGCGTGTCGAAGCGCTCAACAATAGCGGCCTCGCCTGGACAGAATTCGAATTCGAATTGCAGGAAATCCTTGGCCGGCCAAGTGTGTTCGGCGACGGGCTTTCCTTCGACCAGCGCAACAAAAATCCGACGAACATCGTTTCGAGTAATTTCGCGGAATTCGACCGCGACTTCGAACCCTATGACCGCCTGCTGTTCAAGACCGGCCATGTCGATCCGCTGAAATCGGTCGCCTTCGAGTTCCTGATTACCGATTACACGCCGCGCTGGGCCTTCTATCTGGTGCAGGACCCGCGTATTCCCTCCACCTGAACTTGCAAATCGGCTGCTGCCGGCCGAAAATGCAGCATGAACCCTTCCCTCCTGAACAATCGATCGGCTTTGCGCGAACTGCTGGCGTTTTATGCCGACGCCGGCGTCGACGAACCGTTGAACGAGGAGCCTGTCAACCGGCTGGCCAAGCCTGCCGCTCAACAGCCGAGGCCGGCCGCTACAGCCCTGCCCGCATTGGCGGAACCGGTGCAACGCGCAGCACCTGCCCGAGAAGCCCCGGAGCAACCGCCAAGACCTTCGCCCGCCCAGGCCAGCGTGCCCGACGAAGCGCAGGCCGGGCTGGCGCGCGAACTGGCGGCCGCGGCCGCGACGCTGGACGAATTGCGGGAAGCGGTGGCGGGCTTTGACGGGTGCAACCTGAAATTCACCGCGAAAAACACGGTTTTCGCCGACGGCAACCCACAGGCAAAGCTCATGCTGGTGGGCGAGGCGCCGGGGCGCGACGAGGATATTGAAGGCCGTCCCTTCGTCGGACGATCCGGGCAGTTGCTCGACCGGATGCTGGCGGCCATCGGCCTTGACCGCACCTCGGTCTATATCGCCAACGTGATCCCCTGGCGGCCGCCGGGCAACCGCACGCCAACCCCGCATGAGACGCAGATTTGCCGGCCCTTCATCGAGAGGCAGATCGAACTGGTCAATCCGCAAGTGCTCGTGCATCTGGGCGGCGCGTCTGCGAAGACGCTGCTCGATACGCATGAGGGGATATTGCGGCTGAGGGGAAACTGGCGCAGTTACAGGATGGCTTCCGGCGCGATCATTCCGGCGATGCCGACGCTGCATCCGGCCTATCTGCTGCGCGCGCCAAACCACAAGAAGCTGGCATGGCGCGACTTCCTGGAAGTGAAGGCAAGGCTTGCCGACCCTTCCACGCCCGAATAGATCGCCGTGCAATCCTGACGGACGCATAGTGGCGATCTATCTCTTTGTTGAGCATCGGGTTTACCGAAAACCGGTAACCACTTTTCGGCCCGATGCTGATCAGCCTTGCAGCGAAGTCGCCTTGCGGGCGCGCGTGCGCTCAAGGCCAAGCTGGCGCTCGCGCAGGATAATGAAGATGCCCGCCGCAACGACGATGAGGCCGCCGACCAGCATGTAGAGGGTCGGCACATCGCCAAAGACGACGTAGCCGACCGCGATGGCCAGGATCATCGAGGTGTATTCGAATGGCGCCACGGTCGATACCTCCGCGTGACGGTAGGCGGTCGTCATGAATATCTGCGCGATGCCGCCACAAAAGCCGGACCCGACCAGCAGCGCCGCCTGGGTCGGCGTGAGCATCTGCCACCCGAAAGGCAGCGACAGCAGCGACAGCACGCTCGCCATCAGGGAAAACCAAAGGACGATGGTAGCGGTCTTTTCGCTATAGACCAGGCTGCGCACGAGGATGGCAACAACGGCTGAGCAGCCAGCGCCGGCCAACGCCGCCATGACCCCCAGCACTTCCTGGTCGTCCATCGCAGATCCGGATCCGAGCAAGGTCAGTTCCGGCCATGAGATGATGAGCACGCCGACGAGGCCGACCGCGACGGCGCTCCAACGGTAGATGCGTATCTGCTCGCCGAGAAACAGCGAACTGAACACGACAATGAGCAGCGGCTGCGCATAATTCAGGGTGATCGCGTCGGGTAGCGGAAGGCGGGTCAATGCAAAAAACGTGAACCCCATGGAACAGACCCCGATCACGCCACGCGCAACGTGGCCCATCGGGCGCTTGGTCACGAGGGCGGTGCGCAATTCGCGCTTGAAGCCGAGGAACAGCAGGATCGGAAAAATGGCGAAGAAGGAGCGGAAGAACACGATCTGACCGGCCGGCACCGTGCCGACGGCCTTGATGAGCGACGACATGACGACAAAGATCGTCACGGACATGATCTTGAACGCGATTGCCGTAAGTGCGCCCCCTGCACCGGGGGCAATGCGTTCTGTCAATTTGCCTTCGAATCCCCAATCGCTGCCCAGATGCGCGACGGCGTCGTCGGCATCTCGATATGCCCTATGCCATAGGCGCGATAAAGCGCGTCTGTCACCGCGTTAAGGGCTGCCGGCGTGGAGCCGATCGTGCCGGCCTCGCCTGCACCCTTTATGCCAAGCGCATTGGTTGTGGAAGGCACGTTGCGCGTCTCGAAGTGGAAAAACGGAAGCTGGTCGGCACGAGGCATGGCGTAATCCATGAAACTCGCGGTCAACAACTGGCCGTCGTCGCCATAGACAGCCCCCTCGCTCAAGGCCTGGCCGATGCCCTGCACCACGCCGCCATGGACCTGGCCCGCCAGCAGCATGGGATTTACGGTGACGCCGAAATCGTCGACCACCGTATAGCGGACAATTTCCGTGCCGCCGGTATCGGGGTCGATCTCGACCTCGCAGATATGCGTGCCGTTCGGATAGGTGCATTCGTCCTGCACGAATTCGCCAAACCCCTTCAAATCCTCGGGCGCCTTCGCGGCCTTGGCAATGGCGGCAAAATCGATCACGCGGTCGGTACCGACAATGCGGGCGACGCCGTCCGCCAGCTCGATGTCGCCGGCGGAGGCTTCCAGTTCGTCGGCGGCGATGCGCTTGATCTTTTCGGCAAGGTCTTCGCCGGCGCGCGAAGCCGAGACGCCGCCCAACGGAATGGAACGCGACCCGCCGGTGCCGCCGCCGGCTTTCAATTCGTCGGTGTCGCCCTGGCGAACGTGGATCCTGTCGATGGCGAGATCGAGCTTTTCCGAGATGAACTGCGCATAGGCCGTGGCATGGCCCTGCCCGTTGGTTTGCGTGCCGATCTTGAGGGTCACGGTGCCGTCACCGTTCAGTTCGACGAAGGCAGGCTCGGAACCGGGAAAGGCGCAGGCCTCGATATAGGTCGCCATGCCGATGCCGCGGATTTTCCCCTGCGCTTTCGAGTGCGCCAGGCGCTCGGAAAACTGATTCCATTCCGCACGCTCCATGGCGAGGTTCATGTGTCCCTCGAACTCGCCCGTGTCGTATAAACGGCCGGTCTGGGTGCGGTAGGGCAGTTGGTTCGGGCGAATGAAGTTGCGGCGGCGTATCTCGTCTGCCGACAGGCCGAGATCGCGGGCGCAGGCATCCACCAGCTTTTCCAGCAGGAGCGCTGCTTCCGGGCGGCCAGCGCCGCGATAGGCATCGACCGGGCAGGTGTTGGTATAGACGCCGGTCACGGAGACGTCGATGGCTTCGATGTCATAGAGGCCGGTGGTCATGGTAACGCCGATGACCGGGATCATTGGCCCGTATTGCGATATGTAGGCTCCCATATTGGCGGCAAGGTCGATCCTCAAACCAAGGAACCGGCCGTCCTTGTCCATCGCCATCTCGGCCTTGACGGCATTGTCGCGGCCTTGCGCGTCGGTCAGGAAGTGCTCGGTGCGGTCGCCGGTCCATTTCACCGGCTTTCCCAATCGCCGCGCCGCCTCCAGGACAAGCGCATATTCCCGATAGACGAAGGCTTTCGTGCCAAAGCCGCCGCCGACATCCGGGGTGATGACGCGCAGCTTCGCCTTGTCGATCCCGAACACCCCGGCCAGTATCGTCTGCATGGAATGCACGCCTTGCGAACCCGTGGTCAGCACGAAGCGGTCGTCGGCCCATTCGCCGATGGCGGCGCGGGCCTCAATGTAGTTGCAGATAAGGCGGTTATTGGTGAATTCGATGCGCGTGACACGAGCGGCGCGCGCGAAGGCGGCATCGGTCCGGGTCTTGTCGCCGAGATGATGGCTGAATGCGCGGTTGGACCCCAATTCCGGCCACACCAGCGGGGTTTGCGGGTCGAGCGCGGTCGCCGTGCCGGACGCGGCGTCCTCGCCATCATAGTCGATCTCGATCAGTTCGGCTGCGTCCTGCGCCAAGGCACGGCTTTCGGCAACGACGAAGGCAACGGCGTCGCCGACATAGTTGACGCGGTCGCGGCACAGGATCGGGATGTCGCGCGTCGGAGCGGTCGTCCCGTCTGGCTGTTTCGGCATCGCGGCAGATTTGAGGTCGCCCAAATGAGCAAGATCGCCGCCCGTCAGGACAAGACGTACGCCGGGCGCCGATTTCGCAGCCTCAATGGAGCGTACCTTGAAAGTCGCCTTGGCGATCGGCGAACGCAGCACATAGCCATGCAGCGTGCCCTGCGGCTGCACATCGTCGGTGTAGCGACCCTGCCCCTTGATGAAGGCCTGGTCTTCCACACGGCGCACGGAAGCACCCATTCCGAACTTCGGTGTGACGATGGTCATGGTGGCCTCGCGATGTTTGGAGAACGAGGTCCTCAAATAAGCGGCGCTGGAGTTTTGTCGAGGGGCGGTTTCGTGTAAAGAGCGCGAACGTCGAGTTTGTTGGACCAGCGGGACCGCCCGCAGATGTCTGACATTACCGGGAAACTACCGCATGCGTACTGATATCGGCCAGGTCTTCAAGCTGGAGGACTATCGTCCAAGCGACTATCTGATTCCGCAGACAGACCTGACGTTCCGGCTTTCGCCCGACAAGACCAGCGTCGTTGCGCGCCTCACGGTCGAGCGGCGCGACGGTGTTGCGCCATCCGTTCCGCTCGTGCTGCATGGCGACGGACCGATGCTGCTGCTGCGCGTCGAAATCGATGGCGTGGCGGTGGCGCCTCAGGACTACGCGGCAACGCCGGAAGACCTTACCATCTCCAGGCTGCCGGAGGCACAGCGTTTCACGGTTCTGCTGGAAACCCGGCTCGCTCCCTCGCAAAACGAAACCCTGATGGGTCTTTACCGCTCAGGCGGCGTCTATTGCACGCAATGCGAAGCGGAAGGCTTCCGGCGGATCACCTATTTTCTCGACCGCCCGGACATTCTTTCGGTCTATACGGTGCGCATCGAGGCGTTGAAAAGCGAAGCGCCGCTGCTCCTGTCCAACGGCAATCCGGTCGAGAGCGGCGATCTCGAAGACGGCTGGCACTATGCCGTCTGGCATGACCCCTTCCCCAAGCCGTCCTATCTTTTCGCGCTCGTCGCCGGCGATCTCGGCCATGTCGGTGACCGCTTCGTCACCTTGTCGGGCAAGACGGTCGAACTCGGCATCTATGTCGAGCACGGTAAGGAGAAACTCGCTTCCTACGCCATGGACGCGCTGAAGCGGTCGATGAAATGGGACGAGGAAACGTTCGGCTGCGAATACGATCTCGATGTCTTCAACATCGTCGCCGTGTCGGATTTCAACATGGGCGCGATGGAGAACAAGGGCCTCAACGTCTTCAACGACAAATACGTGCTGGCCGACCGCGAGACGGCGACAGACGCCGATTTCGCCAATATCGAGGCGATCATCGCGCATGAATATTTCCACAATTGGACAGGCAACAGAATCACTTGCCGCGACTGGTTCCAGCTTTGCCTGAAGGAAGGGCTGACGGTTTTCCGCGACCATGAATTTTCGGCCGACCAGCGCTCGCGCGCGGTCAAGCGCATCGCCGAGGTGCGCACGCTGCGCGCCCATCAGTTCCCGGAAGACCAGGGGCCGCTGGCGCATCCGGTGCGGCCGCGCCGCTACCGCGAGATCAACAATTTCTACACGGCAACCGTCTACGAGAAAGGCTCGGAGGTCGTGCGCATGATCCGCATCATCCTCGGGCCGGAGACGTTCCGGCAGGGCATGGACCTGTATTTCCTGCGCCATGACGGCGAAGCCGCAACGATCGAGGATTTCATCAAGGTTTTCGAGGACGTCTCCGGGCGCGACCTGTCGCAGTTCGGGCTCTGGTATCATCAGGCCGGCACGCCCAATGTCACGGTCGGTTCGACCTACAATCCCGCCGCGCAGCAATTCGTCCTCGAAATCGAGCAATCGGTGCCGCCGACACCGCTGGAAAGCCGCAAGCGGCTGATGCACATTCCGCTGGCCTTCGGCCTGGTCGGCCAGAACGGGCAGGATTTGAGCTACTCGGCCGTCGAAGGCGCCACCGTCGAAAACGGCGTCATCCATGTGCGCAAGCGCCATCATACGGTTCGCTTTTCCGGCCTGACGGAACGGCCCGCCGTCTCGCTCAATCGCGGTTTTTCAGCACCCATCACGCTTTCGGTGGAACAAAGCGCCGACGACAAGTTCTTCCTCGCCGGCAATGACAGTGATCCCTTCTCGCGCTGGCAGGCCTTCAACACGCTGCTGACCGATGCGCTGATCGGGGCGTTCCGCCAGATACTCGGCGGCAAGAAGCCTGCCTTTGCCGGTCGCCTGACGGGCCTCGCGGGCAAGATCGCCGGCAATGAGGCGCTGGAGAATGCCTATCGGGCGTTGGCGCTCACGCTGCCCGGCGAAGCCGATATCGCCCGCGACATAGGCAAGAACATCGACCCGGACGCCATTCTCGCCAGTCGCGATGCGCTGGCGCTGGCGGTAGCCCGAGAGAATGAGGCGATCTTTGCCCGGCTCTACGAGAGCCTGCACGACAAGGGCGCATTCAGTGCCAGCGCGCAAGACGCCGGACGCCGCGCGCTGCGCAACGTGCTGCTCGACTATTTGGCGCTGCTTCCGGGCGGGACGAAGCTGGCGCTCGGCCATTTCCACGGCGCGACCAACATGACGGACCGGGCCGCAGCCCTCACCGTGCTGGCGCACCGCCACCATGGTTCGCCCGAGGCGACAGAGGCGCTTGCCGCCTTCGAGAAACGCTATGCGTCCGATCCGCTGGTCATGGACAAATGGTTCCAGATCCAGGCCAGCGTGCCGGGACCGCAGGCCGTGGAGAGCGTGCGGGCGCTGACTGCCCACCCCGCCTTTTCGATGACCAATCCAAACCGCCTGCGCTCGCTGGTCGGCACGTTTTCCGGTGCCAACCAGACCGGTTTCCACCGCGCCGACGGCGAAGGCTACCGGCTCTTCACCGAAACGGTGCTCGATGTCGAAAAGCGCAATCCGCAAATGGCCGCGCGCCTTGCGACCGCCCTGCGGTCGTGGCGCTCGCTGGAGCCAGTGCGGCAGGAAAAGGCGCGCGCTGCCCTGCTTTCGATCGCCAATGCCGAAAACCTGTCGGCGGATTTAAGGGACATCGTCGAGCGCACTTTGGCATAGAAGGCCATTACCGGGCCCTTTGCCTCGCCATATCGGGCCTTCGGTCGGCTAAATCACGCTATTTTAGTCAATTTTTAATCTTTTTTGGCCGCGCCCCTAGACAAGGCGAATCACCTTTGATTCTTTAGTGACGATTCGGGCGTGCGGCGTTGCCGGATCGTGGGACAGCTAGATTTCGGGGAGAGCCATTTCATGGCCAAGGCGGACGCGTGGGGCGCGCCCGGGGGGACACGTTTTGAGCGGCGCAACGCGCCGGGCAAGGGGCGTCTTATCGGCAATATGCGGCTGATCGCCGAACCTGCCTATCGCAAACTGCTGGCGGCCGAGCCGCTGCTGCGCCGGCTGATCCCCACGCTCATCATCACCTTCCTGATTGTCGTCGCGGCCCTGCGCGTCATGTCGCTGATGAACTTGCACGACGAGGTGGCGCGCAACGCAAACTCCATTCTCGCGCTCTCGGCCAGCGAATTGGCGAACAGCGATGTCGACGAAGCCGGCGGCGCGAAAAACCTCGTCGAGCGAATTGCGCGCCAAGGGGCAGTCAGCAGGGATCACGTGCTGGTGGTCATGGACGGTTCGTTCAAGGTCACCGCCGTTACGTCGCAGGCCGGCGAGTGGCAAGGGCGGTCGCTCGACCGGATCGTATCCGGCGGGCAGGCGCTTTTCCTTTTCGGCGAGCGTGCCGGCGTCATGAACGTCAAGATCGGTGCGCAGGACTGGTATGCCGCGGTCAAGCTGAAGGAAGGGCACGCCGGCGCGGTCGCGGTGCTTGTTCCGCTGGAAGCCGTCTTTGCCGAATGGCGCAAGACCGTTTCGTTGAACGTGCTGCTGTTCGTGCTGACGGCCGGCGTGTTGATGGTCATCCTCTACGCTTATTTCAGCCAGGTCACGCGTGCGGAAGCCGCCGACCGCATCTATCTCGAAGCGCATCAGCGCATCGATATGGCGCTGGTGCGGGGCCGCTGCGGCCTGTGGGATTGGGACATGGTGCGCGGCAAGATGTACTGGTCGCGCTCCATGTACGACATGCTCGGCTACAAACCCTGCGACAGCATGCTGTCGTTCGGCGAAGTCGACGATATCATCCATCCGGAAGACGGCGACCTGTTCGATCTCGCCAAGCGGATCGTGAGCCGGGAAATCGATCACATCGATCAAGTGTTCCGCATGCGCCATGCCGACGGCCAGTGGGTATGGATGCGCGCCCGCGCCCATGTCGTCGATCCGGAAGCGCCGGAACTGCAACTGATCGGCATCGCCGTCGACGTCAGCGAGCAGCGCCATCTGGCCATGCGCTCGGAGGCGGCGGATTTGCGCCTGCGGACGGCCATCGAAAATATCAACGAATCCTTCGTTCTGTGGGATTCGTCCCAGCGCCTCATCATGTGCAATTCCAAATACCAGCAGGACAATGGCCTGTCCGACCGCGACGTCATGCCCGGCGCCTTGCGCGCCACCCTGGAGGAAAAGATGGTGGCTTTCGCCTCCGAGCGGCGGCTGGCCAATGTCCACGGGCCGCGCGGCGGCGCCACTTATGAGCGGCAATTGGCGGACGGGCGCTGGTTGCAAGTCAACGAGCTTCGCACGCGAGACGCCGGCATGGTGTCGGTCGGCTCCGACATCACCCAGATCAAGCAGCATCAGGAAAAGCTGGTCGACAGCGAGCGCCGGCTCATGGCGACCATCCACGATCTCAGCCTCGCACGCCGCTCCGAAGAGGAGCGCTCGCGCGAACTCGTGGAACTGAACAGGAAATACATGAAGGAAAAGGAGCGGGCCGAAGCCGCCAATCAGGCCAAGTCGGAATTCCTCGCCAACATGTCGCACGAACTGCGCACGCCGCTCAACGCCATCATCGGCTTTTCCGAACTGATGGAGCAGGCGCTATTCGGCCCGCTCGGCTCGGAACGCTACGATGAATACGCAACCGACATCAATTCGAGCGGCAAGTATCTCCTCGGGGTCATCAACGACATTCTGGACATGTCCAAGATCGAGGCCGGCCAGTTCTCCATGGAGAGCGAAGAGATCGATCTTTGCCCGCTCATCCGCGAAACCGTTCGTGTGATTTCCCTGCAGGCGGCGGAAAAATCGATCACCGTCGAAACCCGCATCGCCGATACCATGACGTTGGTCGCAGACCGGCGCGCCATCAAGCAGATCGTCATCAACCTGTTGTCGAATGCGGTAAAATTCACGGGCCAGGGTGGGCACATAACGGTGCGGGCGCGCAACGCCTCCGGCGCGCTGACGCTGACCATCGAAGACAATGGCTGCGGCATCCCGAAAACGGCATTGGGCAAGCTTGGACGACCGTTCGAGCAGGTGCAAAACCAGTTCTCCAAGAACCATGCGGGCTCCGGCCTTGGCCTGGCCATCTCGCGCTCGCTGGCGGAACTGCACGGCGGCGCTCTGAAAATCCGCTCGACGGAGGGAACCGGGACGATCGTTTCGGTGCGCATTCCCGTCCGCAAGGCTTCGCGCGCGCTAAAGGCTGCGGCCTGACCGCTTCCTAGAGTTGCCATCTGCTCGCTTGAGCATGATCTTGTCCGAAAACCGGTTCCCACTTTTCGGGATCATGCTCTGAGCAGCCGGGTGAAATGCGTGCGGACTATTTTCGACGTATCCTTCAGATGCGCCTCCAGCACGCTGAAGTCCGGCAGGTCGGTGACGGCCAGCAAAAGGTCGGCCAGGCCGGGCGGAACGTCGTCGCGGTCGAAGCTGCCGGTCAGGCAAAGCCGGGTCATCTGCGCGAGCGCCAGATAAAGCGCATAGGCATCGCAAAGCTCCCGCCTCGTTGCGGCATCCGCGAAATCCGGCGCAAGACGGGCCAAGGTCTCTCCGGTTCCGGTGGCAAGCCCCGCCCCTTCGATCCGGCCGGTAATCACCGCCACCTGTGCAATGAATTCGAGGTCGATGAGGCCGCCGGGGATCAGCTTGATGTCCCACAGGTCGCGCGGCGGCTTTTCCTCCTCGATCATGGCGCGCATGTCGGATGCTTCGGTCATCACCTTTTTGGCATCGCGCGGCAGCGCGAGTAGGGCTGCGACCTCGGTCTCCACCGCATCGCGCAGGGACCCATCGCCGGCAATCGTTCGGGCGCGCGACAGCGCCATATGCTCCCATGTCCAGGCGTCGTTTTGCTGATACTTGCTGAAAGCGTCGATATGCGTCGCCACCGGCCCCTTGTTGCCTGAAGGGCGCAGGCGAAGGTCTAGTTCGTAGAGCACGCCTTCCGCCGTCGGGGCGGAAACGGCCGCGATGAGGCGCTGCGTCATCCGGCTGAAATAATAGGAGGGAGACAGCGGCTTTTCGCCGTCCGACTCTTCGGCCTCCGCATCGTGATCGTAGAGCAGGATCAGGTCGACGTCGGAGCCGGCGGTCAGTTCGCGGCTGCCGAGCTTGCCCATGCCCAAAAGGGCGACCCTGCCACCGGCAACGCGGCCATGCCGCACAGCAAATTCCGCAGTCACCGCCTGCAAGGCGGCATCGATGGTGAGGTCGGCCAGGTCGGAAAATGCCCGGCCCGCGCGTGCCGGATCGATCGCGCCGGCAAGCAGCCGCACCCCGATCAGGAATTTCTGCTCCGAAGCAAAGATACGCAAGCGATCGAGTTTCTCCTCGTAGAGCCTGTCGCCTTCGAGAAAGGCTGCGAGCCGTGCCGAGAGATAGGCGCGATCCGGTAGTTCTTTCAGAAGGCCGGGGTCGAGCAATCCGTCGAACACATGCGGCTGGCGCGTGATGATCGCCGCCAGACGGGGGGCCGCGCCCATGATCGTGGCCAGAAGCTTGAGCAGCGCCGGGTTGGATTGCAGCAGGGAAAAAAGCTGGATGCCGGCCGGAAGCCCCGCCAGCAATTCATCGAAGCGCATCAGCGCCTCGTCGGCGCGGCGCGTCTTGCCGAAAGCCTGCAACAAGGCCGGCGTCAACTCCGTCAGGCGTTCGCGGGCTTCTGCCGAACGGGTGACGCGGTAGCGCCCGAAATGCCAACTGCGGATAACGCGGCAGATGTCGCTCGCGCGCTGGAAGCCGAGGCCGTTCAAGGTCTGGAGCGTATCCGGGTCGTCGACATCGCCGGTGAATACCAGGTTTCCGATACCGGCCGAAAGCTCGGGTGCGGTTTCAAAAAGCGCCGCGTAATGCCGTTCCACCTGCTGAAGTGCTGCTTGGAACTCGGCTGAAAACGTCTCGGCGCCGGCAAAGCCCAGCATATGGGCGATCCGCTCCAGCCCCTCGTCGCTTTCCGGCAGGATGTGGGTCTGCTCGTCGGCGACCATCTGGATGGCATGTTCGACGCGGCGCAGGAACCAGTATTGGCGGGTCAGCGTGTCGCGCGCCTCCGACGTTATCCATCCGCGCGCCGCAAGCTCTGCCAGTATCGGCACGGTTTGGCGGCCACGCAATTCAGGAAATCGTCCGCCGGCGATAAGCTGCTGGGTCTGGACGAAAAACTCGATCTCTCGAATGCCGCCGCGGCCAAGCTTGACGTTATGGCCCTTCACCGCGATCTCGCCATGACCCTTGTGCGCATGGATCTGCCGCTTGATGGAATGGACGTCGGCGATGGCCGCATAGTCCATGTATTTGCGCCAGATATAGGGCTGGAGTTCCTTGAGGAAGGCAGCGCCCGCCTGGAGATCGCCGGCAACCGGCCGCGCCTTGATCATGGCGGCGCGTTCCCAGTTCTGGCCCCGCCCCTCATAATAGTTCAGTGCCGCTTCGACCGGGATGGCCAAAGGAGTCGAGCCGGGATCGGGGCGCAGCCGCAAGTCCGTGCGGAACACGTAACCGTGTTCGGTGCGGTCATGCAGGATGCGGACCAGCCGTCTTGTCAGCCGCGAAAACAGTTCGGTGGCGTCGAGCGGGTCGACAATCGCCGGGGCCTGCGGATCGAAGAAAACGACGAGGTCGATATCCGACGAGAAGTTGAGCTCGTGCGCACCGAGCTTGCCCATGCCGAGCACGATCCAGCCCGATTTTTCCGACGGGCGGTAGGGATCGACAAGATCGAGCTTTTTCTGCCGGTGGGCGTCGCGCAGCAGGAAATCGACGGCCGAGCGGACGCAGCCATCGGCAAGGTCGCTCAACCGGTGCACCGTGACGACGGTATCGGCCTCGCCTGCCAGGTCGGCCAGGGCAATCAGGAAATGGGCTTCCGCCTTCCAGCCGCGCAAATCCCGCATCAGGCTTGATTCGGACACGTCCGGCGCGCCCGATGCGCTGGCGATGACGGACAAGATGTCGGCCAGCCTTTCCTCGACAGACTGATCGAAAAGCGCTTCCAACATGGCCGGACGGCGGCGCGCCAGGTCACGCAGAAAGGGCGACAGGTCGAATACTGCCGCGAGGAATGCGGCGGACGGCGTCTTGCCTCGCAGCAATTTTGCCAGGCGATGGCATTCTTCGTCCTTCGCGGCGGCAGCTAATTCGGACAGTTCTCGGACCGCCCGCGCACCGTCCAGCGGCGCAAGCCGGTTCACTGGTACAAGACACCAGCCGTCTTCAACACCTGCCACCGCCATCAATGATCCGTTCTTTCGGGGAAGCTCATGACGACGGATAATCCGGGATTGCCCGCCAAAAGGTCAAGCCGTCCATTGTGAAACTTCATGATCGCCTTGGCGAGGCTCAGCCCCAAGCCTGACCCCGGCTGGGAACGGCTTTTCTCGAGGCGCACGAAGCGTTCGGTCGCACGGTCGCGGTCGGTATCGTCAGGGATGCCCTGGCCATTGTCGGCAACGGTTAGCTTCACCTGTCCGTCTCGATGTTCAAGCGTAACCCGAACGACCGGCCCGGCGGTGGCATCGACGGAATATTTGATCGCATTGTCGACGATGTTCGACAGCGCCTGGCCGATCAGCTCACGGTTACCGTCAACCGCGAACGCTTCGGGGGCAACCGTCTCTATCGCGACGCCGGCCTCTTCGGCGACCGGCTCGTAAAGTTCCACGACATCGGCTATCGCAGCAGCCAGATCCACCCTTACCGTGCTTTCCGACGAATAGCCGGCCTCGAGCCGCGAAATCATCAGGATGGCATTGAAGGTCTTGATGAGATGGTCGGACTCCGCGATCGTCCCCTCCAGCGCCTCGCGATAATCCGCGACCTTGTGCCTGCCCGAGAGGGCAGCTTCCGCGCGGTTGCGCAGCCGGGTGAGCGGCGTTTTCAGATCGTGCGCGATATTGTCGGAGACTTGCTTCAGCCCTTCATTGAGCGCGGCAATCCGGGCCAGCATGACGTTCAGGTTCTCGGAGAGCCGGTCGAACTCGTCACCGGCACCCGTTACCGGCAGCCGGCCGGCAAGATCGCCGCCCATGATGCGGCGGCCGGCTTCAGACACGCTGTCGATGCGCTTGAGGGCTGCTCTTCCGACAAAAAACCAGATGAGGATGCCGCCCAGGCCCATCATGCCGAGCGCCAGCATGAGCGCGCGCCGGATGACTTCGCGGAAGCGCTCCGGTTCGCCGAGATCGCGCCCGACCAGCATGATCATCTGGTTGGGAAGGCGCAGCACCAGCGCAATGGCGTTGTGGCCCTTCTCACCCTGGGCTTCGACACTGTTCTGGTCGGACGCAGCATTGCGTTGCCGTTCCAGTTCGCCCTCGCCAAAGCGCCGGTATGAGAACGGACGCGACGTCCAGCCCTCGGTTTCAAGAACCCCCGGCTCCAGGCTCTGCACGTTTCCGGTAAGTATCTGGCCGTTGGTATCGGCGATCAGATAGAGATTGGCGCCCGGCTGACGCGAGCGCTGTTCGACCACTCGAACCAGAACAGGCAAGCCACCGCGCTGATAGGCGCGGGCAAGACCCAACACCTCTTCGTTGATCGTGTCCTGGGTCTGCCCCATCAACATGCGCGCGGACAGCGACGTCATGTAGAAAACCAATAGGACCGCACAAATCGCGAAAAGCAGCAAATAGAGGGCTGAAAGCCGTGCAGCCGTCGTTCTCATGATGGCGGGCACGGACAACGCCATCGCGTCAACTGCTCTTCAGCATGTAACCCGCGCCGCGAACGGTATGGAGGATCGGCTTGTCGAAACCCTTTTCGATCTTGCCGCGCAATCTCGAAACATGAACGTCGATGACATTGGTCTGCGGATCGAAATGATAATCCCAGACATTTTCAAGCAGCATGGTGCGCGTCACCACCTGACCGGCATGGCGCATCAGATATTCGAGCAGGCGGAACTCGCGCGGCTGCAGCGTGATTTCCTGGCCAAGGCGCTTGACCGTGTGGGAGAGCCGATCGAGTTCGAGATCGCCAACGCGATAGACGGTTTCGCTTTCCTTGGCGCCCGCGCGGCGGTTCAAAACCTCGACCCGAGCAAGCAGCTCCGAAATGGCATAGGGCTTGGTCAGATAATCGTCACCGCCGGCGCGCAAGCCGGTGACGCGGTCGTCCACCTCGCCCAGCGCAGACAGGATAAGAACGGGCGTGGTGTTGCCGCGCGAGCGCAGGCCAGCGATGACCGAAAGCCCGTCCCGCCGTGGCATCATCCTGTCCACGACCATGACGTCGTAGTCGCCTGAATCGGCCATGGCAAAGCCAGTTTCCCCGTCTGCCGCAATATGCGTGGTGTGCCCGGCTTCCGTGAAAGCCTTCTTGAGATAGTCCGCCGCCTCGCGGTCGTCTTCCATGACCAGAATCTTCATGGCGCCGTTATAGCCGATTTCCGAGGATCGGGTTGCTCGCATGATAACCTCGCTCCAATCTCGCTATTGCGGCAGCGGACGATGAGCGTCCGCTGCCGCTGGAACCAGCTTTCAACCCTGCTGGGCTGCGGGCAGAGCGACAAAACGGTTGTTGTTGTCGTGGGTTATCTGGAACAGTACCGACTTGCGCCCGGCTTTGGCCGCGTCGGCCATCGCCTTGGTAACATCATCAACGCTTCCGACTTCGGTCGAATTGACCGCAACGATCGTATCGCCAGCCTGGATGCCATGATCCGAGGCGGAACTGTCCGGATCGACATCGGTTACCAACAAGCCCTTGCCGTCATCGGACTTGGTGACGGTCAGGCCAAGATCGGCAAGCGAATCGGATGTCGGGGAAGATTGCGGCTGATCGTCGGCCGACGCCTGCTTGTTGGCGGCGGGCAGATTGCCAAGGTCGATCTTGACCGTGTCGATCTTGCCATCCCGCCAGACGCTGAGTTCGACAGGCTTACCGGGGGCTTCCGCAGCAATCAGACGCGCGAGTTCCTTGGGCGAGTCCACATCCTTGCCATCGACCTGCGTGATCACATCGCCGGCAACCACACCGGCCTTCTTGGCCGGCCCATTGTCCTGGGCGCTCGCCACGAGTGCGCCCTTTTCAGACTTCAGCCCAAGCGATTCCGCGATGTCGGCGGTCACGGGCTGGATTTCGACGCCAAGCCAACCGCGCTTGACCGAACCGGTTTTCATGAGATCGGCGACAACGCTCTTGGCCGTCGAAGCGGGAATATCGAACGCGATGCCGACATTGCCGCCCGAGGGCGAGAAGATGGCGGTGTTGATGCCGATGACCTCGCCATTGAGGTTGAAGGTAGGCCCACCGGAATTGCCCCGATTGACCGACGCATCGATCTGGATGAAATCGTCATAGGGGCCGGCGCCAATATCGCGGCCGCGCGCCGAGATAATGCCCGCGGTAACGGTTCCGCCAAGACCGAACGGGTTGCCGACGGCCACCACCCAGTCGCCGACGCGAGCTTTGGAATCGTCGCCGAAGGCCACATAGGTGAATTTCTGGTCGCTATCGACTTTCAGCACGGCGAGATCGGTGCGCGGATCGGTGCCGACGAGCTTGGCGTCGAGTTCCTTGCCGTCGCTCATCACGACCGTGAAGGCGGTTCCTTCAGCGACCACATGGTTGTTGGTGACGAGGTAGCCGTCCTCGGAGATGAAGAAGCCGGAGCCCTGGGCCACAGGACGCGGCTTGTCGTTGCTGTGATCGCGTTGGCTGGGGCGCCTATTGCCGTCTTGGTTGCGGCCACCGCGAAACTGCTTGAAGAATTCCCGCAGCTGGGGATTGTCGGGCATGCCGTCTGGCCCTTGGAACATTTCGAAACCGTTGTCGGAGGTCTGCTGTACCTTGGCCTTGACGCGAACGCTGACCACGGCCGGCGAAACACGTTCAACGACATCGGCAAAGCTCGGGACCTGCGGCGCCTGGACATGCACCGCATCGGCCAGAACCGGTGCCGTTCCTGTTGTGACTGCACCAAATCCGATTGCGCCGACTATCGCCAAAGAAGCGACGGCTGCCATCAGGCTCTTTCGCGTACGCGAGTATGAAGTAGGGGCCTTGTTCATGATCTCTGTCCTTTGCCATATTGGTCGGGTGCGCAAACGGCATCCTCAAGACAAGAGATAGAGCGGTCGACATTACCGCTTCATTTCCGGCGAATGAAACTTTGGTAATGTTAGGCGGGTCGAAATTCAGCTGCGGCGCAAGACCTCGTCCAGCCGGGCCTGTTCTTCCGAAGTAAGCGAAGGCGCTTCGCGGCGGCGCGTGCGGGCCGAAAAGAACATGGCGATTGCACCCGCCAAAAGCAGGATGAGCGGCGTTGCCCACAACAGCACGGTGCGGACGCTCAAACGCGGCTTCAGCAGCACAAACTCGCCGTAACGGGACACGACATAGTCGACCACCTGGGCGTCGCTGTCGCCCGCCTTGATCCGATCCCGCACAAGAACGCGCAGGTCGCGCGCAAGGTCGGCATCCGATTCATCGATCGACTGATTCTGGCAGACCATGCAGCGAAGGCCTTCCGAGATCGTTCTGGCCCGCGCTTCAAGCGCGGGGTTCGCGAGCATCTCGTCGAGCTTCACGGCAAATGCGGCTCCAGGCGACAGCATCGTCGAAAACACGACCAGAAAGGCGAGCAGCGGTTTCACGTTCATGGCAAGGTCGGGGCCACGACGGCGCCTGATTTCTCGCGGCGGCGCGATGGAGCACCGACACGCAGGCGTCGATCCATCAGCGACATGCCCGCGCCCACCATCATCACCAGTGCGCCGAGCCAGATCAGCGTGACCAGCGGCTTCCACCACAAACGCACAACCACCGAGCCATCGGTGCCGTCATCGCCGAGCGATATGTAAAGCTGGCTGAGCCCGAGCGTCTTGATGCCGGATTCCGTCGTCGTCATCTGCCGGACCGGATAGAAGCGCTTGGACGATACGATTTCAGCCCCGGTCTTCCCATCGTCGCCGATAATGTGGAACCGCGCGATTTCCTCGCTGTAGTTCGGTCCCTTGGCCGGGGAAAGCCCCTCGAAACGAACCGTGTGGCCGGATAGCTCCACATCGTCTCCGGGATGCATGGAGAGGATTTTTTCGGTGCCGAATGAGAGCGTTCCGACGATACCAAGCAGGGTCAGCCCCAGACCCATATGGGCCAGCGCTGTACCGTACATCGAGCGCGGCAGCCCGACAAAACGCCGAAACACGGAAGACAACGCTACCTTGCCAACGCCCGCCTTGACCGCAAGATCGGTAAGAGCGCCGAAAATCAGCCAGAAGGACAGGCCGACACCCGCAATGGCGAAGGCCGACGCACCGTCGATGAAGAATGCGGTCACCAGGCTCGCCACAAGGGCGGCGGCAAAAGCCGCCATCAGCCGCTGGGCCACGGCGGCGACATCACCGCGCTTCCAGGCCAGCAGCGGCCCGAACGGAACCACGATCAACAGCGGCACCATCAAGGGGCCGAACGTCAGGTTGAAGAAGGGCGCGCCAACGGAAATCTTGTCCGAGGAAACGGCCTCGAGCAGCAGCGGATAGAGCGTGCCGACAAGAACCGTTGCCGCAGCGGTGGTCAGGAACAGATTGTTGAGGACAAGCGCTCCTTCGCGCGAGATCGGATGAAAGACGCCGCCCGTCGTCAAGGTGGAAGCACGCCAAGCAAACAGCGCCAACGACCCGCCGATAAAGAACATGAGGATGCACAGGATGAAAACGCCGCGCGTCGGGTCGGTGGCAAAGGCGTGAACGGAAGTCAGCACACCGGAGCGCACGATAAACGTGCCGAGCAGCGACAGCGAGAATGTCAGGATCGCCAGCAGCAACGTCCATATCTTCAAGGCCGAGCGCTTTTCCATGACGATGGCCGAATGAAGCAAAGCGGTTCCGGCCAGCCAGGGCATGAACGAGGCATTTTCCACCGGATCCCAAAACCAGAATCCGCCCCATCCAAGTTCGTAGTAGGCCCAGTAGGACCCCATCGCTATCCCGCCGGTGAGGAACATCCACGCGACAAGCGTCCATGGCCGTACCCAACGCGCCCAGGAGGCATCGATGCGGCCGTCGATCAGGGCCGCGACGGAAAACGAGAAGCAGATCGAAAAACCGACATAGCCAAGGTAAAGCAGCGGCGGGTGAACCGCGAGGCCGAAATCCTGAAGGATCGGGTTGAGGTCGCGGCCTTCTATCGGCGCGGGATTGAGCCGGGTGAACGGGTTGGATGACGCCAGCATGAAGAGGAAGAAGGCAGCGCCGATGGAACCCTGCACGGCAAGTACGTTGGCCTTGAGGGTCGCAGGCAGGTTCGAGCCGAACACCGCGACCAGCGCGCCGAAGAACGTCAGGATCAGCACCCAGAGCAGCATCGAGCCTTCGTGATTGCCCCACGTGCCGGTGATCTTGAAGATCAGCGGCTGCAACGAATGCGAATTTTCCCACACGCTCTGCACTGAGAAATCCGACCCGGCATAGGCCATCGCCAGTGCGGCGAAGGAAAGCGCGGTCATGGCAAAGCCGGTAACGGCGACCGGCCCCGCCACGGCCATCATCCGCTCGTTTCCGATGCGCGTGCCGATAAGCGGCACCGTCATCTGCACCAATGCCAGCGCAAATGCCAGAACGAGTGCGAAGTGCCCGATTTCAACCATGTCCGCTGCGCCTGTTATTCACCTTGGCTCTCCTGCCACACGCCCTTGGCCTTCAGTCCGTCCGCCACTTCTTTGGGCATATAGCGTTCGTCATGCTTGGCCAGGACGCTATCGGCGACGAACACGCCGTCAGGCCCGAACGCCCCTTCCGTGATGACGCCCTGCTCTTCCCGGAAAAGGTCCGGCAGAATGCCCGTATAGACTACCTTGACCGATTTTTGCGTGTCGGTCACGGAAAACGCCACGGTGGCGCCCTGCCCTCGCTGGATCGTGCCTTTTTCGACAAGACCACCCAGCCTGATGCGCTGGCCCGGCTGAAGCGTGGCGGCGGTCAAGTCGGCTGGCATGTAGAAATAGGACGCCTTCTGGCCAAGCGCGTAGAACGTCAATCCCGCCGCAGTCGCCAGGAAGGCCAGACCCGCGACAATCACCGAAAGCCTCTTTTGCTTGCGCGTCATTTTCTATTCCGTCTCGGTCAAGCCCAGCGCAGCGGCAAAGGCGACCAGCTTTTTCGCCTCGTCGCTTTGCGGCCCGAATGCGGCAACAGCGCGGTCGAGCGCGTCCCGCGCCTGCCCGGTCTTGCCAAGCACGATGTAGGAACGAACCAGGCGCGCCCATCCCTCGGTGTCCCGTGGATTTTGCCGGAGTTTTTCGTCGAGTGCCGCCACCATGGTTTCGATCATCTCGGTTCGCTCCTGCGCCGACATGGAGGATGCAGCATCCATATCCTGCTCTGTCGGGCCGACCGTGTTGCCTGCCGCTTCTTGCCGTTTTCCAAGCTCGGCAAGAGCGGATTCGGCGGCCTCATGCCATGCCGAATCCGATGGCTGGGTTGCAAGCATGGCCTGCCATCTGGCGGCCGCGTCGTCCTTGCGCCCTTCCTGAGCCATGGCTATCGCCAGATAGAAGCTTGCCTTGGGATTGGCAGGTTCAAGCTTGAGCGCGGCTTCGAAAGCCGCCTGCGCATCCGTGGAGACGATGCCGCCGGCAGCGTTGGCGATCGCCTCGCCAAGTCCGGCCTGGCGAGCCGCACTATCGCCATCGAGGCGAATAGCGTTGCGATACGCGGAAATGGCGTCTTCGTAACGGCGCATTCGCTGATAGATCGGCGCCACGACATCCCAGCCGCGCCCATCCGACGGATTTTGTGCAAGATGCGCCTCGGCTCGCGCCACCAGTTCGTCGATCGAACTGTCGGCGGGATTTTTGGCCAACCTCTCCGTGAGCGGTTGAGACGGCAGGTCCGGCGACCCTAACTGGCTATAAACACCCCAACTGACAAGCGGAACGAAAAGCACCGCCATCATCGTGACCAGGCGCATCGTTGCCGAGGTTCCCGGCGCACGCGCGTTTTCGACGGACGGGGCACTATCGAGCCGAATGATCCGCCGCGCTATCTCGGCGCGGGCCTGCTCGGCCTGAGAAGGGTGGATCAAGCCGCGCGCAACGTCGTGATCCAGTTCCGATAGCTGGTCGCGATAGACTTCCAGGTCATGGCTTGAACCAGCGTGGCCGCCCTTGGGGCGGGCAGCCAGCGGAAGCAATACCGCCAGGCTCGCACCCAGCGTCAGAATAGCGGCTATGACCCAGAACAGCATATCAATTCCAATAGCGGCATAGCCGCCGCCTGCCAACATGGGCGTCCTGCGACGCTTTGGCTGTTGCCCCGCCGGACCGCGCCAGCCCGGGTCAGGTCAACGGTGTCCAGCTGCCATCGGCGTTGCGGCAGGCCGTGCCTCGCGCCGTGGCAGCCGGCCCGCCAGCATACACGGTATGGGTATACTGCCGGCAATCCTGCGAGCCGACCCGATAGGGCTGGGCGGCCACGACTTCCCCATATCGGCTGGACGTGTCGCTTTTCCAGGTAACGGTCTGGCCGCTGGCTGTATATTCCAGCGCCTTGTACTCGGCTTCCAGGCCGCGGCGCTTTTCCCGGTCCGTCAGGCCCGCGCCGATTTTTCCGCCGACCAGACCGCCGCCCATCGCGGATATGATCGTCGAGGCGATCTTGGCCGGGCCGCTCTGTCCCGTCAGGGAAGAAGAGAGCTTGGCACCAATGCCGCTGCCGGCCCCGGTCGATGCACAACCGGAGATCACCAGAAGCCCCAGAAAGAGTGTTGAACGTATCTTCATTCGTAATCGGGATTCCACATTGCGGCGCCGTCAGGAACCTGGCGCTGGGATACTGTCCATGTTTGACCCAAGTTTGGCCGATCCAAGGTCAGGACCTGTTCAACGCCCGGCTTCATGAAAGGCTCCGCAATCGGACCAGCGCCTTCAAACCGCCTAAACTCGAGCGTTCGAGAAAGAGCGTCCCTCCATACTCGTTGACGAGATCGGCGACAATGGCAAGTCCCAATCCCGTTCCGGGTTTGGTTTCGTCAAGACGGCGGCCGCGCTTGAGGGCTTCGCGCGCCTTGTCTTCCGGTATGCCCGGTCCGTCGTCTTCTATGCCGATCTCGAACAGATCTTCCGTTTCATCCTGGCGCACGCGCGTCACCGACACCTGAACGGCGCTTTTTGCCCATTTCATCGCGTTCTCAAGCAGATTTCCCAGTACCTCTTCCAGATCCTCGCGCTCGCCGGCAAATACGATGTCATCGCCAGTCTGCAAAAGCGTCAACCGGGTCTGTGGATTGAGCTTTTGCACGACGCGCACCATCCGCTGCAGCAGCGGCGTCACCGGCGTGCGATAAACGACGCTGTCGCGCTGCGCGGCAACACGGGCCCGCTGGAGATAATGTTCCAACTGCCCCTGCATCGATGCCGCCTGCTCGGATATGAGCCGGCCCTTGGCGCCGCCCAGCGCACGCCCCTCATTGGTCAGGACGGCAAGCGGCGTCTTCAGCGAATGCGCCAGGTTTCCGACCTGTGTGCGCGCACGCTCGACGATGCGCTTGTTGTTTTCGATAAGCGCATTCGTTTCATTGGCGAGCGGTTCGATTTCGGCCGGGAAACGGCCGGTCAGTCTTTGTGCCGTTCCTTCGCGCACCAGGGCCAGCGCATCGCGAACCCTGCGCAAGGGCTGAAGCCCGATCAGGATGGCGATCGCATTGATGGAGATCATGCCGAAGCCAAACAAGGACAGATATGTCAGCAAACGCCGCTGGAACGAGTCGATCTCCTGCTCAAGCTCGGTCTGATTGCCCATCACGCGAAAGCGCGCGGCACGGTTCTTTGCGTCGAGCACGAACTCGCTCTCGAACACTTCCAAATCCTCGCCGTTAATGCCAGCGATGGTATAATTGCGTTGAAACGACGAATTAAACGGCACCTCGGCTACGCTTGGCGAGGGAATGGCTTCCGTCATCGAGGACGAATGCCGCTCCCCGGTCACACCTTCGGACGCAGGCTGCACGGACCAGTACCAGCCAGAATTCGGCTCCGAGAAGCGCAAATCGCCAAGGTCCGGCGAGCCGGTCAACACCCCGGTGTCGGAGATGCCGACGGACCCGATCAGGTTGAAAAGATGCGCCGACAACAGGCTGTCGAAACCACGTTCGCTGGCCTGCCGGTAGAGCGTATTGATAAGCGTAAAGATGACGATCAGCGCCACGATCGCCCATATCGTCGAAAAAGCGACGACGCGAAACGACAGCGAACGCGGCCATGCGCGGACCGACAGCTTCCTCATAAAACCTCGACTGGTGCGAAGCGGTTCCGCTTTACGCCTCCGGCTCACGCATTCGGTAGCCCATGCCGCGGACCGTTTCGATCATATCGATGCCCATTTTCTTGCGGAGCCGGCCGACGAACACTTCGATCGTGTTGGAATCGCGGTCGAAATCCTGATCGTAAAGATGCTCGACCAGTTCGGTTCTCGATACGACCTTGCCCATATGGTGCATAAGATAGGCCAGCAGCCGAAATTCGTGCGACGTCAATTTCAGCGGCGCGCCGTCGACATCGGCCTTCGAAGCCTTGGTGTCGAGCCGAAGCGGACCGCAGGTCAGTTCCGACGAAGCATGGCCGGCCGCGCGGCGGATAAGCGCCCGCAACCGCGCCAGCACTTCTTCGATATGGAAGGGTTTGGCGACATAATCGTCTGCGCCCGCATCGATGCCGGCGACCTTGTCGCTCCAGCGGTCGCGCGCGGTGAGGATGAGGACGGGCATCTTGCGGTCGTTGCGCCGCCAGCGCTCAACGACGCTGATACCGTCCATCTGCGGCAAGCCGATGTCGAGAACGACGGCGTCGTAAGGCTCCGTATCGCCCAGGAAGTGCCCTTCCTCGCCATCAAAGGCGCGGTCCACCACATAGCCGGCGTCGACGAGAGCGTCCGACACCTGCCTGTTGAGATCCTTGTCATCCTCGACAACGAGTACCCGCATCCTGTTCTTCCCTAAACTGTCGCGTCGAAATCAGGATTGGTTGCAAAACGCGGGACCAGCTATAGGCCGATTCCCGCATGGGTGGAAACGGAAGTCTCTCCTCAATTCTGAGGAACCACGACTTCGGTTCGGCGCGGGCGTTTTCCGTCCTTGCCGGGTACAAGCACCACGATGACGCAAACCGGCTGGCCGCCCTGCGTGGACTGCGACGCCTTGGCCAGCGTCCCGCCATGCTGCTGGGCTACCTGCTGCCCTACGGAGTAACAATCCGACGCAACCCTCACGAAGGAATCGGACCGGACCAGCACGCTGGCTTGGCCGGCCGGATCGGCACGCGGCATGGCAGTTGCCTGCGCTGCCATCAAGCCGGCAGAGGAGAGGGCCAGAATCGCATTTCGAAGAAGGGTCCGGAGCACGTTCATGACAGCGTCCTAACGCATCGGTACTGAACATGACATGAACAGTAAATATTCGTGATCCATGCATCCCCCTACGCGCTGGCTCCGGTCCCCGGCCACGGAGCCTCGCCCATTCATCCTAGCCTATCCGGTGTTTTGCCGACAACCGCCCAAACACGGCAATCAGGCCGGAAACGGCGCTTATCGCTTGCAGCAGGGCATCGGTAAGCGCCGAACTGTCCAGCCCGTCGATCGGCAGGCCGGTCAGCCCGGCCGCGCCGGTGAGAACCGTCACGATGGATGCCCAGATCGTACGCGAAAGATACCAAGGCTTGCTTGTCGTCATGGTCAGGTCCTTTCGATTGAGATGGCTGTCCGTTCAAGAAAGCGAGAAGCGGCGCATGGCGGCGATGCCCCAGCCCGCTGCGACGCTGAGTTGCCGGACCTTGACATCGATCATGCTCGGCATCTCGCCAAAATCCGATGCGATATCAGCATCTTGATACACAAAGCTCGTGTCCGAGATGTTCTGGCCCCGCACGATTTCCCCGCCTGCGGGCGCAATCTCGATCCGGTACTCCTCGCGCTCCTCGCCGAGCGGAATGTCGATTGGCTCCCACCTGTCGGCATCAATGCGGCCGCGCCGTATCCACGACAGTTTGAGGCCACCGCCGATCCGCTCGGCTTTCAGATGGACCGGCGAGAGCGGCAACAGCGACCGGACACCACCAATCTCGGCTTGGGTTATGAAGCTGGCATCGGACAGGTCGGAACCGGAAGGACCGACACGCCAATTCAGGAGCAGACCCGTTTCGCTTTCCAAAAGCCCTGCCGAAACCAGTGCGTCATCGATCAGGACGAAATCGGCGCCGGCAGGCGCACCCATCTCCATCGCGTCATTCGTTCCCAATTGACCGCGCAGCAAGCCCGAAAGCCGCCAGAGTTGCGGCGAAACTTCCTCCGCTCTTTCGAACTGGACGACTTCCCACGCGCCCAAAGCCGAGCGGATCGCTGCGGCGTTGGCTCCATTGAAAAGTTGCAGCATGCTGACCGTCGCAAGTTCGGAATCGAACAGTTCGACGAGGATCGAGCCGGCCCTGTCGATCCGCCCTTCGCGGCCCGGTTCCAGGGTCATCGCCAGCCGGCCCAGCACGGCTGCCTGATCGGCCATGGAGCGATAGACGAAGCCGGTATCCTCGGGAGACACGAAAAGCGCCTGACGCCGCCAGGGTTTTTGCCAGACCGCGGCCCGAAATTGCGCCTGCGGGTCGCCCTCGCCTATCGCCGCGGGCAGATCGAGGAATAAGGCATGTGGCTGCCCGACGGGAACGTCCGCCGCCGTGACGCCATCCGCACGTACGGGACGCCAGGGCGTGGGTGTCGTTCTCGCGATCTGGCGCGCGGAAACCTTCCTGACCAGCCCATCTTCCACCTGCGTCACCAGAAACTCGGAAGAACTGCCGGAATCCGGAATCCGCACGATCGATCCGGGTAGAATTTCCACCTGGGGCTGCGCGATGGAGAATGTCGCCGTCTCGCGCTGATACCATATGCGCTTCAGCCAGTCGTCGAGCAGCGCCTTGCCCTGCCCCGTCTCCAGCACGCCCGGAAATGAAATGCCGTGCTGGCGGCTGCCAGCCACGCCCAGCCGAACGCTGCGCACGGACGTCGATTGATATTCCGTGAGCGGGTTGAGAAACGCCAGCGTCGCCTCGGCGGGCAATTGGTGGTCCGGCGTCCGCGCGGTCTCTACCAGCGGCCCGCTTTCGTCGACCGCCAGTTCGGTTACGTCAATGGCTTGCAATCCGGTAGCGCCGGCTTGCCTGAAAAGCAGCGCATCGGCATCTTCGCAAACGACAATGTCGAAGAGTTCGGCCAGCGGTTCGATCGCGGCGCGGGCCGAGGTCGGATCAGCGATCACATAACCCTCGACCGTTCCCTCTACCCCCTTTGTGTCCGCCAGGGGCTGGCCGTGATCGACCAGGATGGCGTTAATGAGTACCCCGACACCCGGATTTGCCAGCCGACCATTAAGCCAATGGCCACGATCCCAGTTCGGACCGTCGCTCCACAGATCGCCGCGCAGCGGAAAAGCCGGGAATGGCCGCGCGTCCCATGCCCAGGGATAAATACGCGCCGTATCGATCATTCGCCCGCCATATACGGACGATTGCGGATTGTTGCTCTCCTCGAATTCCGTCCCCGAGGGGAGCCAATGGTTCATATGGGTTTCGAGGAACCGACGCTGCGCGCTGTCGGAGCGGCCGCCGTCCGAAAAATAGGGCGAAGCGCTTTCCACCGACTTCGGGTCGGGAAATACATTCGGCTGGTTCGGTCCCTTGTCGGTCGCCGGGCACCCAAGCTCGGTGAGCCAGATCGGCTTGCCTTGCGGGGTCCAGGCCGTGGCGTGCGCCGCCTCTACACCGCCTACCCTGTTGAAATGCCTGTTGGACCACCAGTTGACGATGTCCTTGTAGCGATAGGTCCACGGCTTGCCATAGGCACCATCGGTGATCGGTGAACGCTCTCGCTGGCCTCTCGCCTCCGGGCTAGGGTAGTACCAGTCGAAGCCCTCGCCGCCCGCAACCGCGTTGGCCATACCCTGGGCATCGTAAGGGGAAGCGAAACCGTCCGGGTTTCCTCCGCCGTAATCGCCATCGCGCCAGTCGGACAGCGGCATGTAATTGTCGATGCCGATCGCATCGATGACGCCGCGATAGGCGGGGGCATTCCCGGCACCTTGCTTCGCCTCGATGAGAGGGTCCACGGGTTGGGCCAGGCTATCGTTGTAAACCCGAATATCGACCTTCTCCCGGTCGATTTCGCGTTCATCGGCCCAGATACGGCGGATGCCGGCAATCTCTCCCTCGCACAACAGGAAGGCGACATTGGCGAAATAGGAATACTCCGTCACTTTCGGCCCAAGCTTTCCCTGACGGCGCGTCGATTTGCTTTCCTCGAAGCGCGTTGCCCAGATCAGCTTCCCGCCAAGACGGGCCGTTCCGTAAAGGCGTGGGATCGCCACCCCTCCTCCGCGGTGAACGGCCGCGCGCTGGTCAGGCGCGGTCCTTCCAGGTGCCGGGTGCTGTTGATCAGCGCCTGATCGACCACGTAGCCGGCAATCGCGCCGGCAGCAGATCCGATCGCGCCGCCAACGGAACCGAGGAAGCCGCCGAGATAGGAACCGGCAGCCTGCAGTCGAATTATGGCTCAACAAAGATGGAAGAGCTGTGGTACGCTCCTACAATGAGTGCGGCAACAATTGCACTGACATTGATCTTGTGGACTTGTTGGACTGGCTGCGCTCGGGATCGCCTGAGGGGGTATTTAACCATGGCAGAGGGATCACCGCTCTGTCCGCTTCTAAACGAAATTAACATCGCCGCCGCCAATGGCCTGCCATTTTTAGCAGTCGGCATGACGGTCACTTTGCCCGATATTTGCGTTTCGCTTTCTTCAACAGATGGGCGGACAAAGGGCGAAAGGTACAAAGCCTGGTGCAATGCCAATCTACCGCAGGATAAACTCAGCTTAGTTTCAGCAGACGATCTGTGGTCCATGCGTTGCGGGGTACTCCACAATGGTCGCTTTGGAGATCTGAAGCACAGTGTAGCGCGAGTGATATTCGCACTGCCAAACAGCGGAGCGGCGTTCGTGAACTGTCAGATAAACGACGCATGCTTCTATAGCGTTGTCGACTTTTGCAAGCTCTTCACCGATTCTGTTCATAGGTGGTTTGAGGCTAACAAAGGTGACGCAACGATTGCAGCTAATGTCCCGCGCTTGATGCAATACAGACAAGACGGGTTGGCTCCCTACATCGTCGGGCCTACGGTACTGGCATGACCCAAAAGACCGAAGAAAAAGAAGTTTCGAAGCGGCGCGACGAGGCCTTGCGCCACGCCCTCTCAACTCCGCCGAAACCTCAGAGTCGGACTCGAAAAGGCTTCAACTACATCCATATCTTGCAAGGCGTCTGGTGAGCATGCGGATATGGGC
>NZ_JBTMXB010000038.1:0-34900 GCF_054489405.1 Mesorhizobium sp. A623
TGATGGCAACGAGATAGAGGAAGCCACGCCGCATCGGGATGTAGGTCACGTCGGCACACCAGATCTGATCCGGCCGCTCGATCGCCAGATGCCGCAGCAGGTAGGGATAGATACGATGCTGCGGATGCGGCGCGCTGGTCTTCGGCGCCTGATAGATCGGCGACAGACCGATCTTGCGCATCAGCCGACGAACCCGTTTGCGGCCCACGCACCAGCCCTGACGCCGTAGGTGCCGCGCCATCTGCCTTGAGCCATACCAGGGCATTTCCATGAAAGCCTCGTCGATGATGCGCATCAGTTCGAGGTTCTCAGGCGTCTCGCCGGCGGGCTGTCGGTAGAACGACGCCCGCGAGATCGAAACCAGTTCGCACTGGTGGCGGATCGAGAGCCGGTTGTGATCGGGATCAATCATCATTCTCCTCCGATCCAGGCTCAGCGATCGAAGGCCTTGGCCAAAAAATCCCGCTCGACGACGAGTTGGCCAATCTTGGCGTGCAGCTTGGTCACCTCGGCTTCCCGGCCGACCTGCGCATCCGCAGCCTTGTCGTCAAACGCCTTGGCCAGATTCTCGATGGCCTGCCGTTTCCACTGCGTGATCGGGTTCGGGTGAAGCTGATGCTTCGTCGCCAGGTCCGAGATCGTCCGCTCGACGCGGATCGCCTCAAGCGCAACCTTGGCCTTGAACTCGGCCGTAAACCGTCTGCGTGTCTTCATGCTGGATCGTCCTTCTGGATCGTCCTTTTCATCGGGCGATCCACCTTATGCCCCTGTCTCAGAAACCGGCACCACCTCAATACCGTTGCGGCTAGCGCCGTAGCTGCTACCGTTGCCGCTCCAGTGGTTGCGGAAGCCGCTCCCGTTTCGCCGCGCGAACGGCTTGATATTGCCGTTGCCGAGTTGAAGGCGGCTGCGAACGCTATCTGGCCCGCTGCTGATGACTGGATAGTGAAAATCGGCTCCAGCCCATCAATCCCCGTCTTGATCACCAATTATGACCGGGCATGGAAGACCAGGGGTGAAGTCAACGCCTACGTCGATGACGGCTCACCGCTTCTTGCCGATGATGCCACAGGCACTACGCTTACGCCGATTGGGAAGCGCGGAGGGTGCAGCCATGAGCCGCTTTGTCCCTCAAGGCGACATGACCGCCGATGAAATCACGGATTGCAGCTACGATCTGCTGTCTATCCTTCACGTCGCGGAAGTCGCGGCCATGCACCTGCATGACTAACACTCCCCGACCGTGGCCGATGCGCTCGCCCGCGTTCTCACTCTGGCGGTGAAGCTTCACGCTCCGATCCACGACGCGGGGCCAGTGAGGTAATCCGGGAAACCGCCGAATTGGTGGGGAAGTCCGAAAGAGTCGCGGACCAGCACCGAAAAGGCGGTGCGCAATGAAATCGCTCCGTCTTACGATCGCCTGCGCGATCCTTCGCGGTGCCGGCGTCGTCGCCGAGGTCATCGCCGGACCGCCGCTATCCGAAAAGCCGCCGCTTCGAGCAGTCGACCGCATGCTTCTCGGCTCTATCGTCGGGCTGGGCATCTGCACCTTGTGGATATGGATCAGCGCGAGGGCGGGGCGATGAGCGCTGCCTTTCACCTTGTCGGTATCGGCGCCGGGTCACCGGGGTCAGGCATAGGCCCCGGCGGCAACGGCGGCTGTGGATCAGGAATCGGGCGCGGCGGAGTTGCCGTGCCTTGCAAAGGCGGCTTCCTGCCTTCGTCCGGGTTCGGATTTGGCTCCTCGTCAGGCAGTCGATCCGGATCAGGTTCATCAATCGGCTTGGGTTCACGTCCAGGTATTGGCGGTACATCCGGGTCTGGATTTGGCTTGCGCGGGTCGGGCATCGCTCTGGCTCCCTTTCGGGCTACCAACTTTGATCCGGTCGGATTGGTTCCTGATGCGCTGAAATCGTTCAGGAGGGAGTCGTCATGAACGACATGCCATCCCCGACCATCATCGAAAAGGCCGCGTACCGGATCGACGAGTTCTGCGAAGCCTTCGGCCTCGGCAGGACAAAAGTGTTCGATGAGATCAAAGATGGGTGCCTTAAGATCAGGAAAGCCGGCAGAATGACCCTGATTCGGGCAGAGGACGCCAAGGCGTGGCTCGATGCCTTGCCAGAAAGATGAACAAGCGGCGGGCGCAAAGTCCGCCGTCGTTCGTTAACAGCCGAAAATCATTGTGGCGAAAATTGAGGGGACGGTAGCACTACAGTCCGGAAAATGCTTTGAAAACAAGTCGTTATGAAAGGTCAATGGCGGAGGGAACGAGACTGGTGTCCAACCTTCTCTGGAATTGCCAGCAGTTCGTGGAAAGGTCAGCATCCCGCTTCAAGGGCGAACGATCGAAAGCATGGGCGACGTATACCCTACCTCGCTAATTGCTCGATAAACTGAAATCTTCAACGCCACAATGCGGTGGCAATCCCTCCATCGACATACAGGGTTTGCGCCGTGATGTTGCGTGCGCCCGGACCAGTCAGGAAGGCGACGGCGTTGGCGACATCATCCGGCTCGATCAAACGACCCAGCGGATGACGGGATCGCAACGCTTCCAAATCATCCGGCCGGCCGGCCCTGTCGCCATGATTGGCAATGGAGTTCCGCAGCAGATCGGTATCGACGAATCCGGGAGCGACGCAATTCACGCGAATGCCGTCCTTGGCATGATCCAGTGCAAGCGTGCGCGCCAAGGTCGTCAGGGCGGCCTTGGACGTGGCATATGCAACTCGGTCCGGCGGGGTGGCCTGTGCCCAGATCGACGAGACGAAGATGATGACGCCGTCGCGGTCGAGGCCCATCAGTGGAATGGCAGCCTTTGCGCAGACGAACGCGGAGCGGAGATTGAGGTTCATGCAGTGATCCCAATCATCGAGCGAAAGGGTTTCGGCATTTCCCAGCACGGGAGCCCCTGCGCAGCAAACCAGGACGCGAAGACCACCGTCACGATGGTGGGCGCGGGCGATCGCGGCGGAGATCGCCCCGTCTTCAAGGATGTCGATCTTTTCAGCCCGGATTGCCGGTTGCTTCTCCCGGAAAGACGCGACGCTCACCTCGCTCGATCCGCATACGGTCACATCGTAGTCGATCGACAGGCATTCCGCGATAGCCTGCCCAATGCCGCGCGTGCCGCCGGTCACATAAGCGGCGGATCGCCGCCTGTGCGCCCGCTTGTCGGATACTGTCATCGTATTTCTCTTTGCTAGCCAGCCGCGATATGCAGGCGGCGCGTGATGCGATCCCGAAAATCGGCCGTTTCTGCGATCTGCCGCGATTGCGGCCATTCATGCGCGTCGGCGAGAACCTTTGCCGCCAACTCGACATCATCGCCCAGCGGATTTTCATTCCATGCCAGCCCGGTGCGACGAAACATGAGGTCGTCTATCGTTTCAGCGTGCTCCTCGGCGACAGCGCGCTTCATGATTGCCAGCAATTCTTCGTTTGACAATTTGCCACCTTCGCGAGGCATGCTGGTTGAAGCGAAACCCGGTCGCTCTGCCGGGCGTGACGGAGCGACACGACCTTTCAGCGCGCGCAGTGCGATCAAGCCCGCGGACCGGTGGCTCATCACCGGACCCGCCGTCATCGCAAACATATTTGGCGCGCCTTCATTCGTCAGATCGTGCAACTCGCGCGATCTGGCTCCCATCGGCTGCGTGGGATCGTAGGTCAGGGGACGCACTCCGGCCCAGCCATAGAGAATATCCGATCGCTTCAGCCGTAGCGAAGGAAGGAGGTAGTTCGCTTCTCCGAGCAGGAATTGGAACTCGTCCTCCGTTGGGTGAACGTCGTCGGGATCGCCCTCGTACAAGGTCTCGGTGGGGCCGAAATAATGCATTCCGCGCCAAGGCACGCAATAAAGCCCCTCGTTCAGGCGGTTTAGCGTCGCAATTCCGTAATTCGCGCATTCGGGGGGCAGCTTGACGACGATGTGCACGCCTTTTGTACCAGTTATGCGTCGCTTGATCTTCGTGCCGGTCACGCTAGCGTTGATGCGGTCGATCCAAAAACCGCCCATGTTGAAGACGGATCGCGCGGTCACGGAAACCGGCGAAGCCGTGGTGTCCAGCGTATCGGCGAGCCGCAACTGCCACAAATCCCCCTGGCGCGTTGCGCTTTGAATTTCGGTATAATTACGAATGGTTGCGCCCATGCGTTCCGCGTCGAGAACTGCATCGACCGTGACGCGCTCCGGCCAGTCGAACTGGAACTCGTCGAACATCGCAACGGACGACAACGCCTGCCTGTCGCGGAGGTGGTTCAGGAGCGGCGTGTTCTCCACCTCGGGTGCCGAAATCCGCCGATAATTGAGCGGAACCTTGCTGTCGCCGAGTGACTTCAGAATGCCAAACGCGACGTCGAGCTGCCACGCGGCATAGGGCCCCCCCTTGTAAATGGGGAAGCAGAATTTCATCGGACGAACTCGCTCCGGTGTGTCGCGAACGAATTCGGTCCGCGATCGCATCGCAGCTTTCGCCATGCTGCAAGCAGTAGCAAACCGGCCCGGATGACGCACGAATTCCCAAATCGACTTTCCGGGCGCGAGATAGCGTAATCCGCAATGAAGCAACCGGGAGGATCGCCCGCTCGCGCCGGCGGCAAAATCGGTCTTCTCGACCAGAAGCACACTGTAGCCGGCGGCGGCGAGACGCTGCGCCGTATCCGCTCCGTTTACACCGCCGCCGACAATGGCGACATCGAAGAGGTGATCATTGAGTGAATCAAGAGGGGCTCGCATCAACATCTCCATAACAGGCATGACGGATCGTCGGAACTGGCCGGCCGGCCAGCAGGCGGAACGGGCAAAACGAAATCACAACCCGATCCGGTCGAGAAACTGGTACCAACCGGCGACCAGCCTTACGGCCGGTTTGCGCGCCAGATGGAAAGGAATTGTCGGCAGCCGCTCGGGCGCCAGAAGGGCAAGGTCAGGCTTCCCGCCGAGGGCAAGGTCGCAGATATAACGACCCATGAGGCATGAACAGGCGATGCCGGCGCCATTGTAACCCATCGCGTAGGAGATGCGATCGTCTATGCGACCGACATGCGGGACGCTTCGGAGAGTCATCGCAACCAGGCCCGACCAGCGATGTGTGACTGCAACATCTTGCAGTTGCGGAAACAGGCCGATCATCGCATGCCGCAATGCTTCAAAAGCAGCGGCGGAATCATTTCTGCCGAATGCGCCCCTGCCGCCAAAAATCATCCGGCTGCCGGCGCGCCTGAACCAGCGCATCATTCGCCGGGTCTCGCTGTAGCTGCGTCGAGCCGGCATAAGCGTCTCGTCGAGATACCGGCCCAACGGCTCGGTGGCGATGATCGCACTTCTAAAGGGGACCAGCGTTTGGGCCACGGGCGAAGTCGCATCGGTCAGATCGGAATAGGCGTTGGTTGCGAGCACGGCGTAGCGCGCGCGTAAAGCGCCGTTCGGGGTTTTGATCAGAACGCCGTCTCCTGTGCGCTCGAGCGCAAAGGCCGGGCTATGTTCGAAAATATCGATGTTCTTCTGTCTCAATCCACACGCTATCCCCCTCGCCAGGTTGAGTGGATGGATGACCCCGGCATGCGCGGCAAGGACGCCACCGACGAAATCGTTTGAGCCGGTTTCTTCCGCCACCTCGCCACCCGACAAAATTCGCAGCGAGGCGTCGCCGAAAGTATCGCGCATGATTTCGGCTTCCGCGACGAGCGCATCGAGAGCCTTGCTATTGTGAGCGCATCGCAGATTTCCGCTCATCGAAAACGCCGCGCTCGTGATGTCGAATTCTTCGATAAGCTTCGTTACTTCGTCGACGCCTTCGTGACCGATCTCGGCCATGCGGCGGGCGACCGCGAGGCCGTGGGCCTGCGCTATCGCCGGAATGGGCGCACGAAATTTGGCCGAGACGACGCCGCCATTGCGGCCGCTGGCGCCCCAGCCGATTTCGTTGGCCTCAACGATCGCCGGGCGCATGCCGCGCTGGGCGAAAGAACGGGCGGCGGACAATCCAGTATAGCCGCCGCCGATGATCGCGACGTCGGCGACATGATCGCCTTCCAGCCGGACGGGTCGGGATGCCGGGTCGGCGGTCGCCGCCCACAGCGATTGTGGCCACGGCATGGGGAAATTGCTGGATGTCGTGGCCACATGCATGTCAGACGGTCGCGCCGCGCTTGCCGCCGCGGGCCTGATCGGCATCGACCGCGTCAGCCAGTTCCGCCAGTGTCGAGAAATGGAAATCCGGCTTGGTCATTTGCTTCGGCTCGGGCGTTCCGCCAAAGCCCTGCTGCCCCTTGCGCCTTTCGATCCAGCACACGGTGTAGCCAAGCTCCCTGGCTACGCCGATATCGTGATGTTGGCTTTGCGCTACATGCAGGATCTCATCCTGCTTGTAGCCAAATGCCGATTGGCGGCCCCGATTGAATGCAAAGAACTCCGGATTGGGCTTCGGCTTGCCTGCCTCGTCGACAGTAACGCTGTCGTGGAAAGGATGGTCGAGCGTATGGGAATAGCACGAAAAAGCGACACGGTCGGCGTTGGTCATGGCGACCAGTCTGAAACGGGATCGAAGGCGCTTCAATGCCTCGATGGAATCGGCGAAGGCAGGCCATTGAAGCACTGAAAGCTGGAACGCCTCGGCCGCGGCTTCATCCGCCTTCAGTTCGAGCTTGCCGGCGACATGAAGATAGACATCGCGCATCACCCTGCTTGAACGGCCGGAGTAGAGGTTGCGGGCTTCGAGATAGGGAGCAAAGATATCGTCGTCCCCGACATTCGACGCCTTGTCTCCGCCGATCGTCCTGATTGCATCGAGGACGCCCTTTTCGAAGTCGATCAAGGTGCCCACCACGTCGAATGTCAGAACCTTGAAATTTTCAAATGTCATCTGCTCACCTTTCTTACTCTTCCTCGAACGGCGCGATCACAGGATCTGGCTCAGGAATTCGCGGGTTCGGGGATCTTTTGGATTCTTGAAGAATTCCGACGGCGGTCCGTGCTCGACAATCACGCCGCCATCGGTGAAGTAAATTTGCTGGGCGATTTCGCGCGCAAATCCCATTTCGTGCGTCACCAGGACGCATGTCATGCCCTCCGCCGCCACTTCGCGGATCGTCAGCAGAACCTCCTTGACGGTCTCGGGATCGAGGGCCGCGGTCACCTCGTCGAAAAGGATGACGTCGGGCTCCATTGTCAGCGAGCGGGCAATGGCGACGCGTTGCTGCTGACCGCCGGAAAGCTCTCCCGGATAGCTGCCTTCCTTGCCGGAGAGGCGAACTTTTTGCAGAAACTTCCGCGCTCGCTCGCGTACTTGCTCCTTAGGCTGCTTCAACACATGGATCGGCGCCATCATGATGTTCTCCAGCGCGGTCTTGTGCGGGAAAAGATTGTACTGCTGGAAAACCATGCCGACCTTTTGACGCAGCTTCAGCTTGTCCAGATGCGGATCGTTGACCTCCATCCCCTCAACCTTGATCGACCCGGCCTGAAACGGGGTGAGAGCATTGATGCATCGGATCAGGGTCGATTTGCCGGAACCCGACGGACCGATGAGGCAGACTACTTGTCCCTTGAAGACGTCGAAGCTGATCCCGTTCAGAACCTTCAAGGCGCCGAACGATTTATGGACGTCGCCGACGGCAATCATCGGTTGCGTGGAGGTCCAGTCTTTCGCGGTCTGCGACACGTCGAACTCCCTAAAGTTTCACGGCGTATTTACGCTCGAGCCAGATGGTACAGCGCGCGATCGGATAGATGTAGAGAAAGAACAAGAGCAGGATCGTGCCGTAAAAGGGGATCAGCAATCCCTCTCTCGCCCCCGCCGCCTCCATCGCCTGCTGGGCATTGCCGACCGCTTCCTGCACCCCCAATATGGACGCGATCGGCGTCGACAGCGTCAGGATTGCATACCAGTTCATCCACGGCGGGATCATGCGTTTGACGCATTGCGGCAGGATGATCATCCACAAGGTCTGGCGGCGTGTGAAGGCGAGGCTCTCGGCCGATTCCCATTGACCGTCGGGAATCGAGCGGATGGCGCCGCGCACGATCTCCGATACGTTCGCCATGACGGGCAGCGAAAAGCCGACCGTCGCCTTCACCCAGGCCGAAATCATAAAGACGTGGTCGCCGACGCGCATCTGGTACGGCACTAGCAAAATGATCGCGAACAGGATGACAAGCCAAGGCGTATTGCGAAATATTTGCATGATAAAACGCGATATCCGTCGCACCCAATTGTTTGTCGATATCTGCATCAGGCCGAGCAAAACCCCGAAGATGGTAGCCAGAATCATCGCAATAAAACTCATGGCCAGGTTCATCAGGAAGCCGCGCAGGATGAACGGCATCCACATCAGCAGCGTCGCAAAAGGACCTGGGCCAGCTGCTGTCGCCGTTTGCGCCTCGGCCACGCCGAGCGACAGGGCAAGGGCCAGCAGGATGACCCCGCCCTGCCACGCGGAAACGGAGTCCAGGGGCGACATCCAGACGCCGGCAGGCCGCGCGCGCGCCTTCCGGACGGCTTTTTCCAGATTTTTATCCAGGCTAGGAAAATCGCCGGTCATCGCCCATACCCCGGCAGGGAAAGACTACGTTCAAGCCGGTGGATGCCAAAGGCAAACACCGCAACGACGATGTTGTAGAACAGGAAAAGCACCAGCATCATCTCTGCGACGTTGATGTTGTTCGACCATATCTGATTTGCGGTGTAGGTGATTTCGGGAACCGAAATCGCATAGGCAAGCGACGTCGTCTTTATCAGGCTGATGAGATTTGTGTTGAGGGCCGGCAAGCAAACGCGGATCGCCAATGGCAGCACCACGTAGCGATAGGATTGCAGCCGTGTATAGCCGAGCGCGTCCGCCGCTTCCTTCGTCGTCTCCGGCACCGCATCGATACCTGAACGGAAAATCTCGACGTTGAAGGCGCCGCCGAAACACCCCAGCGACACCACCGCCCACCCGAAAGCGCTGACCACCGGCTCGTAATAGCCGCCCATGTCGACCTGCGGCGTCAACGTTCCGAGGCCAAAGTAGAAGAATAGCAATTGCACGAAGGGCGGGGTGTTTCGGAAAAACTGTATGTACGCGGCAACGAACATGCGCACGATCCGGGAATGGGCATTTTGGGCCCACGCGCCGATAATGCCGATGACGACCGACAGCGTCACGCAAGCGACCATCAGTTCCAGCGAGGTCGTCATTCCGTCGACGAGGTGCCGAAACTCGAATTCGTCGTACAGAAAGACGAAGTTGATGCCGGTCGTCTCGTACAGATCGCGGAAAATGGGAGCTAGGTGATCAAGCATAGCCGGTCCTCATGGGGCGAGCGCGGCGCTCGTTCCAAAAATCGATCTCGATTTCGGTCCATGCGGTAAAGCTATCGACCGCGAGCACATTCCGACATGCCCTCGCGGTCGTCATATTGCTTACTCCGGCGTCTTTTCGACGAATTTGAACTTGTCATGTTGCTCCACCAGCCAGGCGTCCGGTTTCACATTCCACTTCTTGGCCAGATCAATGAGCATGCCCGAGGCATGCCAGTTATAGGCCATTCCACTCATGAAGCGGCCCCAGATGCCGTCCTTTTCCTCGAGTGGAACGGCGGCGCCCCAATAGCTCTGATATTTGGTTTCGAGCGGCATCTCGTAGCCCTCCCATTCGCCGGCGGCCAGGGATTGCTGAATGGTGGTGTCGTCAGACAGCCAGGCGACGCATTTTCCACTTCTGAGCGCCTGTTTTGTTTCTGTGTTACCAGGGAAGGAAACTATTTTCGGGGCATAAGCCCGCTCAACGATACCGTTATAGAAAAGTCCTTGTTTTGCACAAACCGGCTTACCTTTCAGGTCTTCCCAAGCCGTAACAATGCCATTTTTCGCCAACACGTTGGCGCCGGAAGTCCAATAATCCGGCTGCACAATGCCGACGACCTTACGGCGATCGGGCAGGTCGGACATAGCGCCGATAATAAGGTCGATCTGCCCCTGCTGGAGAAATTGCATCCGGTTGGCAGATTCGATCTGAACCAGTTCCAACTTGACCCCCATCGCCTTGGCGACATCGGCGGCGAGATCAGGCTCAATACCGACGAGATTACCGCCTGTGTCCCGGTACGACCATGGGCGGAGCGCACCCTGGACGCCGACCCGCAGCACGCCGCGTTCGACCACTTCTTTGAAGTGGTCATTGGCTGCCGCTGCCTGTCCCGTTAGTCCCAACGCGATTATGGAGGCGACGGCGCCGCCAATGAAGCTCTTGAGCCATCCAGTTCCCATTTTTGTTCTCCCTTTTATTGTTCGACTTTTTGTACTCTTGGATGAACGATATTTTGTCAGGTGATGCCGGCGCCTACATGACATTGCAGATGCGAAGGGCATCCAGCATGGCTGAATGAATGTTACGGCTCGCGACCGCGTCGCCGATACGGTGAAGCTCGAACGCGGCCCCGGGCCTGTAGCCGCTGGATTGTCTGCGGTTCTTGAGGAGCGCATCGATATCTGTAACGCCATCATTGACCGAAAATGCCCTCAGGTCATGATAGAGTTCATCGACCGGCAGCGTGCCGTGTTCCACAATGATTTGATCCGCTTCTAGCTCCATCGTTTCGGCGGTGATGATGTTGCGAAACATCGCCACGACCCGGTTGCCGCGAGTTTCAACCCGGACGATCTCATGCTCGAACGTAATATTGATGTTAAGCTTGTAGACTGCCTTCTTCCATGTGAGCCGTTCGACATAGGTGAGTTCTTGACCGATCTGCGCGTCGATGGAGATGACTCGAACGTTTCGTCCCTCGGTGGCCGCCATTTCAACAGCTTGCATGGCTGGATTGCGGCCGGTTCCATCATAGACGAGGACGTCGGAACTGAGCGACTGGTTACCACTGAGAACATCCCAAACGGAGGTGCAGTGTTTCCACCCATCAATCCATTCGATATCAGGCAAACCGCCGGTTGCGACGATGACGATTTCCGGCTTCTCGGCCAAGACTTCTGCTTGCCCGGCAAATATCCCGGTGCGAATGGCAACTCCAAGCCGGTCCAATTCCGAGATACGCCAGTCGATGATTCCGCTATAATCTCGACGCCACGAACCTCGCTTGCCAAGTATCATCTGGCCGCCTACGCGCTCGGCAGCCTCAAAAAGGACCACTTCATGGCCTCGCTCAGCCAGAATGCGTGCGGCCTCAAGTCCAGCTGGACCGCCGCCGACCACGACCGCCTTCCGCGCCGCCCACTCCGACCGCGCGATCACCTGAGGCAATACAGTTTCGCGCCCGCTGGCGGGATTGTGAAGGCAATGAGGACGATAGGGCGACTGGCAGTGGGTCGCTCCCACGCAGGGACGGATGCGGCTTTCCTCGTCGGCCATGAGCTTGGCGACTATATAAGGATCGGCGATATGCGCGCGCGTCATGCCGACCATGTCGAGCAGGCCCTCGCGAATGGCATGGCGCGCCGAGGACAGTTCTGAAATCCGCGCGGCATGGAAAACGGGCAGATTGACCTCTTTCTTGAATTGGCCTACCCGGTCGAGCCAAGGCGCGAGCGGCGAAGCCATTCCCGGAAGGATGTCGCTGACTAGGTTCCGTTCAGTATCCATGGTTCCGTACAGGGCGTTGAAAAAATCGACTGTGCCTTCTCTTTCGAAAATATGCGCAAGGCGCACGCATTCTTCAAAAGACAAAGCTCCTTCCTGGCCTCCTTCGTCGATCGAAAGCCTTATTCCCGAAAGGAATCGGTCCCCTGCCTGTTTGCGAATTTCCTCGAAGACCATGAGTGCGAAACGTATGCGGTTTTCGAGCGGCCCGCCGAAATCGTCGGTCCTGCGATTAGTCTTAGCTGACAGGAACTGCCCGATCATATGACCGCTGGCCATCGATTCAATACCGTCGAGACCGCCCTCCATACAGCGCCGCGCCGCCTGGCCAAAGGCCTTCACGACGCGATCGATATCATGGCGATCCATCTCTTTGGGAAAACTGCGGTGCAGTGTCTCTCGGATAGGCGATGGCGCAATCGTCGGCAACCAATTATCCGCATAGGGTTCGCCACGGCGTCCGAGATGGGTGATCTGGCACATCAGCGCGGCGCCATGGCGATGGATTGTTTCGGAAAACTTCTGAAAATAGGGAATGATCTCGTCGGTTCCGACATTGAGTTGCCGGAAGATATTCGGCGAATCCGGCGCCACGTTCGACGAGCCGCCGAACATAGTCAAAGCTAGCCCCCCCTTGGCCTTCTCTTCATGATAACGTTGGTAGCGTTCCATCGGCAGGCCGTTCACCTCGAGGCCGCTGGCATGACTCGTGCTGATGACCCGGTTCTTCAAGGTCAGGTGCTTGATCCGCAATGGCTGTAGAAGCGGATCGGACGAAGTCGGCGCTGGACTGCTTTGCTGATAAAGATTCATGTCGGCCTGTTTTGCTGAGAACTGTCGATCCAGTTCATTCCTCTCTCTAAGGGTCAGGGACGACATGTCGCTTGTCAAATACACAGAATGAACCCTCTTATGTGATTTAGGTATAGCTCTGAATTTTAAGAGGAGACCGCCGCCTTGAATATCAGGCAACTGGAAGCGTTTCGCGCAACTATGATGGCAGGAACCACGATCGGCGCCGCCGAGCTTCTCGGAACATCGCAACCGGCGGTCAGCAGGCTAATAGCCCAGCTTGAGGCATCGCTGCGGCTGACGCTTTTCGACCGATCGAGCGGCCGCCTTCAGCCAACACCAGAGGCCGGCCTGCTCTACGACGAGGTGCAGCGCACCTTCGTTTCCGTGGACAAGATCCGTGAGATCGCCCGGGAAATGCAGGTTGCCAATTCCGGCATGGTGTCATTGGCTTCGCTTCCGGTCCTTGCCTCGGGCTTTCTGCCGTCCGCCATACGGCGCTTCAGCGACGGCCATCCCGAAAGTCGCATATCTTTGCGCATCCAGATGTCGACGCGCGTGGAAGAACTCGTCGCCGGTCAGCTCGTCGACTTCGGGCTTGCGGAATATCCGTTCGAACGCGCCGGCGTCGAAGTAGAGGAATTCTGCTCAGTGCCCCTGCTGCTTGCCGTTTTGCACGACCACAGGCTTGCCGAGAGAAAGTGTGTGACGCCCGAGGATTTGGCAGACGAGCGCTTTATTTCGCTTACCCTAAACAATGTAGGACGACATCTTGTCGATCAGATTTTCATCCGCAGCGGAATCCAGCGGCGCATGGTACTGGAAACGCAGATATTCAGCGTTGTGGCGAACATGGTTTCGAAGGGCCTCGGCGTCGGACTAATCGATCCCTTCACAGCCTTCGACTACAAGCAGCAAAACCTTGTGGCGATTCCGTTCGAACCCAGCGTTATTCTGCGATTGGGACTGCTGCATCCCATTCACCGACCGACTTCACGTGCGGCGCGTGAATTCATATCATCGCTGAAAACTTACAGAAGTTTAGTGCTGAGGGATGTCTCCGCCACCTTCTATTGACGTTGCCTCATCTTGCTACGCTGACCAGCGTCGCTGGAGCGTTCATTCAAGCCTCCTCTATGCGGTCAGCGCATAGCGCTATGCACTGCTCCCCCGGTTTTGTGTGTTAAGCACTAGCAACTCGCATCGGCGGAGATAGTTCAAATGGTCCCAGGCAAGGTGGACGTTGCGGTGATCGGTGGCGGCATAATCGGTTGCGCTACCGCATGGCGACTGGCGGAAAAGGGCATCAGCGTCTCGGTGTTCGAACGCGGGACCATCGCATCGGAACAATCCAGTCGTGCGTGGGGTTTTATTCGCCAACAGGGTCGAAACGAGGCGGAGCTGCCGCTTGCCGCTGAGGCCAACAGGCTGTGGACCGAACTTACAGAGCGTTTCGGCAATAAATCAATCCAGTTCGTTCGAGGCGGCATTTTGGTTCCAGCCGAGTCCGAAAGCGATGTGGACCGGGTCGTGAAGGGGCACGAGACCGCGCGCGCATTTGGACTGGACACGCGCCTGTTGGACTCGAACGAGGTCAAGGCGCTTCTTCCTGAAATGAGTGGGGCATGGCGTGCCGGTCTCTTCACGGCCGGTGACGCCCATGCCGATCCGGAATTGTCGACACAAACCATCGCCCGCGCAGCGCGCATCGCCGGCGCAGCCATTTTCGAGAACACGCTCATCACTTCGGTTGAACCTGCCGCGCGCGCCTGGCGGGTGAATACGTTGCATGGAAATGTGGAGGCAAGCACAATTGTTCTAGCGAACGGGATCAGTGCGCCGTTCCTCGCCAGATCTCTCGGTTATCGGCTGCCAATCCAGATAGTGAAATCCTCGGTAGGCAAGACCTTTACTGCCGCGCCGTTTACCTCCGTGGCCGTGTGGGGACCGAAGGTAGCGTTTCGCCCCAGTCCCAACGGAAGTTTCACATTGGGTAATGGCTATCGGGGGATGGGGGTGGATTACGAGATCACGATAGATTCCTTTCGTGAGCTAAAGCATTTCCTGCCGGCCTATCGCAACAATTGGCGGCAGCTTAGTCTGTCTCTGGGAAAAGATTTCATCCATCAGATTAAAGCCCGGCTGAGCGACGCAACTGCGGCCGGCGCTATGCCGGAACCCACGCCAAACAGGCGCAAAGTATTGCGAAACCTGTCTTGCTTTCGTCGCCTTTTCCCACATCTGGGACTAATAGAGCTGGAGACGATGTGGGCGGGTCGCCTCGACATGACGCCCGATGTGATTCCGATCATAGATCGACCGGATGGCGACAGAAACATGTTCATAGCCGCCGGTTTCAGCGGACATGGCTTCGCTTTGGGCCCGTCCATCGGCAAGCAACTTGCAGAATGGATTACCGAGGGACGACCGTCTCTCGATCTTTCTCCGTTTCGACTTGCACGATTTAAAGACGGAATTGTAGGCAAGTCTCATCAATCACTCTGACATCAGCCCGGAATAGCATGGCGGATCGTCGTATCGAGACGGTGTTCGCAATCCCGGATGTCCTCCGGGGCATCCTTTCCGTCGAGACCCATTTCTTGCAGGGCACAGCGGGCGCCAGTTTCGACGGCCCTTGCCAGAAGCACATCGAGCTCTAACTTGGCCATGCGGAACTGCTCGCCTGATTTTGGCGGCGGAGTTACGTTGGCCTCCTGATGGCATTTGGATCCGGTTCGCTGGATTGCTGGCGACCAATCAGGTTGGCGCCCCGGCATCGCACAGCATGGTCCACCAGCGGCCACGCCGCTCCATGTCGGCGGAGGTGCGGATATTGTAGGTGGTGCCGGAGCGGACCTCGATCAGACGCCAGTCGGCGGTAATGGTTGAGGTCTCGGCATCGAAACGCACGATGATCAGGGCCGGCTGAATGCTTTGCAAGCGCGAAGCAATGACGGTCTCGCCGCCTTTCGAGAGGAGAATACAGGCGTCGCGCTCGAACTGGGCGACCCATTGACCGGTGACTCCGCCGTAGCCGTCGTCAACTTCCTCTTCTTTTTCCAAGCTGACGCGGTCACGCAAATCGCTGGCGGTGAACCTGGCCATCAGAGTGGCATCATCCGGTAGGGCGCGACCAGGGCGTGAACAACCCGGTCGATCGCCACGTCGATGTCGGTGTCGGCGCCATCGAAGAGCCGCTGCACGATAAGCAGGATGGCTTGGCGGATCGGCTCGGGGATGTCGGCAGCGTCGCCAAAACCGGCGGTGAATGTTGCCGACACCGCATTGTTACGTGGATAGGTTGCCGGCCAGGACTGAGCATGCTGCAGGGTTAGGTACGCACCACGTGCGTCGGCAAACAGATCATAGACGCCCGCGTCCAATGTCTGCTGCATATTGCCCGCATCCTGATAGCTGACGCTGACAATCGCTGTCACGGGCGAGACTGGAAGAGGCAGGCGTTCGGCAAAGCCGGCATAATCCTGCCGCCAGGTTTGCGTCACGAGCGCGCGACCGAGGACGCCGCTGTAACCGTCGAACCAGGCAGTTGCCGCCTTGATCTGGGCGGTGATCAATTCGTCCTGGTCATCATGATCAACGCGCAGATGGGCTTTGGCCTCGGTGAGAGATACCGGCGTGGTCGTAGGTGCCACTGTGCGGACGGGAGCGAGCATGACTGTCTTCCAGGAGGTTGATGAACAGGGCGGCCATGGCGTCGGAGTTACTGATCATCTGGCCGCCCTTTACCGATGTCAGGCGATGGGCGCGTCATAGGGATGGCCGAGCGCAAAGACCGCACCGGCCGCAATCGACGTGCCGGAGGTCTTGGTGATGACCGCGCGGACGTAACGCTTGTTGCCTTTGTAGCCCTGCTTATAGACCGTGCTGGCCTCAAGCGCGGCGGGAAGCGTACCGAGCAGATCGGCGGCCGTCACATCGGTAAAATCACCATCCGTGGTGGTGTCGCTTTCTTGGCAGGCGATGACATAAAGGCCGTCGCCGGCAATCGTGCCGGTGTTGATGATCAGGGTCGCAGAATTGAAACCCTGCAAATCCGCATTGCTGCCCTTGGTTGTGGCGGTGACTACGGCAGGGACGAGCGATGCGACGAGGCTGAGACCGGAAATACCGTCCTTCATGGGGGAAGTCCTTTCGTGAATGGAAACGGGGAGGAAACAGGCGGCCGGCTTCGACCCTTCGACAAGCTCAGGGCTCAGGATGATGGCCGCCCGTTAGATAATCAGGTGCTGATCTTCAGGAGTTTCAGGGCTTCGAAGTTCACCATGCCGCCGCCGACCCGCTTGGTCGTGTAGAACAGCACGTTGCCCTTCGAGGTGTAGGGATCGCGCAGAACACGGATACCGATGCGATCCACAATGAGGTACGCACGGCTGAAGTCCCCAAGAGCGATCGGGAACTTGCCGGAACCGACAACATCCATGTTGTCGTCGGTGTGCACCGGCTTGCCAAGGATCGTCGCCACACCGGCAGGGCCGGAAGGAGGCGCCCATACATAGGCACCTTCCGCGTCCTTGAACTTGCGAACGCTGTTCATGGTCGCGTCCGACATCAGCCATGCAGCCCCGTTCCGATAGCCGGATTTGAGTGCATAGTAGAGGTCGATAAGCGTATCAGCCGGGCTGACCGACGTTGTAGGAGCGAGAAAGCCATCGGCCTTGCCGGAAGCGACGAAGCCGATCTTGCCCCAGGCATAGGAAGCGTTCGCCACCGTATCGTAGGCAAGAATGCCGCGCGGCTTGTTGATGCCATTACCGGAGGCGAAGGCAGCGCCCTCCTGCTCGGCAAACTCGATCGAGACTTCATCAGCGAGCCATGTAGCAACATCGATGCGTGCATCATCCAGTGTTCGCTGCGTGGTGCCAGGCATTGCGTAGATTTCGCCGGTGTTGATGGCGATCTCGCGCATGACTGGCGTTGCGGTTTCACCGCGTGCCTGTTCTTCGCCGACCCAACCCGAAGTCGCGCCGCCCATGTTGACGAGCTTCTTGTAGGTGTCGGTCGAGATGTTGATGACGCGGGCCAGGGAGCGAATGGTGGATACGGTGCCAAGCACGCGATCAATCCCAGCCTCGGTCTCTTCCGGCACCAGATAGCCGCCATCGGGATCGGATTGCGTGGTGAGTTTTGCTTTCACCTCGAGATCGGCCAGACCGGCATCGACGCCCTTGCGGAAGAAGCGATCGAACGCCTGTGCATGTTCCGCCTTGTCCGGGTCATGGTCATTGCCGGCACCGCCAACCTTGAGCGCGGCCATCGCAGCATTCACGCTGTCGATTTCCTTGGTCAGCGTGGTCAGTTCAGCATTGATGCGATCAACCTTTTCGGTCTGCACCACGTCGGCAAGGCCGGCTTTGATATCGGCAAGCTCCTTGTCGCGTTCAGTCTTGAAGTCCTCGAAGGTCTTCTGCAGCTCGGCGAGGATCTTTGTGGCGTTGCCGGTTTCCGCGCGCACGCCAATAATCCCGCGAGCGCGGGTGTTCAGTTCGATACCCATTTCGGGTCTCCTATGATTTGATGGTGTCGATAAGCCGCTGAAGAGCAGCGGCGTTCAGTTCGGGATTGTTGCCTGCATCGCGCGCGGCGGGGGTGCGGCTTGCATCACGCGGGGCCGCTAAAACGCCCATCTCCATCAAGAGGTCGGAGCGTTTGTCTCGGGTAAAGCCGGCGCGGGCGAGCGCGGCCTCGGTCTGCCGGCGTGCCATCAGCTGCCGATCCATAATCTTCGTTTCGCCAGGAGGCGCCACAACGCCATCATCGACGATATCGGCAAAGCCGTTCTCGACAGCCTGTGCCGGGGCCATGAAGGTCTCGGCATCCATCAGCTGTTTGATGTCCGCCCGCCTCATACCGGTGCGCGCCTGATAGATGTCGGCGATTGCGGCATCGAACTGGTCGAACAGGGTTGCTGCCTCGCGCATGTCATGGCGGTTGCCGATCACCACGCCCCAGGCATTGTGCACCATCATGAAGGAGCCCAGCCCCATGCGGATTTCGTCACCGGCCATGGCGATGATGGACGCCGCAGATGCTGCCCAGCCCAATACCTCGACCGTCACCTTGGCCGGATGGCTGCGCAGAAGGTTGTAGATCGCGATGCCCTCGAACATGTCGCCACCCGGGGAATTGATCCGGACGATGACATCCTTGTTGCCAATCGAGCGCAGGGCGGCCGAGATGCGTTTCGCCGTCACGCCACTACCCGACCAGAAATCCTCGCCGATCACGTCGAACATGGAGATCGTGGTGTCGGTGTCGTCATCTGCAGCAAGCGGCAACTCGGCCCATTTCGTCAGCACGTCGGAAGGCGCGTCCCACTGGTAGTTTTGCGGACGTGCAAAGACCTGCGCCTCCGGCAATGTACGCAGACTCATCGGTCGTTCTCCAGCAAGAGAAGCAGGAACCAGCCGAGGACAAAACCACTGATGAAAGAGCCGAAGTGGAACGCTGGATTGATGATAGCGAGGGTCACAAGGGACGCGGTGATTATCGCCGTGGTAAGCTTCAACGTGTTCAGAATGCTCATCTTTCCTAAACCTCAAACAATTGGGTTTCTGTCCGTTTCGCCATCGCTGCCATTAGCAACCTCGCGGCGATCTTGGTCGTCACCTGCCGGCACTCCGGCCGTGTTCGGCGGCGGATAGAAGACGTCACCGCCGTCACGCGGGTTCTGATCTTCCAGCGCTCGGATTTCGTTGGGGCTATAGACGCCCCATTGCAGGCCTTTGACGTAGGCTTCCCAGCGGGCCTTGATGTCGCCCTTGACCAATGCTGCCCGGTTGAAGCGGGCATAAAGCTTGTCGTCCGCGCCGATCAGGTCGCGGTTGATGGCCTCTTCCCACATGGTCAGATGGTCTTCGAGCGTATAGGCGACGAAGCCGATCGACTGCTGCTCGATGCCTGTGCCCCAGCTGGTCGATTTCTCCGTGTCGCCGATCATGTGCGGCGGCACGCCGAAGAACATGGCGATGTCTGTGCGGCTGAACTTGCGGCTCTCGATCCATTGTGCATCCTCGGCCGTCATAGCGATGCGGGCGTAGTCCATGCCCTCTTCGAGGATGAGATTTTTTCCCTCTTGCTCACCGCCGGCCCGGAATTCTTCCAGCCCCGCCTTGAGGCGAGTGACCGCCTCTGGCCCGAGTTTGTTCGGGTGCTTCAAGACGCCACTGACACGGGCGCCGTTGCGGAAGGTGGTGGCACCGTGATCTTCCATGGCCAGCGACAGGCCGATGGTCTCGCGGGCGTAGGCAATCGCCGACACCCCATGCACGCCATCGAGTGTCAGCCCGACCAGATGAAAGACTTCCGTCTGCGCCAATTTGATACGGCGGCCATCCTGGCGCGTGCAGACATAATCGAGCACCAGATCGTCGGCTTGCTTCACCTCGACGCGGTCGGGGTGCAGCGGGATAAGCTCCTGGACCAATCCTCGCGAGCGCACGATCATCGCATAGGCATTGCCGCGCAACAGCAGATGCGCCTGCAGCATGCGGCGAAACTGCGATGGCGTCTGCCAGCGGTTGGGCCTGCGCCGCAGTACCGTCCAGATCGGCGTGTCCGAGGCATCCTCGCGGGTGCGCTCATCGACGCGGCGCTTGATGTGCAAGGGCAGCGTTGCCACCGCGCCGGAGATGATCCGCACGCAGGCATAGACGGCCGCAACCCGCATGGCGCTGTTCGGCGTTACCGTTGCACCTGATGTCGTCAGCGATCCAGACCGCAGTGCCTCTTCCAACTGCTGGCTCGTCGCAACGACGATCCCGCCACCCGCATCCTGGAACGCCGCGCGCGGCGATGCAGCCGGCGGTTTTGCATCACCGAACCAGTTCGACCAGAATGCCATATGGTTTCTTTCGTAAGCTGTGCCGCTACAGCATCAGGATGCCGCGGGTCTCGTAGACCGAGCGGCCGGCATTGACGTCACGGGCCAGAGCTCGGCCGAGCGCATTGCAGATGGCGACGATGCCATCGATGCGTTCGGTCGAGCGCTCCTTGTCCGGCTTGATGTTGCCGGCCGGATCATGACGAACGGCGACGTTTGAGGCGTTCCACCGCAATACCGGCTGACCGCCATGCCAAAGTGAGCGCGACACCGACAGGCGCTCCAGTTCCGCCGTGGGGGCCGCCATGCTCAAAAACCCCTGCCCGAACTGGACCAGGCTCAGCCCTTCATCAGTCAAGTGCTGGACGATTTCGCCGGCGAAGGTGCGGTCGTAGGAGAGCTCGCGCAGGTCGTAGCGTGATGCCAGCTCGATGATTTCTTTTTCGACGAAGGCAAAGTCGGTGGCGTTGCCGGGCGTCGCCGTCAAAAATCCCTGGTCGCGCCAGACGTCATAGGGAACGCGGTCGCGCCGCACTCGGCGCAGAATATCTTCCTCTGGGATCCAGAAGCGGCAAACAACGATCCACTTGTCGGCGAGATCACCGAGATCGCCGTCCAACGTAGGCGGGAAGGCGAGCACGAAGGCCGACAGATCGTTAACTCGGGCAAGATCGAGCCCGCCATAGCATTCGCGTCCCAGCAGCTTCTGCTCCAGATCGTCGAGATCATGTTTGACAATGCGCCAGTCGGTTGTGGCGGGAAGGCCACCTTCCTCCCACACGCTCATGTCGAGCCAGCGCGTGACCTGCTCGGTCCATTCATTCAAGCGCAGGCGACGGATCGCATTCTGCTGCGCCGGCATTTCTTTTGCCTCGTCGATCTGGCGCTTCAGGTCGTCAACCTTGACGGTGATGCCAAGGCTCGGGTTGGCCTTCACCCAGACTTCTGGATCGGTCCAGTCGTCGCCCTCGTCGATGGTGGCGATATAGCCAAACCAGCTATCGGACGACTCTGTCGGCACGGTGCCTTCCAGTGCCTTGACCGAGAACTCATGATGCTGGCGACAGACGGAATGGCGATCATAGCCCGCAGTCGTAATCTCAAAAATCAGTGACTGGCGACGAGCACCGGTCGCGGTGTTGAGCTTCTGGATAATCTCTGGCCCCGGATGTTCGTGCACCTCGTCGACGGCGGCAAAGTGAACGTTCAAGCCGTCCATCTTGGTCGCATCTGCCGACAGTGGCCGGAACCATGACGAGGTCGGCAGCACCGCCAGATTGTTCACGGTCCTCGTGATCCTTGCCTGTAGTGCCTAACTGGCCGCCACCATGCGCTCCGCCTCGCCAAATACGATGCGGGCTTGATCGCGGGTCGTAGCGGCGGAATAGACATGCGCGCCGGGCTCGCCATCGGCAATCAGGGCATAGAGCGCCGTTCCAGCGAGCAGCACCGACTTGCCATTCTTGCGCGCCACCTCGACATAAGCCGTGCGAAACCGGCGCAGGCCATTCTTGCGTTTCCAACCATAGAGCGAGCCGACGATAAATTCCTGCCACGGCTGGAGCGCGAACGGCTCGCCGGCCCATTCGCCGGTCGAATGACGCAGATGGCCGAAGAAGGCGATCGCGTGCCGTGCGGCGTCACCGTCCCAGACCAAGCCACGCTTTCCGCCGGACTTCAGATCGGCCAGATGCCGCTCACAGGCAAGCCTCACCAGACGGCTAGCAACGATCTGTCCGGCGACGACACCGCGCGCGTACATCTCGACCGGACAGGATGGTGCCTTTCTGCGGCCGCCGGATTTACGCTTTTCTGCCACGGGTCAAAAAATCCTCGAATGGATCGGTCGTCTCGACGGGTTCTGCCATGCGGATGCGCGATCGGCTCGACGGCGTCAGCCCGAATTCACTCTCGATCTGTGCCATTTGCGCGAGACACTTGTTGGCGACGGCCAGGAACGGGTTCTGGATAATGTTGTCGTTCGACGTCTTCACTACCGGGCCGCGGCGCTTCACTTCCTGTTCTGCCTCGAGCCAGCGCCGCCAGATGACCACATAACGAGCGAGCGCGCCGGTATCGAGTTCCGTCATGACGCCATGTCGGGCGAGCAGTGCCGCCATTTCTACGAACTTGGCCTTGGCGGCATCATCAAGATGATCCGGTGGCGCTGGCGTCGCCACCACCGGCTTCGGCTCGGCCTTGTTCAGGCGATGCGGCCGGGCCGTGCCCTTGACCAGCTTCAGATGTGTCGGCAGCGGCTTGCGGCCGGCCATGTCAAAACTCCTATGCAGTGTGGCGCGGTGACGGGTACGCTCCAAAGAAAGCTCGGTGTGGCCATCGCCTCATCGGAAACTGACGGCCGCGAGCACAGGAGATGATATGACCCTTACGACGCTGCCCAGTAACGCGACGCTATGATCGGTGAAAAGCAGCTTGCCGGAGGAATACGTTCGGTTAGTCCTTAAGCAATTACTGGACTGTGAGCGATTGCTCGGTGATGCCCAAGTACGAATTTGTCTCGATCATAAGACCGATCCTCCCCACTACCGCATAGATGCGGTGATGGACTTGGAAACCGGCGAGACGACCAACTGGGAGTCATTCAGCGGCAGGACCCACCGCCCATTGTCAGAGAGACAGTCTGAAAATGCTACCTGGTCGGAGGATGCCATGACTTTCCGACAGGTTTCAGAATTGATCGGCGAGATAAGAAACTTCAAGAAGGCAAAGCGCAGTACCAGTCATGGCTAACTCCCGAGGCAATTGGCGTCGCGCCTAGCGGATACGCTCTCCCGTGCGGCCGCGTATATTCGTTGGTGAAACGCCTCGAACAGACGCCGCAGGCTGTAGCTGCGCACGATCGACACCACGGTGAAGATGGCACCCATGACCATGTTCTCGGCAATCGTGGTGGAAAGCCCGAACAGCGGGAACACCACGATCTGCGTCACGACGGCAATGCCGTAGCCGATTGCGACATTGGTGAGCGATTCCACCAACGACATGGTTCGAGTCTGCTTCATGCCGCTACCACGTCCTTGACAGCCGGCACGCGCTCAGCGGCGATTTCGTCGAAGCTGCGGCCGTCACCATCGAGCGTCGCCGCCTTGCCGGTAAATGTCTGCCAGCGCTTGACGACCACGTCACAGAAGGCTTCCGACAGTTCCAGGCCGTAGACGCGACGCCCTGTCTTCTCGCCGGCTATCAGCTGCGATCCCGAGCCGGAGAACGGCTCGTAGCAGATGTCTCCAGGACGAGTGTGCAACTGCATCGGCAGCGTGAAGACGCGCACCGGTTTCGAGGTCGGGTGCTCGCGGGTCTCGATCTCGGACGACGGGATATTCCACACCGTGGTCGGCCAGCTTTCAAAACCCTCGCGGTTGATGCGGGGCTTCTTACCGCGAACCCAACCGAACATGCATGGCTCATGCGCCCACAGCATCACCGATCGTGTCAGCACTGGACGGGACTTGGCCCAGATGATCTGCTGATGATGCAGCACATCGAACTGGTCCCAGACGGTTTCCAGCATGCGTTGACGCCGCGAGGCATGCCAGCAGTACCAGGCTACATCCTCGGCAATGGCATGGTCGATCGCCGTCTTGCAGAACGCCTCATAGAACTGCGGGCCTTGCGAAGAATCATCCCAGTGCTTCTGTTCGACATAATCCTCCAACCTGTCCTTGTTGGCGACCTTCTTTGCGCGGGCCGAAGCATTGTTCTTGGTCGGATGGTTGGTGCCGTCATAGTCGACGAGATAAGGTGGGTCGGTGGCAAACAGCGCCGCCCGCTCACCTGACATCAGCCTGGTAACATCTGCGCCATCGGTGGAGTCACCGCAGAGCAGCCGATGCTCGCCCAGCAGCCAAAGGTCGCCACGCCGTGTCACCGGTGTTGCCGGGACCTCCGGAATGGCGTCGTCATCGGTCAGCCCGTCCTGTTCCTCGCGATTTCCGTAGAGCAGGTTCTGTAACTCGTCGTCGCCGAAGCCGGTCAGACCCAGATCAAAGCCGGCCTCCTGCAGATCGGAGAGTTCCAGCCCCAGCAATTCCTCGTCCCAGCCGGCATTCATGGCGATGCGGTTATCGGCGAGTACCAGGGCCCGGCGCTGTGTTTCCGACAGGCCCGACAACACGATCGCCGGCACGGTTTTTATACCGAGCTTGCGCGCAGCCAGCACCCGACCGTGGCCGGCAATCAGCGTGCCATCCTCGGCAATCAGCACCGGATTGGTGAAACCGAATTCGCGGATCGAGCCGGCAATCTCGGCGACCTGAGCTTCCGAGTGGGTGCGAGCATTGCGAGCATAGGGCACCAGATCATCGAGACGGCGGTATTCGACCGCAAGCTGACGGTCATTAGCGCCGAGGTCAGCAGGACCAAGATCAGTCGCTGGCACGGAATATTCCTTTAATTCGAACGTTCATTTTATCGTCGTACCCCCCATCGCCATTTTGGCCACGGATGCGTTCTTGGTGGCGCGCGGTCCCTGGCGTAAAGGCTCCAGAGATTTGACCTCCCCCCGGGGGGTGGTGAGGCTCACGTGCAGCGCCGCGCATTGCCGAAGCCGCCGTCCTGGCTGGCTGTCTTCTTACCGTGACACGACGCACACAGCGCCTGCCAGCGATTGCGATCCCAGAACACCGCCTCATCACCGCCATGAGGATCGATGTGGTCGACGACGCTCGCCGGGCGGATCACGCCATGTTGGTCACACTCGCCGCACAGCGGATGCTCGTGCAGGAAGGCGGCGCGTTCAGTCCGCCAGCGCTTCGAGCGATAGAGCGCACGGGCGACCGGATCCCGCTTGCGCTGATAGTCACGGTCACGCTCACGCTTCTCGCGCCGACCAACGGGGCGATGGAACGGAGGACGGACGGGCAAGGCAATGATCTCGACGATGATGATGGTGACGGAAACAACAGCGCCCGCGATGGATGATCTCCGTCGCAGGCGTCACTCTCCCGAGCATAGTCAGAATCTACCCCAAACGAGCCGGTTTTGTCCGTTCATGGAATGTCCGGCGGACATTCTGCGTGCGAATGCGATCGTCGGGTGCTCGTTGGAATGCCGCTTTCGACCGCAACCCGGACATTTATCCCGGACGCTGCCTGAGGGGCCGCCTATGAAGATTGCCCCGCCTCATGATCGGCTAAGTTGGGTCACTTACGCGGCGGGGCTCTTGGCTCTCGCTCAGCACGAGCCAGTAGCGTTTCCAGTTCCATCTTCGGGAGGGCCGGAGCAAAGTAGAACCCCTGGATCAAGTCGCAGCCTTGGGCGGCCAGGAAATCCAGTTGCTCCTTGGTCTCTACGCCTTCCGCGACAACTTTGAACGACATCACCTTGGCCATCTGTATGATCGCCGATGCCAGGCTGCACTGTTTGGAGTCTTCAGGTATGCGATCGATGAAACGGCGATCGATCTTGACGCAGTCGCATGGCATGTCCCGCAGATACGAAAGCGACGAGTAGCCCGTACCGAAATCGTCGATCGCGATGCTGACACCCATTTCTTTCAGCTTTCGGAGGAACGGCGTGACCTCCTCTTCCCGCTCGATGTAAGAAGATTCTGTTATCTCGATTTCGAGCAGATTGGCAGGGAACCCCGTCTTTGCGAGCGTCTTCGGTAGCACGGAAATGAAGCGACGGAACCTCAGTTGGTTGGGCGAAATGTTCACCGAGATGGTGATCGGCGCGCTCCCGCTTCGCAGCCACTCCTGTCCGTCCCGGCACGCTCGTTCAAGCACGTATTCCCCAAGCATTTCGATGAGACCGGTTGCCTCCGCTACGGGAACAAAATCGCTAGGAGGCACCTCCCCGAGTTCCGGATCAGTCCACCGGGCAAGGGCCTCTACCCCTCGCAATTCGTGGGTAGCAGCATCGAATTGCGGTTGGTAGTGGACTTCGAGGTCACCGTTCTCGATCGCGATTTTCAGCTTTGGACCCAACGTCATCCGCTTCTGGCTTTCGGCGGTCAAACCTTCCTCGTAGAAGCCGATTGACCCGCGCCTGTTGCGCTTGGCCTCGTAAAGCGCCGCGTCGGCCTCGAGCAGGGCGTCACCCTCCCCACTGGCGTGTTGGTAGCTCACCCCGATCGTCGCGGACGAGAATACGTTAAGGTCATCGTCAATCGAAACGGTCTGGCTAAAAGCGTCCTGTATCCTTTTCAGAGTTCTAGTGATGAAGCGCTTGTCGCCCGACTGGACAAAAACCGCGAACTCGTCGCCACCGATCCGGCACACGACATCGTCTACGCCCAGATGCTCTTTTCGCACGGCTTGCAGTCGGTCGCCTATGACCTGAAGGACGCGGTCACCTGTGCCATGGCCGTAGCTGTCATTGACGTCCTTGAAGTGATCGATATCGATGATGATGAGCGTGTAGACCTTCTCCCCGAGACGACTCAGGCATTGGTCGAGGAAACGGCGGTTCGGAAGTTTGGTTAGCTGATCGTGTAACGCGAGGTATTCGAGCTTGTCCTGCGCTTCCTTCTGTTCGGTGATGTCTGTCAGCGAGTAGACATAAGTCTCGCCGCCTTCGACGTCCTCTCCAGCAGGCGTGATAGACAGAATGCCGGGGCGCTTTCCTCGGCCGAACGTTACCTCCTTTCGCCATCCTTCCCGGGGACTCTGCGGCAGATGGAGGGGATTGTTTGCGTGCCAGAATGCGCTTTTCAAATTTGCGGCTCTCTCCCCGCCGATATCGAGCATGTGTTGGAAGGCCGCATTCGCTTTAAGAACGACGCCGGCACCGTCGACGATCGCTAGGCCCTCGGAGGCATTCTTGAAAACGATATCGCCTCGCCGCACATCCTGGTCTTTCCTGGCCATCTCTTTGATGAGATCGGTGCTGCTGGACTTTAGAAGCCGCCAGCGGACGGTGTCGCTACGGAGAAAGTCGACAAATGCCTGCCGTCGCCAGAGCATGAACAGGGCCAGCGGTGCGCTGAACGCCGTCGCCATGAAGACTTTGCCAGGAAGCCCCCCGAAGACCACAGCGACGATTTCGGCGTTTATGCCGAAGGCAATGAACGGAAAGACGATGCCGTCCAGCACAAGAACTAGCACGAACGACAAGATGTAGATGACGGCTGTCGCGAGTAGCGAGCCGACATGTTTCTTCGTGGTCTCGAAGATGAACAGGAGGAGTAGGAGTTCCAGAATAATGAGCACGCCGCCAAGGACGATCAGAGGCGTAGATATCTCGAACATTCCGGGAGGCACGCCATGCGGATTGACGACGCCGCTCGTCTCCAGGATCGCGTTGGTCAGGAACGAGAACACGACATTGAAGAGGTCGACCAGAATGACGAGCCGCACGAGATGACGCAGGATGAAGGCGTCACGCTCCACCCAAACGAACATGACGCATGTCATCATGAACGCGCCGTAGCAAAGATTGCCACCGGAAACGACAACACCATCGGTTATTGGCAGGGAGTAGGCATTGCCCAAGAAGCCGCCAATGAGCAGGACAAGGGCAATATAGACGTAGAAATGAACCTGTCGGATCGGTGTCGAGAGCGTTGTGAAGAAAAGTGGGAAGACCGAGAGCGCAATCAGCTGCGAGACGAGCAAGGCAGGTATCGACACCGATCCGAGGAATGCCATCATGTAAGCAACGCCTCAACTGGCAGCGTCATATCTTATCCCACCCTCCTCGATGACTGAGATAGTCTGATCCAGATAGACACATTCGACAAGTTTTCGTTTGTGACGGGTTGCTGCACGGGTCGGCCAAAACCAATTGCCCGACCCGTGCAGCAACCTGACGGGCAGCCTGATAGGAGAGCGAGCGCGCCATTCAGGGCCCTGCCGCAGAGCCCCCGGTTACGCCATCGGCCGTATTGACCAAGAGACGCGGGTTGATGGTAACCCGCCGCTAGGTGCCGTTTGCATCGACGAACGGCCTCTTCCGGTAGCGCGGCAAACCTCCGAACGCGATACAGTCGTGATCAGAGAGGTCGACTTGCCCAGCCTAGTGCGATCGCGGCTGAATATGGTCGATCAGCTGCAAATGCCTGAATGAACAGACAACAGCTTTCGGACTTGGCGAGTAGGGGCCTGAACGTCTCCAAATGGGCCGGCCGAAGGTCGTTGCCCAGGTGAAGGGCAGCTTTCCCGAAGTAGCCGCCCGAAACCTGCCAGTCCGTTTTTCCACCAATTTCTGCCCATCATGTAGGCGACACCTCACTCGCAAAATCCCGAACCCGCTCGATGACATAGCGACGTGACCGGTTCATTGGCACTGGCTGGCGGTTGAGCTTCATGGCGATGACACACAGCGCGTAGAGCCAACGCTCGTTGGCGGCGGATCGCTGGAGACCAACTTTCCAACAGACTGACAAAGACCGTAGCCGCGAAAAGATCGATGGCCTTGTGTCGCTGGCGATGAGCCTTGCGATGGCGCGCCGTGTCGAGGAAGATACGCTGCCCGCCTGTTTGATGGCGGCTTAACCCTGCGGGAACTTGAAGACAACTCGGGGTTTCCCCTCAGTGTCCGGGCGAGTTATGGACCATTTCTTGGCCATCGGATGCCCATAGCCATTATTCCCCTCAGTCTTGCCGCTATGGATATCGACTAGTTTCTCGTCTTCGCCGCTTTTTACAATAAGCAATGCGCGCCCATCCACGAAACGTATCAACCCAATGGGTGTCGTTGCGTCTCCAAACAATATAGATTCCTTAGAGATGTCGGGGCGAATAACGGCATCCGGGGTAAAGAAAATATCGTGAGGGACGTTCGAAATACGAATCGTGTCGTCGCAGAATATCAAGGTGGCATATGTTTCTAACTTCTCACCCTCGACGACCATAACGTACTGGCTGCCGTCCGCAACGCGACTTATCCCAATCCGACCAAGATGCTTTTTCTCAGGCTTCGATATCTCATATGCGCACGTATCGGTCATACTTCCCTCCCTTATAAACCCGTTGGCACCATGGGCGTTCAACGGGAGGGAAGTCAACACAAGCAGTACTCGCCGCCACGTGGCGGCAAACCAGAGCCAAAAAGCCAATGATTAGCGATTTATTAGGCCACGACAACGATAGAGATTGTTCCAGAGGGCCATTTCGTGGCTAGTTATAGGGTATGGATATGAGAGGTCGGCAAATTTTGCGAATTCGCAAAATATGGCCGAAATCACACCTGTGGCAGAAATGCCATGCGGCAGGGTGTCGCACCATGTGTATTTTCCGGGTTTTCGCATACAGTATAGTAGGGGGGTGCCGCTTTCCGCCCTTCCCATGGTGTGTATCAGTAAGGGAAGGTAGAATTTCCGCGCCCTCGTAACCCTTTATCTGTGAGGGGTGCATCTGGCCAAATGTGGCGCATTTCGCCTTATTTGCTTTTTGCCGATTATCCCATTGATCCCGTTACTTGATTCCGGATGACTGTCACCCGATTGCCCCCCAGCGTGTTAGAGGGTGAGAGGGCTGGTTATAACCAGATCGGCCCGCGGCGCGTTATATATAGGGAGAAACGGGAGTTTCGGCCCTTCCCGTGGTGTGTATGTGTGACGGACAGTCCGGACTCAAACCGTTCTAGGCTTGGGAGTAATGGGAAGGCTCGTACGTACCAGATGCCGTTCCCGCGCCTTATAAGTAGGAAGGCGGTTGGCCTTCCGCACAAATCAAAGTTTCATAGACAAGGGCGGCACTCCTTATAGGGCTTGGCCAGTCCTGAAGCGCTGATCGTTGCCGCCCGCCCTACAGCAATGGGGCTCATGTGGCGGTCAGTGCAAGGCAAGTCGTGGCGTAGCGGTACGCTGCGCTAGAAGTCGGACCGGAGTATTGCCCGGACGCACCAGCCGACCGCATGCGCGATGCTGCGGTCGGCTTCTCATTTCACTTAGTTTCTTAGAAATCAAAGGAGCGACCATTATGGGGCGCACGACTTCCCGCGACCTATCGGTCGCAGAGGCGGCTGATCTTATCGGCCTGTCCAGAAATCACCTTGACCAGATAATTTTCATGATCGGCCCGATGGCTGATCTGGTTTCTGCCAAGGACAAGAATAGACGCTACTTCAGCCGCACCGACTGCGCCGTGCTGAAGCTGGCGCGCATCTTCGAGCGTTTCGGAATGACATGGCTTTTCGCCATATCCGGCGCACTCGAAGCGGTGGACGCGAAACCGCAGCCCGACGAGCACGTCATTGTTACGTGCGGCCGGTCCATGCCACGCGTTCGCCGGAAGATAGCCGACCAGGACGTTTCGCGCGTCCTGATCGACACAGCGACTTTGATTGTTCCCGCGGGACGCATCGTCGCTGACTTGGCCGCTTAGGCCACCACAACCGCCCCACGGGGCATTTCCAGACTGGAGCTACCATATGACGCTTGCAAATTTGCAGGAAAAACGCGCCACGAAAATCGTTGAACTTCGCGGTGCGAAAGACGACGCAGAATCTTTTGACCGCATCGAGGGCGAAATCCGCGCCCTGGACAAGGACATTAAACGCACCGCCACGCTGGCCGAAATGGAACGGCAGAGCGAGGCCGCGCCGGATGCCCGCTTCGAGGCTGAAACCCGCGAATACAGCGTAAGCAAGGCGATCCGCGAATCCGCTGCCGGCACGCTGACTGGCCGTGAGGCTGAAATCAGCGCCGAGCTTGGTAAAGGCAGGGAAGTTCGCGGGGTAATGATTCCAACCTCCGCGATCTTTGGCGAACAGCGCGCCATGACCACGACCACGGCAGGCCAGACCGTCGCCACGAACCTTGGCGGCATGATCGACCGGCTTCGCCCCGTCCTTGCGGTGCAGGGCATGGGCGCCACGATTATCAGCGGCCTTTCGGGTAATCTCGACCTACCGCGCCTCACGTCCGGCCCGACCGCTTATTGGGTGGCTGAGGACGGCGCGACCACGGCTTCGGATTCGACCTTCGACAAGGTTAGCCTGACGCCGCGCACGGTTTCCGGCCAGATGTATTTGTCGCGTCGTTTGATGCTGCAGAACAGTGTCGCGCTGGAAAATGTGTTGCGTAACGATCTGGCTTTCAAGCTGGGTCAGGCGCTCGACAAGGCGGCAATTCAGGGCGGCGGCACTAATGAGCCGACCGGCATTCTGGAGGCAATCACCGAGCACGCCACGGCGGAAACGGCGCTTTCCGATATTGCCGCGGACCTTATCGCCGCTCTTGAAATCGATGACGTCACCGGAACCACGGGCTTCCTGACTTCGCCCACGCTGATGGCAACGGTGCGCAAGATTAAGGATACTACCGAGCGGAATATTCCGGCTTCGGAAGTCTTCCACGGTGAGCGCGTTGTGTCTTCGAACAACGTTCCCAACGATGCGGGCGCACCCGCAAAAGAGCATCTGATCTTCGGTGCTTGGTCGAACCTGGTGCTCGGAATGTGGAGCGGAATCGACATTCTGGCCGATCCTTACGGCACCGCGGCAACCAAGGGCGGCCTGAACCTGTTCGCGTTTCTGGACGCCGACATTGCCATCCGTCACGATGAAGCCTTTTCGTTCAAGGCTGTCTAATCGTGAGCGCCGTTAGCCTTGAAGATGCGAAGGCTCACCTTCGCGTCACCTTCGACTCGGATGACGTTTACATCCAGTCGCTGGTCGAGGCGGCGGAAGGCTACGTTGCAGAGATCGGGGTGGCGATTGCCATCCCGGTTCCGCCTGCCGTCCTTCATGCCGTCAAGCTTCTAATCAGCCATTGGTATTCCAACCGCGATGCAGCCGGCGAAAAGCCTTCTCATGCCATCGAGTTCGGCGTCAATGCGCTGCTTGCGCCCTATAGGGAGTGGACGATTTGACCATTGAAACCAGAGCCGCGCATAGCGTCGAAGCGGCGGGCCGCAAGCTGTCCGGGTACGTCGCGACGTTCAATAATGAGGCGCGGATTGCCGACTTCAGCGAGACTATCGCGCCGGGTGCTTTTGCGGCCAGCCTAGCAACCAAGGGCGATATCCTTGCCCTTGCGGACCATGATCATAAGCGCGTTTTGGCACGCACTAAATCAGGCACGTTGCGGCTTTCCGAAGACGCTACCGGCTTGCGCTTTGAAATCGACGTACCCGATACCAGCGCGGGCCGTGACGTGCTTGCCTTGGCTGCCCGTGGCGATCTGGGCGGGATGAGCTTCGGCTTCCTAGTCCCGGAAGGCGGCGACGAGTGGCGCGGCGACAAGCGCACCCTGCGGAACGTCGAGCTTCGCGAAGTGTCGGTGGTCAGCGCATGGCCAGCTTACAGCGGCACCAGCGTGTCGGCCCGTTCGCGCCGCACAACCGCTGATCGCCGGATTGCAATCTTGGAGCTTGAAAATGTGGCCATTTAAGAAACAGGAAGAGCGCATCGCCAGTTCGGATCCGTTCCTTGGCGAGTTCCTTGGTGCACGCTGGACGGCCCGCGCGGACATTGAAAAGGCATCCGGGCTGGCCGTAGCGCATCGCTGCATCCAGACGATTTCGGAGTCCTTGGCGAGTGTGCCGCTGAAGGTCTACCGGCGCACCGACAACGGCGGCAGCGAGGCGGCGAACGACCATCCGCTGTATAACTGCCTGCACGACGCCATGTCGCCAACGCTTACGGCCTTCGAGGGGCGCGAAATGCTCGTCGCGGCCATCCTTATGCACGGCAATGGCTATGCGCGCGTCGAGCGAAACGGGCGCGGCCAAGTCACCAGCCTGCACCCGCTGGTCGCCGGGACGGTGACGGTGGAAGTCCTGAAGAATGGTCGCTTGCGGTATAAGCACGCCAAACAGGACGGCGGCACCGAGACGTTCTTGCAGGAGGAAATCTTGCATTTGCGCTACCGTACCGCGGACGGCGTGCTTGGCATGTCGCCAATCCAGATCGCCGCCAGCACGTTCGGCCTTGCTACGGCACAACAGGACCAAGCAGGCGCACAGGCTGAAAATGCTTTCAGGCCAGCCGGGGCGCTATCCTTCCCCGACAAGCTTTCCGGCACGGGCAAAGACGACCTGATCCAGAAGTTCAAGGACCGCATCGTCGGTTCGATGAAGGCTGGCGAGTTGATCGTTCTGGACGGCGGCGCCAAGTTTGAGACGTTCCAGTTTAGCGCCAAGGATTCGGAATTTCTGGAAAGCCGCAAGCTGTCGAACGAATCCATCTGTTCGGTGTTCGGCGTTCCGCCTTCCGTGGCGGGCATCATGGCCGACGCGAACTATTCTTCCATCTCGGAGGAGTCCCGCGCCTTGGTGCAGCGCTGTCTGGCGCCCATGGCCAAGCGCGTCGAACTTGCGATGAACATTGCCTTGCTCACGCCGGAAAGCCGCAAGCAGTTCTATATCGAGCATGATCTTTCGGGCCTGCTTAGGGGCGACCTGACTACCCGCTACACGGCTTACCGGATCGGACGCGAGGGCGGCTGGTTGTCGGCGAACGAAATCCGCAAGTTTGAAAATATGTCGGATATCCCGGAAGGCGACGATTATGTGCAGCCTTTGAACATGGGCTTGATCGGGGCAAACGACAATCGCGGCAAGATCGACGGTGCGGCATGAGCCAGCCAGGACTCTTTAGAGAAGTGGCCGACTTCCGCCAGAACATGGAGGTCGACGACGGCTACGGCGGTACGAAACTGGAATGGGCAACGGTGTTTTCTGCGCCGTGCCGCATCCGCACACTCAAGGCTGGCGAAACGATCATCGCCAGCCGGCTTGCCGGCACCGCCACGCTGGTCTTGACTATCCGCTGGCAACCGGACGCGGCGGCAATGTCGCCGGCTTGGCAGGTGGTGAATGCCCGGACAGGTGCGGAGTACGCGGTCAAGGCCGTGACCGTGGATGAGCGGCGCGCCTTCATTGACGTTCTGGTCGAGTGGACCGTGACATGACGGGGCCGGTGCCTAAAAAGACTTTCAGGACAAGTTGTCCCGAAACTCAATCGGGAGAAATTCTCCCAGTTGAAAAGCCCGATTCGGGCTTGCGGCGCTATCTGGGTATTGATCCGGCTATCGCTGAAACGCTGGAAAAGGCGGGGCTGTAGCCTTATGCCAGCCGTTAGGCCACCGCCTGAAATATCCGCTAAACCATTGATTTTATTGATGGTATGGCGGAGAGGATGGGATTCGAACCCACGAGAAGCTTTTGACCTCTACTCCCTTAGCAGGGGAGCGCCTTCGACCACTCGGCCACCTCTCCGTTGCGGCGCTGGATAGAGAAAAGCCGGGACACAATCAATGACCATCCCTCTTATAATTGCAAATTGCTGGAAATTCATCGTTGCCTGACACATTAACAGGCCTGCGGAGCAGCATTCCTGGCCTGCGCGGCGGCCCGGCGGGCCGCAATCGATCCGCATGAAGCCGGTAAAAGACGATTCTCGCCGAATCCACCGGCAACTGGCGATTCTCGCCGTCCGACGCCGCTTCAGGCGGATTTCGACCCGCAAGGGGCCTACACGGCCTCAACGGTTAACAAGAGCTTTCGGAGAGGGTGCAAATCGTGTCATTTGTGCAACATCGGCAATCGATGGCATCCCATCGATGCCTTCGCGACGTGATCGTGGTTGAACGCCACCGACCGATCGGTAATGTCACGAACGAGGAAGCGGCGCGGTGCGCATCTTTTTCGGTAATGAGGGGTGAAGCGGGGAACGCTGTCCTTCAGCAAAAAATACCCAGACCCGTTTTTTAACTTTTGACTGGAGGTCAGAAAATGAACATTAAGAGCCTTCTTTTCGGCTCCGCTGCGGCTCTCGTCG